>JABSOQ010000040.1 GCA_013216195.1 Bdellovibrionales bacterium
ACAAAAACTTAACTTTTGGCAGACCGTTTTCATTGGTATAGCCAACACCTCAAAACAATTTTGGACATCGCAGATTGGAGAACCTTGATGACTCTTTCAAAACGGCTAACGGCTTGTGGGCTCATGGCATTTATAACTACTACGACTCAGGCTGAAAGCCTTCACGAATATGCGATGAGAAAATCTGCACATTGCGAGCAGGCCTTGAATCAACCCATTTATGAGAGGTGGGGTGAGCTTTCTACGAAAACTCCAAGTACGGCTTCTACAGCTTTTGCTTTTGGCAGCCTCAAAGTTGAACAGGGCAACCTGGTTTGGAGCCCAACAGCAGAAAGTAAGATCACTTTGGTTGATTCGGCAACATTCGAGGATGGCTACGGCATCGCAAAATTTCAGGTGAGCCAAAATGGGTCGAAGGTGGCCTATGCACTATCGTACAAAGGGCAAGATCTTCGAGAGTGGCATGTTGTAACTGTTAATGAAAAGCCAAGGGTTCTGACAAATGAGCCGGTAGTCAACCGAATGCAAGGCTTTACCTGGAACTCGACAAGCGATGGCCTTTACTACAGTTACTGGAACGACAAAGAGAAGGTTGAGCAGGGTCTTGAACCAATAATTGAGCAACGATTTCGTAATCTTAACACTGGTGAAGACAAGATTGTTTTTGACCATGGCCTGGCTGAAAATTTTGAAATCGTAGATGTTGGTGGCCAAGAGACCTTGGTGGCATACCGCTTACTCAACCCAGCGGTCGGAATCAAAACCACCTTCTCAATGTACCAAGGGACCTTACAAGAAGACGGCACTTACAGTTGGCAGAAGGCCTACGAGCGCAACAAACACGTGGCAGTTTTTCTTGGCCTGAGAAAAGGGAAAGCCTACATCTTGAGCTCAGAAGCTGGAGACAAATACGGCATCGTCGTCGTCGACTTCTTGAACGGAGCCTCTAAAGAATTCTTAGTCGCTGGAAGAGAGAACCAAGTTCTTCACACGGCTGAGTTAGCTGATGACCACCTGATTTTGCAATATCACACGATCCCCGAGCAAGATGTCAGCTTAGAAGTGTTGAATCTCGAAAGCGGGGCCCAGAACACTTTCAACGTCTCTGACTTTGGCTTGACCTCTTTTGGGAACCTAAGCCGCTTTAACTTTGCACCAGGCGGCCGGTCTGCTCGGGCCGTATTCTCAGATGTCTTTAAGGGCAACCAAGTATTTGAACTGACTTTAGATGACCTTCAGCTGAAGCTCTTAGCGAACGAGCAAGAGCTCGATTTTGACTCGAGTCAGGTTGAACAAAGGCTCGTGTCTTTTACAGCTGAAGATGGCACCTTACTCACAGGAAGACTCTATTCGAGAAAAGGTGAAGACCCTAGTTTTGCGTTCTTGCGATACTATGGCTGGATCTCTATTAAAAATTCACCAGAGCCAAAAGAAGTGCAAATGGCCCTCGAACTCGGGGGAGCCTACCTGACCTTAGACATGCCTGGAGGCGGCGAAAGAGGTCACGATTGGTTCATTCGCGGATCGCGAAATCGCCTCCAAATGATTGGCTACATCAATGAGTTCTCAACATTTGTTCAAAAAGAGCTTAGCCTACCAAAAGAGAGAGTGACCGCGATGGGCCGGTCATGGGGAGGCCTCACTACGCTTATATTGGCAGCTCACCATGGTGATAATTTTGGTATGCTAAACTCGGTGGTACCCGTCTTAGATCTTCGCGACAGTTTCTTCGACTCTTGGTTTGGTCGAATCGCACACTCAGATCTAGCACCTTACATTGATTCTAATGGCGACTACATTTTAGACGACGATTTCGCAGCCTACGTTGAAAGCATTAGCCCAGCTCAGAACGCCCACCTGATTCGAGGCTCGGCAAATGTCAACATGTTCACCAACGCTCTAGATGACCGCATCGATCAAACTTTGGTAACTGAAGTTGAATTTGCTCAGACGGTTGAGAGTCAAATTGGGGCTCAGCGTTTTCATTACCACCGCAATACAGATGGCAATCATGGCACTCGGTTTTATCAACCGCTTATGATGTCATTAATAGCTGCAGAGTATGGCCTGACTTACAGACCTCTCCGACTGAAATAGTATTCGAATTACATGGCTTACGTCAGCCCAAAGCCAAGCTAAAATGGCCGAGGAGCCAGGCAAGATATCAGCCTTGCTCCTTGGAGTTTAGAGTCAATCTCAACTCTGATTCTTAGCTTTAAAGGCGTCTAAAGAATCCCCAAACCACAGCGTTACTTGTCGGCCTCGGCACACTTGACTGACTCTTAATCAACAAACTTTAATTTTCGAGACCAACGGCCTGCCTACTGCCAACTGATCTGTTCATCACCTGCAAGCTAAGAGATAATAATGTTTTGCAACTCGATGGGCGGCATTATGCATATAGTGAAAGAGTATACGACTTTCAAAGACAAAGAACTTCCAACCTTTGAAGACATCTACGGCATGAAAGACTTAAAAGCGCTTATTAAAGCCAGTGTCTTGTTGCCATTTCAGAAACCGGAGATCTATGAAGACCTCAAAATCGAACCTGGCTGTAAAATTCTATTCTTTGGAGCCCCTGGTTGCGGTAAGACCTTCACCTCACTTGCAACAGCTGGCGAAATGAAAGCAAGAGTTGTGCAGTTTACTCCAAGCGACACTTGGGGCAGCTCTCGAACTGAGCCTGAAAAAGCCGTCTCAAACCTATTTTCATACGCACGACAGACCTTCCCCAGTGTCATATTGATGGATGAGGCTGAGTCTCTACTGATAAATCGAGACAAGTATAAGGACGCACCATGGGCACAAAGAGTTTTACTCGAAGTGCTGAATCAACTCGATGATTCAACTTCAGAGAACGAGACTTTAATTTTGATGGCATCAACAAATGCCCCTTGGCTGATAGACCCTGCAGCCCTCAGACACGGCCGCTTTGATCGCATTATTTTCATTCCGCCTCCTGATAGAAGTGCAAGAGAGCAACTCATCAAGGCTCAGTTTGAAAGAGCCGAGTTCGGCGACTCTGAGCTCGAAAGAATTCTTGACGAGACGGTTAGCCTGTCTGTGGCCGACTTGGTTGGAGGCTACAAAAGAGCTCTTACCAATCAACTTCAGGCTCAAATTGCCAATGGAGAAGAGCCAGATTCAGCAAAAGTTGCTGTATCAGCTGACTCTTACATGGAGGCCATCAAAACCTACCCTAGCTCAGCTAGTGATTGGCTGAAAAACACAACTCAACGAATAGATGAGGTCGCTGAGGAGTTCGTGAGCAAAGTTAGCGAGTACCTGAAGAACCCAACCTAATCATGAGCTACAGTGGAGACCTCTACTCTTACTTCAAAGCGTTACCAAAGTTAAAGGCCTCGCTAAACGGTGGACCAAGAACTTTTATATTGGCTTCTTGCAATCCCAATCTCGATACCGCATGTGTCAGACAAATAGCCAGTTTGCTAGCTTCAGACGTCACCACCATTGAGGCCTCATACGAGGACTACGGCTATTACTATCAAGAAATACACGATCTGATGCAAAGACTTGAGCATGCGATTTTTGAAAGCCCTGAAAGAGTTGTACACGTTAGCATTCAAGACTTCCTGTACAAGTATGGCCTGGTGGTCGATGATAGCTGGACACATTATTACGACAAATTTGGCCGAAACCTTTTCTTAGACACACAACTGAAAAACTCACTGAGCGCTTGCTTGAAAAAGCATCATCGGGGCTCTACAGACAAGATTGTATTTTGGTCCTGCACTCCTTCATTCATTTATTACAACATTCATGAGGCTTTCAAAGGCCCCTACTATGATGGCATTGTCTTTAACCCTCTTGATGAAAAGCAGAAGCTTGAAGAGGCCATGAACTTTTGGAGCAATAAAAAATACAGCGATCTTGCCTTAAACATGACAAAGCACTTCGCCAACGACAACAGCGAAGCGGAGTGCTTTGCCGCCGCTGACCTCCGCACACTTCAGAGCACCCCCCTGAAAGATTTGACTATGTCTGAGTGCTCTCTTTTGCTTGAAAACAAGAAGCTGAATAGCGAAGCTTTGATCGACCACATCCTTGAAAGCAAAGATCGGCATCAACTGTACTCTAACTGTCTTGAGACTCTTGATCTCACTCCGATAACTTTTAAGAAGCTTTTGGAACAAGAGCTTTACTGGTGCAATAGGCTTTTCTGGTTTTTGCGAAAAAGGTTTTTGGGCTGGAACTCAAAACAACTCTATCCGTTACTTGTAGAAAATGTTCTGTTCAGCCACCCAAAGGAGGGCAATTGGGATGAACGAGCTTTCTTGCTTTATGTTGTAGACCAAGACATCTACCGAGAGCGCTCAAACAAAGCTCACTTAGAGCAATGGCTTGATACGCTACTTGCAGAAGACACGCTCATCAATTTTGAGAAAAGCGGTTCAGAGCTGCTACCCCGAAAATTTGACAGTAAAGAACTCATGAACAGAGCTGAATATGTTTGCAGTCAGATCGACGAATCTCAACGATTTTCTTGGTACAACAAAAAGTACTTTGAATGGGTCCTTGGCAAAAGTCGATTTGTCTATAACGAAGAGCTCGCAGACTCTTGGTAGTTAAGACTTGATGAACCGTCTCGTCACCTTTTGCGATTCGGGCAGGCCAAGCAAATGGCCGATGCCAAAGTAAACGACACCAGATATAGCAATGATCGTGAAGAGGCTCATAAGGCTGACCAGAACACCACTGCCGAGCCATGACTTGATAGATGAATCAAATGGCTCGTAAGCGAAAGCGCAAAGGCATGCTATTAGACCGGCTCCAGGTAGAAACTTCAGAACATGCCCAAGCAAGCTCAGATATGAAAGCTTCACTACAAACCGTCTGTGCACCAGGGCAACGCCTAGCAAACCAACAGCCCCAGTCACCACAACCGAACCGACTAGCCCCTGAACCCCATACTTCGCCATAAGAATTGGAGCTAGAACGATATGAAATGTCACAATAACCGTTGTCATCAGCGCGGGAATCAAAGTGTTCTTCATGGCATAAAAGCCGGGTATCAGAATTCGGCTGGTGCCTGAAAACAAAAGCTGAAGTGAAATGATCTGCACCAGTAGCGACACCACGAGAGTGTCTTCAGCGCCCCACCGCCCTCTTTGAAACAATAACTCCACAATCGGCGTAGACAGAAAAAACAAACCTACGGCGCTAGGCAGAGCCAGAAACCAGAATAGCTTAATCTGCTCTTCACTGGTTCTTTGAAAGCTCGTCATATCACCCTGGGCATGAAATCTCGAAAGCGTCGGCAGCAGAGCCGTGCCAATGCTAATTGCAATCAAAGACTGTGGCAGCTCAAGCAAACGATTGGTGTAGTAAACGTAGGTCATCGCCCCTTCTTCGAGGCCAGCTGCAAACTTTTGGTTCATTATGTTCATCAATTGGCTTGCGGCCAAACCAAGTATACCCGGCGCCATGTTCAAACCGATCGTTTTCACTCCCGGCAAATTGATCTTCATAGTCGGCCGAGGCAACACACCCATTTTATACAGCAACACTGCAACCATGGCTGTCTGAGCAACTCCCCCGAGTATGACGGCCCATGCAAGCTTCTCAGCTGAAACTCCAAAAACAGAGTCAGGTAAAAACACTGTGAGTATAAAAAAGAAATTAAACAACGCCGGAGCCAGAGCCGGCACAAAGAAGCGGTTCCATGCCTGGGCAACCGCCATAAAGTAGGCATAGCCTGTTACTAAGAACAAATAAAAGATCGTAATCCTTGACAGCTTTACCGCGAGATCAAACTTACCAGGCACCTTCAAGAACTCTTCTTCACCGAGCCAAAACATCAGTAAGTCTTCCATTCCGATAAAACAGGCGGCACAGATAACCAGGCTAGCCAGCATAACCAAACTAAATACGGCATTGGCGAGCCCTTGAGCTCTCCCCTGCCCAGCTGCTTGCTCATCAGAATTTATTCGATCTACGTAAACCGGTATGAAAGCCACCGACAAAGAGCCCTCGCCCAAGAGCCGCCTGAAGAAGTTTGGAAGGGCAAAAGCAGCCGCAAACACATCTGTAACAGTGCGGTCAAATAGTGCTGCCACAACGGCATCTCTCACAAAACCCAAGATTCGGCTGAAAAATGTGCCTGCCGACATAAGCAGGGCAGATATCGTAACTGATTGATTTTTCTTGATTTTTGGTTTTTCTGATGCCAAATCTATAGCCCTTGTGTGCTCAATCTAGAAGAATCCGGGCCCACCCCTTGCGGGCACAACTGCCATGTGTTAAACCCTAACGTCTTGAAATTAGTTAATCACTGGAGGCTGAAACTTGGCAAACCATAAGTCGGCAAAGAAGCGTGCTCGCCAAACAATCCGCAAGGCGGCAAGAAACTCACAAAGTCGTAAAGCTGTGAGAACATTTGAAAAGAAATTGAGAGTTGCTCTAGATGAAAAGAACGCAGATCTCGCCAAAACACTAATGGTGGCGTACGAGAGTAAACTTGGTAAAGCGGCTCAAAAAGGCCTTTACCACGCCAAAACGGCATCTAGAAAAGTTAGCCGCCTTGCTAAGCAAGTAGCTGGCCTTAACTAATCAAAATAATCTCATTTCATTCAGTGATTAAGAAAAGCTCCTGTCTCTAGGGGCTTTTTTTATGCTTAACGAGCGTGCAATCGGCCTCTACCAGTAAAACCCTACGCAGAAATATTGATATCGGCCACCTTTTTAGATGCAACGAAGCTTCGAATCTGACGCTTAGCTTGAAACTCAAGGTTCATAAACTCCAGACCGTATTTGAAACCAGGCCCATCCTCTTCAGGCATCGCAAAACGAACAGTTGATTGAACGACCGTTTGCTCTACACCAGGCGGCTTAAAAGTGAGGACCACTCGGTCACCAACCTGCATCTCTGTGGGCGTATGAAGCATCATTCCACCCTCGCCAATTTGGGAAGCTCTGCAAACCTCATAAGCCCCGCGGTAAAGCAGACCGACTCTACCGTCATATTCACGGCGAGGCACTCTTCTGCGCTTTACATACTTGCGGTCATCCATATTGTGGTTATCGGCCCTCAAAGTGCCTCGCTGTAGCCGGTGTCTCACTATAAGACACCCAAATCATTCAGGATTTGCTTCTGGCTCAAACTCTGTCTCAATCTGCATAATTTCGTGTATAATTTTAAGATGGAGGCGAAACTCATGCTGAAAGCCGTATTGGCCTTAACCCTAGCTTCATCACTGTTACTGGTTTTTCAAAACTGTGAGCAGATGCTCGAGAACAAAATTGCACCAGATGGTTCATCTGATAAAGCGGTAGTTGATATCGAAGCGGCTGACTATGTTCAACTCGAGTACTCTCAAGGGCTGAAGACTTTTGAACGAGACAACGAAAAGGCCTTTATTGACCTCACCGAAGCCACGCTAACGATCACCGATAGCAGCGGTCAGAAGAGAACTTGCGTTATACCCGAAGATGCCTTGATCGAATTAGCTGAAATTTTGACTGAAGTTGAAATCTGCAAACCAGCTCCACCAGAACCTGGAGAAATGGTCTGCCTTGCTCTGGGCATCCCCGATATTGAATTGTTCAAGCCCGATGGGTCTTCGACTTGGCTTCAGCCTGAGGTTTGCAAAACCGGTAAATTTCTTTGTGGCGAAAAAGATGACCAGCTTCGTACTCTGCTGAAAGATATCAACTGCGAGTAAGTTGAAATTGCACCCAAAGTGACACTCATCGAATTGATCTACCAAGCCGACAGCTTCTCAAATCAATTTAACTCACCAACCAACAGGCTCTGTTATCTACTTGGCAATTCATCGCTTTGATTCAAGCGATTTAGATCGTGAATGCGAATCGAATCACCAAACTGCATGGGTGCAAGATAAGACTGCAGTGCCTCTACGTCGCGCCCATTCACAGTTACCAAGACAGAATGCCCACTACCTAGCAACACTCGTCTCATAGCAGCTAAGGGGTGAACTGAAAGCAAAGCACCTAACTCAAAGTTAGCAGGGGTTTTGTAGCCTATGTCGATCAAAAATATCGTGCCCTTGGGTGCCACCGAAGCTAGCCTTTGGATACCACCATCAACAGATTCAAACACGTGCAAAGGAAACGGAAGCTCTGAAAACGACTCAGCAAGCGAATCGACATTTGTGTGCCAGTTGAGATCAACTCCGTTGGTACGACCAGATAACGAGCCTTCAAAATGCCCTTCAGGGTGTGTGCTTACAAAGAACACAGGCTCTTGCTTTTGCAGTAGAAATTTGAAGTACTTACCAATGACGAAAGTTTTACCGCTAGAAGTGCCGCCATAAAAAACTTGAAGCTGAGCAGACTCAGGGTCATTAAAACTATTCTGTGCTCGAATCAGAGGTCGTTGAAATTGAGACCAAAGCTGGACATTTTTAAAAATTGGTGACGACGCGATTTCGTCTGAGCAAATATCGGCCTGGCCCGAAGGAGCCGACAGCGCCAAGGTCGCGGTTGCAGCAACAGCAAATACACCAACTACTTTATGAAAGTATCTTCCAATCATTTTCAAGGCCTTTTGTCTTCGGTTTCTTCTTGAGTAGTGAGTATCACTTGCTTTGCTATAAATGAAGGCACCTGACAGGAAGATGAACTCAATACACTTCACCTTGCAGAGATTAGTCTATCAATTGGCCAGAGCAGCTGTTCACAACCATAACTCCCAACTCAAAGGCTCCTCTTGAAACGTTGTTCAACTCTGCCGATGTTTTTGAAACAGCTCTGCCCCAAGGTGCAGTCGGAGCCAACACTTGCCCCTGATGCATGTAACTAATTGGCCTCACATCAACACTGAACCTCTCCCATGAGTCTGGAACCCCGGCTGGTATATATGAAGGTTCTACGTATCTCTGCTGCACCCACTTCGGGAAGTTTATCTGACCCCTACCTAGCTCGTAATAGGCCTGCCAGTCTTCGCTCAGTGTTTGCATGTATTCAATTTCATCGGCTGTTGCTCGCTGAAGTACCTTTACACTCGAGCCCTGTTGACCGTTGATGCCCTTAACCACCCAAGCACGTGGGTTGCGTCTTAAAGATTGGGCGGTAACCACTTTGGTCTCAGGCGTCTTGAGAATCGGCCTTTGACCAAGATAAAAGGCAATCAATTTGTTGATGTGCACCGAAAAGTACTTTGACCCAACAACGCTTGCTCCTGGGGATCTAAAAAAAGGTGTGCTCGAGCCTCCAAAAAAATCGTGCGAGTACTGACGAGAGAGTCTGTAGTCGTCGCCAAAATCAGGGTGGGCTATGTTGACCACTGCTTTCCAACGTTTCTGCATGTGCCCTGCCCACTCCTCTTTGCTCGGGCCATCTGCGATGACTAGGTTTTTAAAGCCCATCTCTTTAAGTATCTGGTAGCGACGCTCATCTTCGATATCTTTTGGGCGATTCCAATCGGGCCCTTTAGGAGCATCACGGTAAGTTATTGCCAACACCCCAGGGTCATCTGCAGTTAAACCATGGCTTTCTAAAAAAGCCTCTACAGACATCTGAAGATGTGATTTTGAGTGCGACCTCGCACCCACTTCAGCTCTTACCAGGTTGTTGACAGCCGTTAGATCTGCTGTGCCCCCGATATTGCCCATGTTGTCTTCGAGCACATACCACTTGCCCTCAGCTCCGCGAATCAAATCGGGCCCATAGAATCCAGCAAAGGCTGAAATTTCTCGAGTTCGCCAGACCGCCTTCAAAAACTCGAGCGAGTAACCCTCAGCCTGAAAGACTTGATCAATTCGGGCAGCTGTCATGTCTTGGATCTCTTGGTAGATCCTCCCCTCACCCAAGACGACATCTTCAAACAGAGCTCGAAGTGCCATCGCTCTTTGCTCAACTCCTTTTTTCATTCGATCGTACTCTCTTTGTTCGAGAACAAGAGGCACCGGTAGGATCTGAATTTGATCAGAAAGAGGGCTGACCGTAAGGTTTTGAATTCTCTGCTGAGAGGGTGTGAGCAGCTGATTATCGTAGCCATCAACTATAGCTCTATAAGCCGACCGCAGCTGCCCGCCTTGATCGGCGATCTCGTTGTAGGGCTCGAGACTACTCAATGAGCTCTGAGCCAAACAAAAGCCACTGCAAAACACCAAAATACCTGAAAGGCCAAGTTTTGAACAGACCTTCACAAATTTATAGGGTGTGAATCTGAGAACCCTCTCAATCATTTGCCTTCTCTTTCAAATAGAATCTGAGATTAAAATGCAGGTCTTATACCAACGCAAGAGGAGTCATAGCTGACCAGTGAAGGAGCAAATCGACAGCCGAGCGTTGAAGGAGCTCATCGACAGTAGATGTAAAAGCTACTGAATGAAGCGCTGTAGACCTTTTGAGCCTATGCGCTCGGGCTACAAGTCTTGATAATAAAGTTCTCAAGCCAAATATGGCCTGAGATTGGTGAAGACTTTAATGCTCGATCGGTTTCATGCAATGCATGAATAGTCTTTGAGATTTTCTTATCAGTCCAGTGCTTGGTCTGCCCAACATAATCGCCGAGAAAGAAATGCGGAACGCCAGCCTTTGAACTTAATCGAGTACCGGTTAGACCAGCTCTCAAACCCTCTTTAATTGTGGACAAAATTCTCACGTGCCTGGCGATCAGGGCCAATGCCCCAATTTCGTTTTGGCCGTACTCCAACAAATTGGCGAGGCAGGTTAAAGCCCTAGCTCTGTCGTTTTCACCAATAGCTTTGGCAAGATCAAATACAGTCTCGACTTTAGAGCGAGAGATAACCTTTAAAACATCATCAGTTGTGATGTGAGCGCCCGCTCCCATAAGGGAATGCACTTTTGACATTTCTGAGTATATTTCTGAGAGATTCGACCCAACGAATTGCTGAACCATGCTCTTGGCCTCTGGCTCAAGAGTCATTGAGAACTTTGAAGCAATGTAGTCTATCCAGACAGGAATCTGATTTTCGTAAGGTCGTTTGAGCTCAACAATCACACCGGCTTGTGAAATCTTTTTGAAAGACTTCTTACGCTTATCGATTTTGTTCGCCACCAAAATAAAGCAGGTCGTATCGAGTGGGTTTTCAAGAATTGGGTACAGGGTCTCCCATTGGCTCTCTTTCAACATCTGCACGTCTTTGTAAACAACTACTCTTCGTTGTGACATCATAGGCAGCATCTCGACAGTATCACGCACGTTTTCAACCTTGGTCTCGGTTGTAAAGAAAGTGTCGAGATTGAAATCAGACAGAGCATCACCTAGAGCCGCAGCCTTCAACACAGTGAGTGCTTCATCAATCAAGAACGACTCTTCTCCATAAATAAGATATAAAGGCTGAACCCGCTCTTTGCTGCACTCAATCTGAAGTCGTCTAAGGTCCCAAGTGTTTGCCATCAAAAATTCTCCGTTACGCGATCGTGGGCTTCTTGCATCATCTGGTTTGCCAGCTCTTGAATCTTTTGTCTACGAACCGAGTGATTGTAGTTGGCATTCACAGAGTTGACAAATTCTTCTCCAACACGAGGCCCCTGGTAAAAAATCTCGTCATCGAAAAAGCCACTCCACAGAACTTTTGAATCAGAAGCACGAACCATCGAGACCTCTGTCTTCAATGCCACCCGATAAGAAGTTGCCAAAGAGGTTCCCTCTGGGAGCCTACTGATCTCACTGCCTTCACCACCAGTCACCAGAGCTCCTCGACGAATCGATACCGTTAAGATCCGGCCCTTCAAAAGCACAGGGGCGACTTCGGTTGAAACCACTTTTGCGATCTTCGAAGTTTCAAACTGTTCGATGAGAGCGTTTGTGAAGAAGCTCTCGATCGCAACAATTTGAGTTTGATTTTCGAAAATTGGCACAGAGACTTGCTCGTAACCACCAGGTAGTGTTCTGAGAGACTTTCCTGCACGGTAACCACAGCCTGTTGAAACAGACAGAATCAAGATGATGAGACTTATCGTAATGCGCATAAAAACCCTCAAACACAGGCTAGTCAGCTATCTGCTGGATTTCAAGCGGAATTGCCCGAAGGCCTAAGCATTGGGCATTGCCACGAATTCTTATGGCCTCTGACATCTCATTTGCTTCTGATTCGCAGTCTACTGTATAGTCGATCGGCTATGAGATATCTCGACGACAAGTACCTTTTAATGGCCCCAGGGCCCGTTCAAGTGTCAGAAGCCGCTCAGAAAGCGATGAGCGAGCCCATGATTCACCACAGAACTTCGGCATTCGCTGAGATTCTAGCGCGGGTGCTCAAAAACCTACCAGCTTACTTTCAAACAGAATGTCCTGTCATGATTTTGCCTTGCACAGGCAGCGGTGGCATGGAGGCAGCCCTGGTGAACTGTTTCTCTGCTGGCGATGAGATCATTGCCATTGTAGCTGGCAAGTTTGGCGCAAGGTGGGCTGACGTTGCCGAGGTGTATGGCCTCAAGGTTCACAGATTGAATGTGAAGTGGGGTCATGCCGCTGATATCGAAGACGTAAAAAGAATGATCGAAGAGTTCCCGAACGCAAAAGGCATCATGACTCAGGCCTGCGAGACTAGCACAGGCACATGGCAGCCCATCAAAGCCATATCGAAGCTGACGAGAAACACCGAGAAGCTTTTGCTCGTCGACGGCATCACGGCAGTCGGCTGCACTCACTTGCCAATGGACCGTTGGCACCTTGACGTGGTGGTTGCCGGCTCACAAAAGGCCTTTGGCCTGCCTACAGGTCTATCTATGGTCGCCATGTCTGAAAAAGCCTGGCGAGCTAATGAAAAAGCCACTCTTCCAAGATACTACTTCGACCTGAAGCTTGAGCTCGAAGCAAATAAGATTCAACAAACTCACTTTTCATCGGCAGTCTCACTTATTAAGGGTCTCGATGTCGTCTTGTCAGATGCACTCGAGCACGGCATGGATCACATGATAATGCGCACCCAGCATCTTTCAGAGAGCATGAGAAAAGCTGGTAAGGCTATGGGAATGTGCGAGTACTCACTGAGCCCCTCGCCTTCAGTCACAGCTCTTGTGCCCCCTGAGCCCGTAGATGCTGGCAAGCTAAAGGCCCACCTGGCAGAAAAGTACAATTTGACCGTGATGGGTGGTCAGGGCGATCTCAAAGGCAAGATTGTTCGATTTGGCCACATGGGTGATATCGGCAACAGTGATCATTTAGCTGCGATCGAAGCTTTGGGTTACGGCCTAAAAGACCTCGGCGCTGAAATTTCAGAAGAACAAATCAACACTGTGTTAGACCAAGCCGAGTCTTTTTTAAAGATGTGCTCAAATGTCTAAAGTCATTGTCGCAAATGATTGCGCAATAGAGGCCATCGCTCTTTTGAAATCCATGTTTGCGAACCAAGTAGCAAGCATCACCCAAAGAGAGCTCACAGCAGACGATCTCAAAGACACTGAGGCTTTATTAATCAGGTCGGCCACCCGAGTTAATCGAGAGCTACTGTCGCGGGCACCCAAGCTAAAAGTCATTGTGTCTGCCACAGTAGGCTTCGACCATCTTGACCTCGAGGCCTTGGCCGAAAGAAATATCGTCGCAATGTATTGCCCATCGGCCCACACCGAATCTACTGCTCAGCTTACCATTGCACAATGCTTAAACTTAACGCGTTCATTAGTGCTTGCAGACAAGGCGATTAGAAAAGACTACTGGCGCACAGAGCTCAAGAGAAAGGCTTCACTTGAGGGCATGCAACTGGGTATTGTGGGCTTTGGCCGAATCGGCAGAAGAGTCTCTGAGTTGGCGAAAGCCTTCAAAATGCAAGTGGTCGCACACGACCCTTACGTCGAACAAGATCGGTTCGAGCAGCATAAAGTTAAATCTCTCGGGCTAATTGAAGTTCTCAAGACCTCTGACATTGTCACTTTTCACGTTCCGCTCACTACAGAAACAATGCACATGGTGAATGAGAAGACGCTAGAGCACTTCAACCCAAAAGCCTACCTGATAAACGCCTCTCGTGGCGGAGTGATCAACGAAACTGAACTGGCTGTCAAAATGCGAACTGGCATGCTTAACGGAGCGGCACTTGATGTGTTCGAGAAAGAACCGTTAAAAAAACAATCGCCTTTGATGGAACTGCCAAACGTGCTGCTCTCAGCCCACATGGGCGCCTACACGCTAGATGCTTTAGAGCAGGGTTCGATGGAGGCCGCTAGAAAAATTGTCGGCTACCTGCAAAACGGTGAAATTTCAGACAGTTTACCTCCAAAACAAGAATGGGCAAAGCACCTCATCAAATTTGACTCCTAGAGACGTCTAGAAAGCTATATATCGGCCTATTACCAGGGGTTTGACGACATTTATCTTGCAATGGCAATGCAAACAGAGTTTGATCAGACACCTTGGTTTTTCTCAAAAAATGAGGATCACAGAGGAGGCAATTCATATGTCAGGCACCATCGTTGTTGGATCGCAATGGGGAGATGAAGGTAAAGGAAAAGTCGTCGACGTTTTTTCGGCGAAAGCAGACTTGGTCGTTCGCTATCAAGGCGGAGCCAACGCTGGCCATACCCTTCAAGTCGACGGCAAGCAGACTATCTTGCATCTAGTGCCATCGGGCGTGCTACATGAATCAACAAAATGTGTAATTGCAGCAGGTGTCGTGCTCGATGTCGCCACTATTGCTCAAGAGATCCGTGCTCTCAAAACAAATGGTCTTTTGCAAAACCCAACTCAGCTGCTTATCTCTGATTCGTGCACTCTGATTTTGCCCTACCACAAACGATTAGATGCCGCTCGAGAAAAGGCCCTCGGCAATGAGAAGATAGGCACCACTGGCAAAGGTATCGGCCCTGCTTACGAAGAAAGAGCGTCTCGCAAAGCTGTTCTGTTTGGTGATCTGTTTCAGCCCGATAGTTTGCGAGAAAAAATTGAAGCCTCAATAAAAGAGAAGAATTTTCTTCTAGAGAACTACTACAAAGAAGAGCCAATCAATGTCGACTCAGTCATGGAGGAGCTGAAGCCCCTCACTGACGAGCTCGCACCTTACAGATGCAAAGACACATCGCTGATTGTTCACAAGGCTCTCAAGGTAAAGAAAAAAGTTCTGTTCGAAGGAGCCCAAGGCAGTTTACTTGATCTTCTGCACGGCACTTACCCCTTTGTGACCAGTAGCTCAACGATTGCAGGCTCGGCACTGGTAGGTACCGGAATCGGCCCCGGTGGTATCGAAAAAGTCGTGGCCATCACCAAAGCTTACACAACCCGAGTGGGTTCAGGCCCTTTTCCAACAGAGCTCGATGATGAACTTGGTGCGAAACTCCGCGATGTGGGTAAAGAGTATGGAGCGACAACCGGTAGAGAAAGACGCTGCGGCTGGCTTGACCTAGTGGCACTCAAATATGCAATTCGGGTGAACGGCATTACCAACATTGCCCTAATGAAACTCGACGTGTTGAGTGGCTTTGAAAAGATCAAAGTCTGCCACGCTTATGAGCTAGATGGAGAAACCATCACAGAGTACCCAGTTACCCCTGGTGACCTGGCTCGCTGCAAACCACTCTACAAAGAGCTTGTAGGCTGGAGCGAAGATATCACTGGTGCGGTCGACATGAAGGATCTGCCTATTCAGGCCACAGACTACATACAATTTGTTGGCAATGAGTTGGCGACCCCTATCGACGTGGTCTCAGTGGGGCCAGGCAGAAAACAGACTCTTTGGCTCAAACCGCTATTTGCGTAGCCGAATATTTCAGGATTTGTATCTAATCGAAGGCTAATTATTTCAGAAGCTTAGCCTTCGCTAAGTTCGCCTAGCCGGCCCTCCTGTGTTGCGATATCTAGCGCATACAAAGTGGGGAGGTACACAATGAAAACACTGTTAATCGCGATTCTAATGGCTCTACCAAGCTTGAGCTGGGCTTCAGTAAACGCCGACTTTGAGGGCTACCCGCTCTGTTCAGATATGGCTGAAATGGAGATGCCTTGGGTTTATGAGGTGTTTTGCAAATCTTCCAAAAGCTTCTCTCGCCACGTTTTGTGCCGAGAAGCCGAGTGTCTAGTGCAAAAACATGTCACCCACTGCCACCCAGCTGTGCAAGATGGTGTACGCCACAACATCCATTTGGGCGGCCTTGGCATGTTTAATGGGCACCCAATCATCTTTCAAAACTCACCAGCCATGTATCAGCTAGAAAACGCTCTATCTCGATACTGCGATTAGTTTTTTTTTAATTTCTCGGTTGACTCTTAGGGCCCTTTTTCACAATATTGGGCCCTTCTTTTTTGAAGAATGTCACCCGCTAGCTCAGTTGGTAGAGCATCTCCCTTTTAAGGAGAGGGTCCATGGTTCGAGCCCATGGCGGGTGACCAGTTTTTTACTGACTTCGAAAAGACATTTCCTAAGGTTCCCTTCGTCTAGAGGCCTAGGACATCGCCCTTTCACGGCGAAGACACGGGTTCGACTCCCGTAGGGAACGCCAAACGGTGCCAGGCACCAAACGGTAGCTACAACAAGTCATTTTCTAGAACATTTGGTCTTCTGCTCCCTCGGTCTCTCGGCAGTACAAACTTGCGCTTTCTCAATGCCTCAGCCACAGAATTTAAACTGTCTTTGGAAGGCTGTCTGTTGATCCAACTTAAAACCCCCTCAGTATCCGAAAACAGGGTCGTATCCTCAGCGATGGGGATCAACAGATGCTCAAAACCCAACAGCCCTCGTAAAGTCGAATACCTGTATTTCTCTGCTTTATCTACAAGGTTTGCTTCAACTGGGTTTCGGTAAAGGTATTTGTAAGCATTTAGGTAATAATGGTGGCTCGTGATAACACCTCGGTGATACCGACCGCCGTAGGTTTGATTTATCCGACCAGAATCGCGAGATAGATCATCGCTCGTCTTTTTCATAAAAAACGCCATCACTTTGTCGATATTGGAATTAGGAGTTGTCGCCAATAAGTGAAAATGATTGTTCATCAAAACAAATTGATGGATCTGAAGCTGAAAACATCGATGTGCAAAGAACAGGTGAGAACACATTATCTCCCAGACTCTGTCGATCGGGATCTGGAACCACTCTCGGTTTATACATCTGGCAGATAAGTGATACGGGAATTCATTCTGAAGAACAGTTTTTGGCCTAGGCATGAGAAGCTAGTTAAGCAAGCTAGAGAATCATTTAGCGTGGAACCAGCCAACAAGTGGCTCACGTAAGGTTCGACGCACGGGCACTACCGTTCGGTGCCTGGCACCCTAAGGAAACTCACCTGACTACAAATTGCTCTATCTCAAACACTTTGCACACTATTGGAAACCAAATACACCAACCAGTTGGTCATTTTGGACCTCTCGAGAGCTGTGATAAAATTAAGCAAATAAGCTTTTGATTTTTAAAATTGAGATCTCTTCAAAGGGGCATGTTCTGAAGAAAACCATCGGCACAATCTTTATCTCGACTCTTATTGTAGGCCTTGTTTTGCTTAACCAAAACTGTTCAGAACTAAAACCAAGCAAACCTGCGGGCGATAATTCTCAAACTAGTGACACAGATCCACTACCCGTGATCACTGATCAATGAACTACTGGCAAACTCTTTAGTAAATAAAAACAGCCCTGGCTTTAACGGCCAATTCTTGATGAGTGCCTCTGACTATCAAGTTCAAACCCAGGCCACCAACAAGGCACCTAAGCTTGTTCACTTTTTTGCCGACTGGCTATCTGCCGAAGGTATGGAGCAAGCAGCAAGCAACCCAGATCAAGATGTTCCCCCGCAGCCAATCGAAGAGCTCGATTTTGAATTGATCGATCAGCTATTCGCAGAAGACACTGTGATTGCAATTTCATGGGCCATGCCTCTCCCCTTCGTCGATGTGCCGGCTGAGGCCTATCCTAATGTTCCAAACGTTGCCTGGCTACTCGATGGTGAATACCTTAACTACATCAGGCTATTTGCTCGAAAAGTGGGTTCAATGAATTCACAAGTCATGCTGAACATGTATGGTGAATTCGACAACAATGCCTTTTACAGCTTTGGCCCAAACGGCATAAGCGCATTTAAAGAAGATCCAGGCGTTGATGATTCTGATTTTAACATTGCCACCGAATTCAGCCGGAACTATGGAGACCCGAATGTACCAGATGGCCCTGACAGAGTGAGAGACTCGATAAAGCGGGTCATAGACATTTTCAGAGACGAGGGCGTCGAGGTCAGCTGGTTCATGTATGCCTCATCTGGCTTTATGAACAAAAGGCCAACAGAAGAGCAAAAGCCGTTTTGGAACAGACCTGAACACTATTACCCAGGAGATGATTATATTGAGTGGGTAGGCAAGAGTGTTCACATCACGAGCTATGCCGAGTTTAGAAACAAGTTTGAACTAGCATACTCATCATGGGGCGAGGTGACTAAGAGACCTTTCTTTATTGCTGAACAGAGTGTGATCTCAGAAGACAATGCCGTTTCAAGGGCACGTGACCTTGAACTCATTTTTAAAGATTACTTACCAAGATTTCCAAGAGTAAAAGCTTTTGCTACTGTGCACATCGCACCAGGCTTTGATGACCTAGGTTTTGGCTTCACCCCACTAGGTGGCAGCCAAGGAAATCTCACTGATGAGTTGAGTGCCTGGATCAACAGCGTCACCAAAAACCCCGTTTGGCAGGGTATTGATCTCTAAAGCCAAGTGCCACGTATCAAAATGACTCAAAACTCTACACCATCTAGTGCCTGCCCCCCCCATTTCAGCTAACACCGGATGCCTGCAGCCCATTAACTATCACATAGTGCCCTACGGGAAATGACTCGTATAAGCCACCATTTGGTGCCTGGCACCTTATTCGCGCCAAAAACATAAGGCTCATTCTTCTTTCACATACCCCAGACTGAAAGCAGATCGATATTGATCTTCATTCAACAATCGGGGGTAGAAATGAAAACTCAATCTAGGCTGAATATAGCCATAAAGTTCATCACAGCTGCAGCTGCGTTTTTCTCATTAACGGCCACAGCGCAACTTGCCAGTTTCCCAGGCGCACAGGGTTTTGGTACAACAACTCCAGGCGGAAGAGCTGGTAAGATCATTAAGGTTACTAGCTTAAACAACGAGGGCCCGGGGACTTTACGTGAAGCACTCGAAGAGTCTGGCGCACGAACAATCATTTTTGCCATCGAAGGTCGAATTCGGCTCAAGTCGCAGATCAAAATTACCAATCCATATGTCACCCTAGCTGGCCAAACAGCTCCAGGAGATGGCGTGGTAGTTTCTGGAGCCAGAATTACGGTTCAAACTCACGACGTCATTATACGCGGAATGAAGATTCGAGCTGGCGACGAAGCCGACGGCGATACACCTCGAAGCCGTGACAACCTATCGGTGGGAACCGGCGCAGAAAACGTGGTTATCGACAGCAATTCTTTTACTTGGGGCATCGATGAAAGCCTGGCTATCTGGGGATCTGCTTCTAACATCGCATTAACCAATAACATAATTGCAGAGTCTCTTGAGAATAGCATTCACATTGATGAGGGCAAGTCGAGCCCAGCACCTCACTCAATGGGAGCACTCTTCGGAAGTTCAAAACGAGATCGTGCACCTAACAGAGTGACTTTCGCCAAAAATCTTTTGGCAAGCAATCGACATAGAAATCCGTTTATTAAGAGCGCAACAGAAATGGAAATTGTAAACAACTACGTCACCAACTACGGTGCCGCACATCAAGGCCTTCGAATTGGTGGGGCAGATGTCTACACAGAAGTTACCGTAAAGGGTAACTACTACGAAGATGGCCGAAATACTCACCGAAAAGAAAGTCGTGCCCCATTTCATATTTCTGCACCAGCAGATGTGTTTTTGAATGACAACTTTATTCAATATCACCCAATGAATAGCTACAGGGGTGACAAATCGGCAATAACGAGCCGTGAAACGTTCGCAACGAGCGGCCTAAAAGTCAGACGAAGCCAAGATGTAAAGGCCTTAGTTCTCTCAAAAGCTGGTGCAAGACGGCTTGGCTCACTAGACATCGTTGATCGAAGAATCGTTTCTGAAGTCGAAGAAGGAACTACAATGATTATTGACTCTCAAAAGCAAAAAGGCGGCTACGAAGTCTACACCTTCACTGGTGCCACTTCTAAAGACTCAGACAAAGACGGCATGCCAGATTGGTTCGAAATCCAGTACGGCTATGACCGCAATTTGAACGATGCCAACCTAGACAGAGATGGAGATGGGTACACCAACATAGAAGAGTATATAAACGGAATGCTCGATGGAGTTTTTGATACCCCCGCGCAACAAACGCCTGAAGATGATCCAGAAGATACTGACTCGTCGAACCAAACTTTCCGAATCGAAGCTGAAGACATGAACCTGACCTCTGGGTTCAAGGCTCAATCGAACAAAGCCGCCTCTAACGGCTCTTGGATTCAGGTCAAAGGCTCGGGCGTGGCTCGCTACACCTTTCAAGACACCGCTGGTGTTTACAAACTCACTCTTGGTTACTTTGACGAACAAGATGGTGTGAGTCGTATGCAGGTACTTGTGAACTCGCAACCCGTATCAACATTCAACTGGGACAAAAACCTTGGCTCTCGACTGGCCAATTCAAAAACCAAAACGACAAAAGAACTTGCATCAATTCAGCTGAATCCAGGAGACGTCATCGAACTTATTGGGCAATCAGATCGATCAGAGCCTTTGCGCACAGACTATCTTGACTTTGAATTCATAGAAGCAGCTGTTTCTGAAAGCAACAAAAAGGCCTACTCTATCGAGGCGGAGAATCTTAATCTCGAGTCGGGCTACTCTGTGCAAAGAAATGCAGCAGCCTCTGGCAAAGAGATGATTTCGACAAGATCAAGAGGAGTTGCCAGCTTCTCTCATGGTAGCGGTAGCGGTCTCTTCGAGCTCAAAATCACTTACTTCGATGAGAACGATGGAAAAGCTCAAATGCAGATCAAACAGAACGGCAAAGTTATTGATAACTGGAGATGGACACAATCAACAGCTTCAAAACTTGCAACAAAATCAACGAAGAGGGTAAGACGCATACAGATTGACCTCAGTAATGGAGACTCTATTCAGTTGATTGGAACCAGCAACAAGGGTGAGCCAGCAAGATTAGATAAAATTGAAATGACACCCAAATATTAGTAAACAAAACCAAAAATTGCACTGAGCCAGAGGGCCCAGTCTTTTAGGCAACAAACTTGTATTTCGTAGACCGACCTGCTCCGATTCTCTCAACGGTTCCCTTAGCCACTTCTTTTTCTAAAAATCGCTGTAAAGACCGCCTGGAAGAACCTGACACATTTTGAAGATCGAGTATAGAAAAGGGCCTAGAGCATGGCAGACTTTTTTTATACCTTCTCATATCAGCACTTAGAGCGACTTCGGCCTCATCTCGAGTCACCCGTAACTGAAACCCCTTTTGGGTTCCCAGAGTGTAACCAAATTCACTCGAAAGAACGCAGAGATCGAGGCCTTGATCTCTGAACTTTTCATTTGCTCGAAAAACAACCTGATACATCCGGTTTGGCGAGTGAAAGGGATCATAGTACTCCTCTTCAAACACATCGCCAAAAAGGCTCCCTAGTGATCTGGGTTTATAAAAATCTCGTGTGAGTGAAATCAACACTTCTCGGTCTAACTGAGACATAGCCACTGGCTGAGCGCTTGATAACCTTTCAAAAGTTGACAGATCGAGAGTCTCCCCGCCAAAGCCAACCTCAAGCTTAAGATCATACGAGTTGGGCATTGAACCTGATTGTAAGCCCTTCAACCTAGTAAGGTAGTCCTTGAAAGGGGTTCCAAAATAAAGCTTTTTGACTCTTTCCTGGTCGCCAAAAATTTTAGCCAAATAGAAGTCGCAATCTCTATCGACTTCGAACTGCCCTTGCTTGCGTGCTAGTTCTTGCAGATCCAAAAGTTTTTGTTTTGACTTATTGTCGGGCGAGAGAGTTGCCTCTGCTATGGCAGACCACTTTTGGGTCCAAAGGCCTAAGGAGCTTGACTCGATCAAATTGGGCGCAGAGCCCCTCTGCAAACACTTAAGAGTCTCATTTGCCTGCCCGAGACTCATGAAGAGCTGGGCCTGCAGCTCGGTACAGTGATCCTCTAGAAGCGACAACCTTTGTTTTTTAGAATACCCTAGCACCTCTTCGATCAAAGCTTGTGCCTCGCCTTGCCGACCAACAAATATCAAGGCACTTGCTAGATTGGCTTTACCGATCGCCGCCTTATAATGATCTAACTCAGAGTCGTTTAGGTACTTTTCAAGGTAAGGAATCGCTTTTTCGTAATCCCACGAAGAAAATAAGACTATTGAGTAGTAAAAAAGAGCTTGCTGTATATTTAGCAGATCGCCGTTAGTAAAAAGCTTTTTAGCTTCTACCGTAGCTCCAACTCGGTGAAGAGAAAACGCGTAGTCAACAATCTCTTCGGATGTAGCAGGCTTTAGTATCGCCTTATTTGCTCGAACAATTGGATTCAAGATCATCAAAGAGGTGTTGACCTTGCCGCATCTCCTAGCTAACGAAGAGGCTCTCAGGGCATACTTTCTAGGAATATCTTTAATGCGGATTTGCTTAAACATCGACTGAGCCTGAGAGAATTGTCCCATTTTGATGCACTTTTCAATCTCGTCTAACCTTGCTGGTGAATAAGCCATACTTAACTAACGGTTTTTGCGCCAAAAACATAAGTGCTACTGTTATTGTCAGCTCTTTATCATTAGAGATGAGATAAAAATGGTATTATTGAGTAGGGATGGGGAAAGAGTGAAAGATCCTAAAAAAACACTACTAAGCCACATTGTGATTGGCAGGGCTTCTCTTATCGCCTTGCTGACTATCGTATTGTTTTCATATCAGAACTGCTCACCCAAAGTAAAACTCTCAACCAGTCAGCCCACTAGAGTGTCGGGCAATGGTGACGGCTTTGAAGGAAAACTTGGGCTGCCAGTAGCCAACCAGACAATCATCAGTGAGGACTCTAAGCCTGAGGCCACTTATGAGCAAATCTCAGAGTACAACAGTTGTGAAGTTGACCAAGTCGCTCATGCCGGTGGTATCTTACGAGCCGAGTTTACCAACACCGAGGTCGCTCTTTCATGCATTGACCCAATCACCAGCACCACAATTGACAGCCTGGTGAAGCCGTTTTCAATTGCTGACTTTCCTGGCTTTCAGCCATTTAACCCAGAGGTTTTCAATATTGGCTCCGCACTTTTATCACGGCCAAACCAGGTACCTAGTGATAGTTCACTATTCTGTCGAAGAAACTCATCGGCATTTGAAGACGGAACTGACCTAATTTTGCGAAACATAGACGCAAGCCCGTCACCTGCTGATGAAGTCTATGATTTTCAGTCAAGCAGCAGCCTTCCACCACAAACTCGGTTCAACCGGGCTTCGCAAGCTACCTACTGGAGCCAGTCTGGCGTCCTAAACACTGCCACTAATGACGAGCCTAGATTAGAATATGGCCCTTCTGGCGAGCCCCTAGGATTACTTCTTGAAGAATCAAGCGCCAACCTCTTACTTCGATCAAATGATTTTGCCAATGCGACTTGGACACGCCTCAACGCAAATGTGATCAACTCAGCCACAGAGATCGGCCCAGACGCAGCCAGCGTCAATGTCTTAAGCGAAACCGCTGCAAATGGGTTTCACTATATTCAGCAAACTACCAATATGGATGAGAACACAAATTACGTGCTTTCGGTGTTTGCAAAGCCAATCGCAACTGGCCGCTCTGTTTCCGTTCGGCTCTATTCTGTTGACGAAACTCAGACTCGCTGCACTCTCAATTTCGAAACAAAGACTCTTTCATCCCTTTCAGGAAACATCTCTTCTTGTTGGTTTGAAGAGCTGCCTAATAACTGGTTCCGAGTCAGTGTGCGACGAAACTCGAGGAGCCAGTCAGGCAGCAGCAGTTCCCGAGTTAAGGTAGAGCTTTTCCACAACACTTTAGGGGGCTCTTATGCTGGTACAGCACATCCTGGTGTGCTCATATTCGGGGCCCAATTGGAGCGAGAGAGCTTCGCATCGTCTTACATAGCAACGGGTGCGACTACGGTAGCCCGAGCCGCTGATTCTTTAGTGGTGAGAGATGGAGCCTCATCTGAAGACCCTGCGTCAGTAGTTTTAGACTACGATTTCAAAGATGACTCTCAAACACAGGCACTGGTTGAATTCCAAGGAGCTTCGGCGGGGCAGTTGCTTTTGACACCCGACTCTGTCGACTCCAACCTCACTGGAAGCAGGGTTGATACCCCGATCGTTAAGAACAACTTTCAGAAACTTGCTCTTGCTATAGATAGCTCTAATTTTGACCTTTTCTCGCAAGGGGCCAACATTCAAAGCGGTAGTGTTTCAAGGGGTAGCGGTCTAGCCCAGTTACTCTTTGGTGGGAGCCGCCAAGGCTTTTATCTAAGACGCCTAGACGTCTATCATTCGGGGCTCTTGAACTCTACATTGGCAGAACTATCTAACCCGTTTGTCCAAACAGGCCAGCCACATGTCGTTTTGTTGTCAGCCAATGTCGATGCCATTAGCTCAACCCGGGTTGAAACAGCTCCAGTGCTCATTGAAGAGAGCAGCCCTGGAGTGTTTGAGTCTTCAAAGTTTCTATTCAACCTTCAGCAGATCTCTGCCACCAGCTATCAGCTGCAAACCAAAGTTAGTGGTGGTAGAGAATTCAACACTGTCTTGACCTGCTACCCTCTAGAGCCACGTTAGAAGCAGCTCTGTTCATTCGGCTAGAGAATAAGAATACAAGTCACTACCAACTGGTGCCTGGCATTCTAAGACTCATAGCGCCTTATGCAAAATGACTCGTGCGCACTACCATTTGGTGCCTGGCACCCTAGTTGTTATTCAGCACTCGAACACAACTCACTGCCTCTTCAGGCGATGTCGCGATCCCTAGCCTCTCCGCAAGACCTGGATGCTGAACCGTGAGGTTCTCGCGATTCTGCCCCATCTCTTCAGCCTCATTAATGACACTCTCTTCTCTTGCGCGAGCCCTCTGATCTCTTTCATCGGCCTCAGCTCCAGAAATCACATCGGGGCTAGAGCCCATTACAGGAGTGCGGAACTCTTCAGGCGTGACGTCGGCAAAAACCTCGTTAGTAGTGTCAACACGCCAACCAGCTCTGTAGGCCTTGACGTAATCCGCAATACGGTTATTTACATCGTGATCCAAAAAGCCAGACTCACCTTCAGTGCGGCTGTCAAACAACCGGCCAAGCCAAGTCCACTTCTGTTTCTCCATACCGAAGCTGGTCTGCAAGAATTGACCGAGCTGCTCTGAGTAGACTCGCTTAACCCTTTGGTTCATGCTCTGACCAGGCACAATATTGTCATACCAAGGCACATTGTGATCAGCCACAGCCTTAAGCTGTGCCGCCAATCTCAAGAAACGATCGGCTACGTAGTCTTCTTTTAAATAATCAAAAGCCTCGCCCTCAGTTTGGCCTTCAGTCGGTTGCTGTGGCTCGTACTTCGCTTGTAACCGTATACCTGAGTTGGCAACAGCTTTCAAGATCGGCAAATCGTTTAGCAAAGACTCAAGACCAGGCTTGCCCTTCCAAGATTGAATCAGTGCCGCTTGTGTCTCGTTAGCTATGTCAAATTGAATTGAATCCATGAGGGCGTCAAAGCGCTGCTTTCTAGCCTCGTCATTTTCAAAGTCAGGGTTCTCAGCTATCAGATCTTCAAGCAGATTCAATCGATCATCAATTGGGGTCGCCATGAGAAGACCTGTTAGCAAGCGCTGGCTGTAAATAAACGGCGCAGAGTTAATGTTAAACTCTTCATCATTCATGTGCACACCCATACCATGAGGCTTCGAAGCCTGCCTTCGGATCTCAAGGGTTCCAAGTGAATAAGTCGGAAACCAATCTACACCGAAGAGGTTACCTAATCTGTGAAGCCTACGAGGGTCATACCTGTGAACCACTGTGTACTCGTTCTCAGGATCGCTATTCGCAAGCTCCCAAGCCAGCTTTTGTGCTCTACGAATGAGGTTTTTCTCTTTGCTGGCACCAAGAAAGTAGCGTTTCTTCGTAAACGAGCGAATCACTGTTTGCGTGTAGTTAAAGTCTGCAACATCTTGATCCTGAAGTTCATCTAAGTTTTCAACAAGTTCATCTGAGCTTTTAAAATGCCGGCTGAAGTTCTCAGCGTAGCCAGTTCGCAGCTCTTCAAAAAGCGGTCTCGTCTCTCCCCGATCACTTACGACTAAGAAGTTAATACCGTACATCTCTTGCGCTTTTACTAAATCAATCTGGCGTAAGAAATCGGTCGCTCTATTTTGTTCACCTGGTCGGTACTCGAAAATATGATCAGGTATGATTATCGTTTTACCTTTAAAATCTTTCGCAAGCGATGTCTCTCCACCCACGCCGTCATCAGACAACTTAGCAAGCAGATCTAAGAAAGAGTAGTAGGAGATATCCCAAATCGCGAGTTCTGAGCCCAGTGAGTTCACTAAGCCAGTCCAAGCTTGGAAGGTGTCTTGTCTCATCTCTTGGTTTGCAATGAGCAAATATTTTGATTCGCTATCAATGGCACTGTGGTAAGAGCCCGTTGCACTGAAATTGAGTGGGATGTGCTGAATGTGATGCATATCTTGCTCGTTGGTATCCATCTCAAGACCCACACCTATAACTCCAGATCTATAGAGGTCTGCGTCGGCCCTCATTCCTACTATGCCCTCAAAAATTGCGCTCTCGCCAGGGCCTAGCTTTTGAACCGCCTCAACAAGCTGATCTTTAATACTGACAGGAGTACCTTCGGTGGTGAAAAACTGTAGCTGATCTTGCTCTAAGTCTCCACCTTCACGCTCAATCCAAACCGCGATCGCACGCTCAAGATCGCTGTCTTCACCAAAGCCCCTGGTCTTCGATAAGTTTTCAATGCGAAACGAAAACCTCGTGGCCTCACCAGGAGAGAGTGTGTTCAGCCGCGTCACTTGCTCGATCTTAATAGGGTAGCGAATTTCAATGGGTATACCTGAACGAAACTCGTCGAGCTCAGCATCGACAAATTGACTTGTAACAAATGACCTGGGCAGAATTGTATCTTCAACCACGAAGACCTCGGGGGCCGCATCTGGCATAATGTTCTTTTTGATTCGAAACTCAAGCTCTTGATCGAATGTGATCGACTCACCTGGCTTCATGCCGTTTTGCACCTCGAGCTCAATATGCTCGGTCATTGTGTATTCTGAATCACCAACAGACACGAAGATTCTCGCGTTGTGAGGAAGCTCAATATCACCTAAGTTCGCAACAGTGAGGTTTTTCACTTTCACCAAGTCACCAGGCTCTAAGATTCCGTCACCATGCTCATCGATAATCTCATACCATTGAAGCTTTAGCAGAAAGCGCTCATCATGCTTTGTGACCGTGCCGTCTGACCGCCTCACATTGTAGACAACTTTACCTTTAACCCCGTCGTCACCATCTCTAAGAATACGTGACGGGATATCACCTGTGTAACCACGAGGGCCATCAGGCGCCGGAGGCCGAGACTTAATAACAGTTCTTGTCTTTGTAACAGTTCTTGTTTTTCCGTCAGAGTCGGTCTCAGTGGTTTGATAGCTCTCTCGCTCTGTCCAGGTACAACCAGAACCACCATCTCCACCCGGGCCACCCGGGCCAGGTGTACCATGACAACCTCTCGTGCCCCCTAGAGCCTCTTCTCCTCGAGTGTCAACCAGCAGCAAAAGCTCTAGAGCCTCTTCGGGAACACCTAGGCCACACACGCCACCATCACCCGCGTGAGCACCTGATGAGCCGCACCCAGCAGCTCCACCCTTCGCTCCACGACCACCGCTAGTGGCGGAGGAAGATGGGGGTGCAGCAGGGCCATCGGCGCCCGTCCCCCCC
>JABSOQ010000041.1:0-3006 GCA_013216195.1 Bdellovibrionales bacterium
AGCAATTAACCCCGTTAGCTGCAAGGGGCCTGAGCTCACTACAGCTTTGCTCCTGCCTATCGTAGCCATGATACCTTTGTCCCAATATTTGAATTGGCCTCTTGGCAAACCTTTGAGATCGTTCTTAATTGATTTCGCTGCGAACTGACCTTGTTGAATGGCAGCTGGAGCGATGCCTGGCAGGCTCTTATTGGCTTCGACTTCGAAGTGAGTCATGTCGCCGCAGGCAAAAACGTTGCTATTCTCTTGAAGGCTCAAATCGGCTTGAACCTTTACTCTGCCTTGTGCATCTTTATCGCTCTCTACGGTTTCTGTAAGTGAAGCGGGTTTTACACCGGCCGCCCAAATTATGGTTTTGCAAGCTAGCCAGTCGTCTCCAACTTTAAGGCCATCGTGGGTGAGATCACTTGCTCGTTTGTTTTTGACCACAGTGACGCCCATCTTTTGAAGGTCTTGCTCAGCTCTTCTCGAGAGGTTCTCTGGAAAGGCTGCTAAAACCCTTGGGCCACCTTCGATAAGGTAGACTTTGGTGTCTCGCAGATTTGCTCGCGAATAATCTTTCACAAGAGTCTTTTGCGCCATCTCTGAAATAGCTCCTGCCAACTCAACCCCGGTGGGGCCGCCACCTACCACTGCAAAAGTCAGATATTCAGCTTGCTCTTCTCCTTCATTTTTCTCTGCCATTTCAAATGCCACAAGAATTCTTCTTCGAATCTCTGTGGCTTGTTCGATTGTTTTCAAGCCTGGTGCAGTCGCTTCCCAGTCGTCTTTGCCAAAGTAAAAATGCTTCGCACCAATAGCCAGTATCAAGTAGTCATAATGGTGCCACTGTTCATCGAAGTACACCGCAGTCTTTTTCACGTCGACTTGTTGAACTTCTGCCATGGTGATCTTCACATTCTTGAAACCTGAAAACATACTGCGAATAGGCACGGCTATCTCTGAGGGGTTCAGACCAGCCATAGCGACTTGATAAAGGAGTGGTTGAAACAAGTGATAGTTTCTGCGGTCAATGAGTTCGATAGAGAGATCTTTTTGCTTCGCAAGATCTCGAGCAGCTGTGAGCCCAGCAAACCCAGCCCCAATAATACCAATCTTAGTTCTTTTAAACATAGATGAACCCTATCATGTTCATCGGTCGAGGTCAGCTTGAATGCGGGTCGAATTAGCCGGCAGATTCTTCGGGCAAGAGTCCATCTTCTTTGTACTGCTCGATGGCCTGTTCAAAGTGATAGAGCCTTTTGTAGACAGAGAGCATGTCGACGACCTCTGGCCACGACTTTATTAGATATTGAAAAGCATGAGACACCTCCCAAAAAGCAAGGCGTATTTGACCAAAGATTCCAAAGGTCATCGAGCCAGCCACAATCGTAGGAGCCAAAATGAATAGCATGAAGATCCAGTTTGTGTAGATTAGAATCTGTCTGCCGAAATTGAAGTAGCAATAGTGAAAGTACAAACGGAAGTAGTTTTTGCGAATGTCGCTATAGAGGCTTTGTAGCACCCCAACTTCTGCCCGATCAGGGTCGTCTTCACCCATTACCAACTCTTTTCGGTAAGCGGCTTCGACCTTTTGGTTTTCATATTCTAGGCCAGGTAACTTTAGACCAAGTAGACCCAAAAACATTGTACCGAAAACGGCGAAGAAAAATGCAGCGAAACACAAAGGGTAAGGTATCTTGCCCACAACAGGTAGCTCAGTCACGTGAACCGACAGGGTTGCCAAAACGGGTATGAATGCGATTAATGTCATCACCGCTTCAACAAAATTGACTCCGAGTTTTTCCATGATGTTGGCGAACTTCATTGTGTCTTCTTGTACTCGCTGTGATGCGCCTTCAATGTGCCGAACTTGGTGCCAGTGGTTGATGTAGTAGTCACTCATCGCAGTACGCCAGCGAAAGATAAAGTGCGAAATCAAGAAGCGATTGAGTACAAAAACTATAGCCCCGAAAGCGAAAATCTCGACACCTGAAATCAGCAAAGAGTAGAGATCTCCACTTTGAACGTCTTTATCTGTGGTCAGTGCATCTTGAACGAGGTTCATGTAGGGGCCAAGCCAGTTATTAAAGGCAACTGCGTATTCAACTGTGCAGTATGACAAGAAGGTGATTCCGCAAGAGCCCAAGACTGACCAAAGAGCCCACTTGGTCGGGCAGATAAGCCTCCAGAAAACAAAAAAGACAATGCTCGAAAGAATAAAAAAAGTATCGAACCACAGAAACCTAGCACTGAAGAGATAGTCTAGCCCAATAAGGCCTGCTTCTTTCGCGCTGTCTTGAGGAATCGCGAAGCCGATGGCTCTGCCAATTTCAGCTCCGAAACCGAACCAAAGGCAAACCATTAGGCCGCTCCATATAAGCGCTGAAAAAAGAAACCACTTTGGTTTCGGGAAAAAGCTTTCAAACATGGCTGCACAAATGTGCACAAACTATACCCCAGCCTGTGGGTTTAGGCTCGTATTCCACACCTCCCAATTAACCGAAATCGGTTCAGGGTTGGTCATCAAGAGTTGAGTAATATCAACAATTTCTGGGGTCTCCCAGGGTGTTGAATGACTTTGGTGAACAGTACTTTATTTTTAGAAGGTGGGGGGAGTTTTGGAAAATAATATTCTTTTGTTCAAAAAAAGACCAATCAAGCAAGTCTGGTACAAGCGATTTGGCAATTGGCTTTACCGGGTTGTTGAGGCTTCTAACAGGGTTGACCCCAACACGCGATATCGGGGGCTGTAGGCTCTGGCTAGTTCCGCCTTGTGGCTATTGCTGACTGGCTAGTCAGTAACTCTGCCAGAGCAATATTCAACGATTCTATCTCGACCAGGAAACCAAATGTCACGGTCGTAGACAAAGGTTCCATTGGCGAAGTTGAGGAAGTTTCTGAAGCCTTTGGGATGTATTTTAGGATTAAAGGTTGTCTCGGCAGCGGGTCCCACATACATGTCCCAATCCAGACTATCAGGCGGGGCTAGGTCCTTGCTTTCTTTGCCCGGTCCCTGTCCATAAT
>JABSOQ010000041.1:3016-26211 GCA_013216195.1 Bdellovibrionales bacterium
CTTCAACCCCTCCTGAACAACCGACAGAGCATCTGACAACTGATGTAAACAAGTTTCGGTGTCGAGAGGACTGTCGAACCGTAACTTCTTCGCCGCTATCTTTGAATGTCATGCGAAAGGCTCCAGCTGACCGCGGGTCTTCATAAGGAATCATTTCAAAATCGCCATTCATGCCATAAGAGATGCAATCTTGCCGTACTGATCTGTCTGGGGTGAAGGTATAGGCCAAGCTAAAATTGCAAAACACTGAACAGATCGCCAGAAATAACACCGATTTTTTCACAGATACCCCCTAATTGATGTGACTCTTCAAAATTTATATCACGAAGGCTGGCTATGTACCTAGATGCTAAAAAGAGCAGTGCTGCACCAATGCATTTAGCGCCTCGCCAGCGAGTTTGTGTCTTGAGCTAACGGTTGGTACTCTCTCGATCGGCAATCTCTGCAATTTGATTCAATAATACGCTTAAGCCAAGTGGGTTGAGGTGCACGTCGTCGATGAATGCGGTTTCAGAGAAGTCTTTAAAAAGTCTCTGTAAACCAATGACAGTCAATCGATCGAACTGGGCCGCTTCGAGGTCGCTCGTTATTTCACTAATGTATTGAAAATCAGTATCTGACTCTGTTTCAAGAAACTCTCTCTCGTCGTCAGTAACTGGCTGCTTGAAGTGCAAAAAAGGCTGTATGAGAACCAGAGCTCTGGCTGACATGACTTTGTCGAGCTTCGACAGCGATCGTAGCCAGATATCTCTGAGGCCCTCTTTTGTTGGCGTATAGTATTTGTCTGTTCGATTGTGATAGTCTTTTTTGTACTCTCTGTAGTGTACACCGAGCTTCGTCGTGGCAAGCTTCAGCGCTCTCAACGTGAACGGCCAAGACATGTTTGGCTTATTAATGCCCCAATAGTACAGCTTTGAAATTGAAAGAGTGGCAAGAAGATCAAGTGCATTCTCTATAGAGCCCACTTCGTCAGAGTATGTGTACCTCATGGGCCACTCGGGCTTACCTTTTCTTCGAATTCTTGCCTGGATCTCATTTGCACCCTCAAGAAATATTGCCAGATCCAATAAGTCACCATAAAGCTGGTAAGCTACAAGCTGCTGAGGGTGTCTTGAGCCTCCAGTTGCGTAGCAGATGACTTCAACATCTCCCCGTGAGAGAGAAAGCCTGCTCTTGAGTATTTGCTTTTCGGCTTCGTGCAGACAAACTTGCATAGCCACAGACCCGCCAAAGATTCCCACCGCGAATTTTTTTGGGTCTTTCTCTTTTAAAAAGAGATCTGAAAAGTCGACTTGTTTTTCAGTGAATGCTAGGTAGGGATGAGTGTCTTTGAAGCCAAAAAAGGGAGTTCTTTGGTTTGGATTTTCAAATATCAACACCAGGGCAAGACACGAAACTTCGAGAAGTATCAAGTTTGCAAGCGCCACAAGAGCGTATCTGAATGCACGCCTTTTGAACTTCACGGCCCGAGCATCTCCTTTGGTTTAGGAGTAGAGCATGCCAAATCAAGAAAAAAGACTCAATCGAAATCGTTTGGGAGGGGTGTCTACAGATCGGATACTCTACAAGACCTGTCCCTTTGCTTCAGTAAAACTTCGGGGTCAGGCTCCAAAATCGAAACTCGCCGATGGAAGTCGGCGAGTTTTCAAAGCGAAGTTTATTAAAGCGTGGAGGGGCTTACATGGCCGCGTAAGGCTGTACTGGTAGGGTGATGAAGTCTTCTTTTGGTCCTCTAAACTTGGCTTCAGAAGTGACTCGAGATCTAGGAGCATATGTTGCGTAGGTCACTTCAAATTGATCTAAAACATCAAGGTGCATGCACTTATTAAAAGTATTGTCTACGATTTCAAGAGTCTCAACTAGGCCGTCAAAAGCTGTATCATCTATGATTGCAGTGAAAGTAAATGAACCGCAGGCATCTTGTTCACTCTGTAGGTTGTCAAATTCAATGATGATTGGCGCTGGCATGGCAAGAGTGCAGTAAAGGCCAGGAGGGCACACAGGCGCTGCCTTGTGCAGAATCAACTGTGCAGAGTCAGTGTAGTGGTCAATTACTAACATTCCGCCAATAAGATCTTCGCTGGCTAGGGGTGAAGTCTTAGAGATCGAAACAACGTCGAGTGAAACTTCTGTATATCTCTGTGGTGTACGGGCTTGAGCTTGAAGTGCTGTAACAAAAAGAAGAACTGAGATTATGGCTTTCATGTTTTCCCCCCTTGGGTCTTTTAAAGTTCAATCTGTCTACCGGAACAATACTGGCCCAGATCATCCAAAATGAAAAATTATTAAAACACATCCACATAGATCAAAATTGGTAATGAATTTGGGCTTTTGAATCGAAAAAATCTCTTTACACAATCAAAAGGTTTCTGCCAAAGATATGAACTATTTTTAGGTGATTTCAGGTAATTGGCTGAGAAAAAGGTGAATTGGCTGATCAGAATATCTAATGATTGAGGCGCAAATTAAATAATATATGGTTTGCAGTCATGAGAGTTGACCATATCAATTTCAACAATTTAAAGATCTTTGAGACGGTTTACAAAGAGAAGTCGATGACTGCGGCAGCTAGAGAACTGCATCTCACACAGAGTGGTGTTAGTCAGCATATCTTGGCTCTAGAAGATGAGCTGGGTCTCAGGCTGTTTGATAGGGTCAATAAGAAGATTATACCTACTGAGGCTGGCAAAAGACTTTTTCAGTCTTCTAGGCCAGCCCTTCTCGAAATTGAAAATACGATTTCTGAACTGCATAGCGAGAAGGGCATTCTAAAAGGTGTAGTGACCATGGGGCTGCCGATTGATTTCGGCACTCATGTTGTGATCCCAAAGTTGGCAGAGTTTGGTGAACGGCACCCAGGTATTGTTTTCGATGTGCAATTGGATTCAACGTCCAAATTGGTAGAAGACCTTTACTCTGGCAAGCTCGACTTTGCCTATGTCGACAGCTACAGCTTTGATAAAAGTGTCGAGGTTGAGCCAGTAGCCAAAGAGACTCTTTATTTGTGTGCAAGTCAGAAGTACTTAGCTTCAAAAGGTCACGCCAAAAAGACAAAGGCCTACTTTGAGAGCCTTGATTATGTGGCCTTTCAAGACGGTGAGCAAATTCTAAGGAGTTGGATGCAGCACCATCTGCGAAAGAAGTCTATTCATTTAAACGTAAGGGCTAAGGTCAAAAGCGTCTATGCCGTCTACAAGTTTATCAGCGCAGGGCTAGGTGTTGGTATTTTGCCAGATCACTTTTATAGGTCTCTAAAACAACATGATCTCGAAGTGATTGAGGGCTCCAGTAAGCCCCTGAACAATACGATTTCAATGGCATATCTGAAGGGACGCTCCAACCAGGCATCAGTAGATGCCGTTAAAGGGTTTCTCAGAGATTCGATTCAATTTTAATTTGAGGCTGGCATTCTCATGCTAATCCACTGACAGGTAATCGGAGCTTCATTGGTGCATACATATTGCGGCAAAGTTGTTCTTTCTTGTGTCAGCGAGGTGCTGCAGTTCATTGTTGCTGTCGAGTTGTAAGCTGCATGCTGTTTGTTGCCTTCCCAGCACAAAAAAGACACTGCGACTAAGTCTCGGCCACAAATAGACTTCATTTTGTGGGCGGCATTAGAAAACTGTGGGAACTCGGCCCCATAGTATTTGTCCATATCATCGGCGACAGCTTTGCAGCTCTTTTGGCAGCTGCTCGCGGCTTGAATGCAGCTGTAACTCTTTTCACTGTAAGTGTTTGCGGCTTGTTGATGAGCTCTTGCGACAGTTTCATAATGATCGATGCTGCTTCCTGTGGTCAATGAGGGAGCTGACATCGCAGGTAGTTCCCCATAACAAGCTTGAAACGCAGATTCGGCCGCATCGACACATTCTTCAGTAAAGTGGGCACCGATTGATACGCTCTCAAGTGTCGCTCTCTGCTCTTGCATTGCTGTGGCGTTGTCATCTCGGTTGAACTCGCTGCAGTTCTGCGGAATGTGAGGGTTCAATGAGCCGCAAACGTTTGACTGTGCATGTGCTACCAAACTGAAAGTGAATGCCAAGAGTACTGCAGATTTAGTGGTTATTGATTTCATGAGTTCACCCCTCTCTTTGGGGTCTAAATTAGCAATTCGAGTGCCGCCTGATTTGGTATTAGATTCAACAGATTTGATTTGGGAGTGGTTCGTCTGACACTGTCTAATAAACAAGTGGTCGAGTGAAACTACTTTCAATATGATTTGAGAATAAGCACCACATCAGACAATCTACAGCTTTATGGGGAGTGATCAAAATGACTAAAAATTTGAGTGTTTGGATCGGACTTTGTTTTATGGCCGCGGGCTCACCTGCCTGTTCGTTTAGAGATGCCTCTGCCCCCACGCCAGAAGTGGCATGCCGAAATGCTAAGCCCGGTGACCCCACTTGCATGAGCACTGAGAGTTTAACTGAGTGGTGTGCTAACCAAGAGAATGTAGTGGCACTTCCGCAATGTATGGGTCTTAAGGGCATATACCCAGTCGAAGCGATCGTAAAAGAAATTTTAGAATACCAACCTCTTCAGCAGTACTTTCACTCGGAGCTTGAAGGGCGATCTCCATTGGTTTTGAGTGATAATCTGATAAACGTAAATTTACGTTTAGAAAAGTTCTCACAACCAGTTCGAATAGTTGCAGATTCAAAGGTCAAAGGGGCCTTTTTAAGATTTACGACTTTTGATTGCAAAAAAACTGGGTATTGTAATGTTGTCTTCGAGTATCCAATCGAAGGTGTCGAGGGCTCAACAGGCGTGACCATTGCAAAAGATGGCTCTGTAAAGCTTGAGAAGATCAGCCTAGCTGAGAAGTAACTCTCGTTGGTTCACTTTGTCTTTTTGTTTTTTTTCCAGGTGCCACCGTATTGGTAGTTTGAGACCTCTTTCTTCAGTTCAATTAGGCATGGTTCGCAATAGAACTGCCAGTCTTTTTCATAGGCATAGCGTGCCCGAAAAAGTACGTCTTTAGAGATATGGCATTTGAAGCACTCTTTTTCTCTCATTGTCTGTTAATTATAGAGCAGTGTCCCTAGTTGTGAAGCCTAAGAGTCACTTTTCAAGAGGCTCTCGATTCTTTATTTGCAGCAGCAGAAGTTTTTGGCCGACACGAGCTGACTGGTTTGGCCTAAATATTGAATTTGTTTAAGGTTATGAGGTCTGTGCAGAAGGTAACTTCGATTACAATTCTAGTGGTCGTCCAAATGTTGGTCATTTGGCAGCCTATTTGGGCCCAGACCTGCCCCGGCGAGATGAAGAGACAAAGTGAACACTTAGCGCAGCAACAGAAAATAGAGCTGGGTCTCGAGGCTGCAATTCGAGCTCTCTCTGAAGAGCTAATTCGCCTTGCACAGTTAAATGACTGCAGCCTTGAAGACAACAACTGTCGAATCTCAGCCGGTACTTTGAAGCAGCTCATAGAGGAGCGTTTTGACGTAGAGGTTGAGGCGGTGAAAAACAGGTTTCATGTCTTTCTTAGAATACCGAACTATTACGGGCTGGGAGACCACCTCTACATTGATGGTTCTTATCAACAATTTGCCCAAGGGTCCTTCGTTAGCCCAGAAAAAGTTTTTGTTGGTAGCGAAAGAGAGTTTAGGTCGGAGTTGTCTAGGGTTGGTTCTTCGGACTATGTTCAGCAACGGTTCTTTTTTGAACTTGAACCTGACCGTTTCCTACCGTCTTTTCTTGATCCATGAAGTTGAGTTTTTTATTTGAAGCGATAGCGAGTGCTTTTGCCCCGGCCCTCAAGCTCCATCTTGTAGATTTCTCGAGCGCGAGAAATCCAGCGGGCAGTTGAGGTCTTGCTAGTGCCCAAAAAGTTGCTTGCTTCGGTAGAGGTGAACCACTTTTTACCGAAATGAGAGCGTAAGTCTGGCAGCAGGTCGTCTGCACGGTCAGCCTTGACCTTTCGATAAAGGCGCACGCGCACAGGAGAGATGGCTTTGAGCTGAACTCCAGAAGTATCCCATTGAATATCAAATAGGCCTGTAGCACCTATTTTCTCACGCAGTCTTCGCACCAGTGCATAGATGCGCTCGGGTGTATGGAAGGGATCAAAGTAATCTTCATCATAGATGCTATCGAAGATGTAGCCTAAGGGTGTTGGGCGGTACAGATCTTGAGTTAAGACGTGAAACAACATCCTAAGCTTTGGGCTGGAGGCAAGTTCAGCTTTAGGGTCAAAGAGTTTGCTGTCAGCGCCGGCTCTCAAGAAAGCACAGTCTATCTGAGGTGGAATCTTTATCTTGTCAGGGTAGTTTTCAATCAAACGCTTTTGGTACTCTACGTAATGCGTACCAAAGTACACTCTGATTAATGCCTGCTGGTCTTGTTGTTGAGTGGCCAGAAAGCGGTCGATTTCACGGTTGTCCTCCCAGTAACAAGATTCTACCGACTCCTTTTGCAGCCGTAAGCCACGAGCTAACATTTCATCACTGAAGCCCTTTTGGCGACACTCAATAAAGTATCGCCACTTTCTTACGTAGAAAGCCCAGATGTTTCCGTCGTTTCCCAAAATCTTCTGACTTTTCATTAGAGCCTCTAGGGCATCATCATAGCTTTTCATTGCCATTAGCGCTTGAGCTTCGAGCTCGTAAGTGTTCCCCAGAATGAGTTTGTGACCACCCAGCTCGGCGATCTTCTGAATGTTTTTGAGTTGCTTTAGCGCAGTAGCTGATTGACTTGAGGAAACCAAAGATGCACAGAGATTGAGAGAGCCAACTAGGTACGCGTAACTTTCTTTTTTAATAAGCCTCAAGTATTTCTTTAGCTCACGAGCTGCTTTAGATTACTCCCACTTTGCTATGTAGAGTCTAGCTTTGAGATCGTAGACCTGAGGGTTTTTGTTGCTATCTAGGCTATTGAGCCAGACCTGAGATTCCCGAAAAAAACCGAGCTTAATGAGTGAACCCACGTAAGCAAGAACCTCTTCATCTTTAGCTTTGTCAGTTCCTTCCACATGTCTTTTGATAAATTTTGAGAGCGCCTGCAGTGCAAAAAGTGGTTGCTGAACTCTTCTTGCCAGGTTTGACAATTCGAGCAATCGATCACGACTAAGCTGATTGAGTGAGAGGTCTTTGATGAGCGACCAGGCCTGATTGATTTGACCAGACCTAATCATTTTGTCAGCTGAATTCAAAATGTCTGGTAGTTTCAAAGCTCCCATTTACCAGTATCGGTCGATTCTCAAACTGCCTGAAGTTTTAGGTGGTTATAGTATTTTGGTTCCAAAGATATGGGTCGAGAACTTGCCACCTTCAGAGGTATTCTTAAGACTAGATGGGTCCATACGTTGATCTCTCTAGCTAAGTTAAGAGGTTTGATAAGAACTGTACAGAAGGTTTGCGTTTCGAATTGATACTGTCACAACTTAATTTGACAGTTTTGATCTCGAGTTGAGTTTGAACGTTAAACCCTATGATAACATGGAGTTAACGGTGAGGGGCTTTTCTTTGGGCAAGAGAAAGACTACGACATGGATCGCAGCTGTTGCGATACCCATTCTGTTTTGCGGTTTCCAAAACTGCACGCAGGCCTATGCACCTCTTGATCCCTCAGTAGGTGGTCTTCAAGCAAGTGAAAGCGGTAACGGTAACGCCTATGATGGCAAGCTTGTGTTGGAGGCTCCAACAGTTATGACTCGTGGTGAAGATGTCGAGTTAACTGTCACCGGAGGGAGGCCGCCATTTAACTTGGTAAGTAACCTTGATTCTGGGCAGTTTATTGAGGTATCGCCAGGAGTTTATAGCTTTAGAGTTGGTTCACGTGAACAGGCCAGTTCAGTTGTCGTCACCGTTTACGATTCAGAAGGCCAATCAGCAACCTCAAATATTCAAATCTGGGGTTTGAACAAATGGTTTTTCGAAAGCCCAAGATCTTTGGCCGAGTACGGTACAAATGAGTTTCTGATTCTCGAGGGTAAAAGACCATCGCTCACCTTAGTTACAGTCTCTGGTGAAGTGAAGAGGCGATGGGGGCTTGAAGAGACTGCTGCCACAGATGAGGCACCTCTTGAGTTTATGGCCTACAATGGCTCAGGGGTCGCGGTGGTGAGCGATGAGTCGTCTAAACTGTTTGGTTATGATCTCAGGACAGAGTCGATTCTGTTCACCATAGATGACTCAAATGGCGACTATTGGAATTCTTGCGGTGGCATTCAAGATATCTCTCTCAGCCCCTCTAAGCAGTTTGCGGTCTTATGTGAAGACGGCTACTTTTTGTTTGGGCCATCAGGTCAGCTTCTAAGTACTGTAAGGTTTGCTGGCTCGAATTCACGACCGGCAAACGCTTTGGCCTTTGAGGTGACTGGCGAAGCTGTGGTAGCAAGAAGGGGAGTAAGGCTTGAATGGTACAACTCTCAAGGAGTACTGCTGAGAAGCCAGCAAGCTACTGCCAATAGTCTTAATTTTCAATCTGAGAACTCAGCGGTAATCGAAATGGTACTTTGGGGTGCTGAAAAGGTAATGCTAACTACAGCCAGGTCTGCCAACGCTTGGGGGCGAACCAAGATTATTGACAAAGAGACTGGTCACACTCGTGAGCCAGTTTTTGATAGGGCAGATGGAAGCTCATTAAGCGGTATCTGGGGGGTGCTGCCTCTCTCAGATGGTGGCTTCGCAGTGACAGAGGCCAATGGTAATAACATTCTTAGGTACGACGAAGACAGAAATATGATTGGTCGCTATGGTAGAAAAGCGGTAGGTGATTTCTATTTTCGAAATCCGAAAGACATCGAGATTAGAAATGGCACAGTCTACGTACTTGACGACGGTAACTCGAGGTTCGTTAAGTATTCGGTTGCAGGTGAATACCTCGGAGAGATCAGGGTTCAGAGAGGTTCTGGATCTGATAGATCGATCAATGATGCCGAAAAGTTTGCCGTTGACGACGCTGGGGTCATCTATGCTGTTAATACCCGCCATCACCGTATCGACGTCTACAATGACGAAGGTTTTGTTCGCTCTTTGGGCGCAAGAGGATCGTCAGGTAAGGATCTTTACCAGCCTCGTGATGTTATTGTGGCTGACGGACTGTTACACATAACTGAAGATGGCTCTGATAGTTTAAAAACGTGGACCAAGTCAGGTCGATTTGTGAGAAAGGTAAGAGGCTGGGGTACTCCTCAGAGTGCAGTCTTCGTTGAAGGAAAAATTGTCTTTCAAGAGCGTTTTGGAGATGCTGGAACAACCTTCTATCGAAAAACTGGAGGAGTGTTGCAGCAGTTTGATCGGTTAGAAGACCTTGGGTTGAAGGCAATGAAGGAGCCCACTGAGATCATATTCTGTTCTAAGTTGAAGCAGTTCTACATCGCCGATCCTAAAAATGATCGAATCGTCGTCTTCAATGTTAATGGCAACTTTAAAAAGGTGATTGGTAAGCGTGGCTGGGGATACGGCGAGTTCAACAGGCCTGATGGCATCGAAGTTGATGAAGATGGCAACTTGTTCATAGCTGACACTCGCAATTCAAGAATTCAAATTTTGCCAGCCTATCTACTGAAATAGGCCTTCAGACAGTCTGAAAAGCAGTTCGACAGTCCGCAGTCGACCTTAAATACCATAAATATTACAACAACTTACACTTCTTTAGTCCCACTCAAATCAGTCGAAAGTGTATGAGCTTAGCCCTAAACTGATTGCAGTTGTTCGCACGTGTGGGGGTAAGAACATGAACAGATTAATTTTGGTTCTTCTAATGCTACTAGGCTCAGTTTCTTGCACATATTCGAGCTTTAGACCAAAGCAGTTTCTTGAGACTAGCGAGAGCGGCATTCTTTCTGATGAAGCAGTGGAGACAGTAAACTCCATACAGTCAGAAGAAGAGCTGGAGCTGTTCATCGCTTCGGGCAAGAACACTTACTCAAACATGTGTTTGAACTGCCACGGTCCAATCGAGAGTTCAGCGAAGAAGAGCGCTACAGTTATAAGAATCAAGTATGCTCTGGCCAACATTCCTCAAATGGCTAATTTGCGGCTGAACGAGCAGCAAATGGTTGAACTCGAATTGGCGCTTAGCCCAGAGCCAATTAACATGCCTACGCCACCCCCAGTGGTTGTGGGTGAAATGCCTGAAGAAGAAAATGAAGGTGGTTCCCCTGGGCCACCCAGAAACAACCCCGATCCAGCGCCAACCCCTAGTCCCTCTCCTGAGCCACCCGATTCATCCCCTCAGGAGAGGGCGCTTTTTGCTCGCATCAATGTAGGTGGAGATCAGTTTATTGATGATCAAGGTCAGACATGGGCTGCTGATAGCAACTTTTCTAATGGCCGACCTTGGGATTATGGTGAAGACGTAACAATAGTAGGAAGCCCGAATCAGTACCTTTTCAGAACGAAGCGATTTAACCCTGCCAATGAAGACAGGCTGTCTTATGACTTCAACTTAACTCAAGGTCGCTATGAGGTTTCTCTTTATTTTGTGGAGCTCTATCAGCCGGTTTTTCGAAATGGTGGGCGGCTTTTCGATATAGAAATAGAAAGCCAGCAAGTTGTGACAGACCTCGACGTATATCGTGAGGCTGGTGGTGCTTACCGAGTGCTAAAGCGTAGTTTCGAGGTCGACGTTACAGACGGCCAACTGAATATCGAGTTCATCCCTGGTGTAGACAACCCAATTGTGAATGCCCTTGAGATTCGCTCAAGCGTAAATGCTCTTGATACTGATAATGATGGAATTGCCAACGATATGGACAATGATGACGATGGTGATGGTGTGCCAGATACAGAGGATCATTTCCCTCTAGATAAAGACCGCCAATATGATGGTGCGCAGTTATACGCAATGAACTGTGCAGGTTGCCATAGCTCACTAGATTACTCGTCAAAAGCAAATCGGTCTGCTTCTCAAATCGACACTGCACTAGCCACGATTCCTAGTATGCAAGGTTTGTCTTTGAATGGTATACAAACTCAGGCAATCGCTCAGGCCTTGAGTGCTAGCGCTGAGTGCGAAGATCGACCTCTACTAGAGCCTCAGATTCGAAGGTTGACTCAGGCTCAGAGTGAAAGAACTTTAACTGCTGTCTTCGGCAACATTTTCTCAAGCTCTGATTTTGCCGATTTGGGCGACTCTTACATCAAGATTGGCTTAAATAATGACCCTAATCAGCTTGATATCAACTCGATTCGCCTGAATCGAATTTATGAAGCGACAGAAGGCTTGGTTGCAAAGATCATTAGTGATTTTCAGCCTGTGCGCAACTGCCGCAACAATGGTAACGCAAATTGTGTTAACAATATCTACCGAGACTACGGCTACGCTCTGTGGAGGCGACCACTGACAAGCCAAGAGATGAGTCAATACTCAAATCGTCTTGGGCAGGCAAATTTACGCAACAATGAAGACAGGCTAAAGTTTGCGCTCTCGGCTCTTTTGGTATCGCCAAACTTTTGGTTTCGCACTGAAGTTGGCACAGTGAGTGGTAACCGACGAAGACTCACTCATTATGAGGTCGCGTCGCTACTGTCTTACACTCTTTGGAACTCTCCACCAGACAACCAGCTTTACACCTTGGCGAGCCAGAGCCGTCTACACGACAAACAGGTTATTAAACAACAGATCTCAAGAATGAAGGCCGATTCTAAGTTTGCTGTGGGAATGGGTGAGTTCTACGTCGATTTCCTCAAGTTAGAAAACGTCATAACAGTAGACAAGGCCCCTCGATTTACCACGAGTACGCGAAGTGCACTTCTCTCTAGTGCAAGACGCTCTATAGTAGATGCAGTTACAGCTGCAGACGCAAGCTACATGGAGGTCTTCGAGGGTCAGCAGTTCTATGTTAACAATCAGACTGCAAGTCTTTTTGGCCTATCAAATGGCTCCTTCGGTTCGCAAAGTCGCTTGACTAGTTTTCCAGCGAATCGCAGAGAGGGTATTTTGTCACATCCAGCATTCTTGGCGGTTCATTCGTCGGCTAGTCGGTCAGGTATCATTCACAGAGGAGTCTTCACTTTACAACAGCTACTTTGTGAGAACCTCGGAGAGCCACCAGATGATTTGCCTGAAGTTGAAGAGTCTGATTTGCCAGCTGACTTTAACGAAGCAACTGCAACAGAAAGAGAGATTCTTCATGTGAAGCACAGCTCACAGCCGGCCTGCGTGTCTTGTCACTCAAAAATTGACCCTGCCGGTTACGGTTTTGAGAACTTCGACTTATTGGGACAGTTTCGTTTGACTGAGAAGCAAAACGTAAGAATTGACTCCTCGGGCACACTTGCCACTGGTTCATCTCTCAATATTCAGTTTCAAAACAGCACTGACTACATTCGCAAGCTTGTAGCAACAGATTCGATGAAGACTTGTGTATCGAGTAAGTTCGTAAAGTTTGCTCTTGGTCAGCAGCCTACAAATAACTCTTGTGAGGCTCGTAACTTTCAAAGAAATCTAAATAGTCGGAATAATGAAATCGATGCATTGCTTGAAGGTCTCGTTGATCTGCCAAGCTTTTTGGACAGACAACGGTAAGGGGGAATTATGTCTAAAGCGAATTACAAAATGAATAGAAGAGAGCTACTCAAGATGTTTGGTATGGCCTCTGGTCTCGCTTGCCCAATGCTGAGAAGCCCATTGGCTCTCGCACAGTCTGCGGGGCGAGCGCCTGTTCGCACACTTTTTGTACTTTTGGATCATGGCTGGGGCATTGACCCGGGTTACGAGAGCTTCACAGGCAGTGAAACCGACTTTAGGATCCCGACTATCTGGCAACCTCTGAATGCCTTGAAGGACAAATCGGTATTTATCGATGGTCTGCGCCTTGCTCAGTGGGGCAATGCTCACCATGTTGGAGCTACCGATGCCCTGACAGCTTCAGTGGCAGAAGGTGAGGCAAGTTCAAACTCTCTCGGGCGAAACAGACCAGAGCCATTGGGGCCATCTATTGATTGGTTACTAGGGCAAAGGCTCAACACACAAGTTTTGCGGCTCTCTCAAAGTGATAACATTGGGTATTGCTTCAATGGTAATCGACAAAAACAAGCTGCCTTCGACAGCTCTTTAGAGGCCTACAACAGTATAATACGGCCACTGCAACAACGCTCACCGAGCACTCAACCACAAGACTCTAGCTTTCAGCAGAGTTTGTTGTCTTTGCTTGGTGCTGACGCGAATAGGCTCATGGATAACTTGCCTTCCTCGCAATCGAGAAAAATTGAGAGCTATATTGAGGGTCTTGATGAGCTTTCAAGAAAGATAGTACCGCCAGCACCGGCGGGCCAAATTGATCCGATTTCATCGGTGCCAGGTCGTGGTGACAGCGGCGATCGAGAAGTTGACCATTTCTTTGAATTTATGAAGCTTGGGTTTCAGGCCGGCACCCACAACGTAGGGGTTCTAACATTGAGTACCAACCCACGAAACATGAGTGATGTGAGTTGGGTAGATAGTCGCGGACGAAGGCGCAACAGCATTAACAGAGGTTCAGACTATCAGGGCTATCATCAAGACGTAGCACACTACAGTCGCAGCAAGACAAATTCTAGAGAGATGTATACAGGAATAGTACAGAGCCGACTGCAGAAAGTCGTAAACTTCGCTCAAACTCTAGAGCGAATGAGAGACTTTGATGGTCGCACAATTCTTGATAACACCATGATCGTACTGGTCGGAGGTATGGGTAATGGTAACCACTCGCGAAGAAGAGCGACCTTTTCAGTGATCGGCGGTGGAGGCGGTAACATCCGCACAGGTAGGCTTATAAGAGTTGGTAGAATTGGCAATACAAAAGAGGGAGGCAGTGGTGTACTTGCTCAGAGGCGAAACGGTCAGGTTGTCGATATAACCCGCAACTACGGTGGTGATTACGGGAACCGAACGGCTTCAGATTTCTTCGTAGCGATTGCTAGAGCTGCCGGCGTGAACATCAATAGATTTGGTATGAATTGTTACAACACCACTCCAATACCTCTTTAATTGAGTCTCAGGAGTGTAGCTGAAGGTTGATTGTTGGCCGCCTTGAGCAGAACCAGACATGCTGAGTGAAAATTATTGCAGTTTTGGTCTGGTTAGTTTTGACCGATGTTGACATCATTTAGTACTCGGCTTCTGCTAGCATCATGGCAAAAAGATCAACTGTTTCGAAATCGCTTTTACAAATTTTAGTAGCCTCTTCACTCTTACTATCTGCGGGTCCCGCCTATAGTGAGTCTGCTAAAATTGCCTACATTGGAGACTCTCACAGTAGTGTGAGCTGGAGTCTGTTTGGCAGGCTGTTTAAATATTCAGATTCTTCACTAGCAAATGAAAATATTGTTTTTGGGCAAGGTGTCTGCGGAGCAGGCATCCACTACTACCTGAATGGCAACTTCTCTACCAGTTGTGGTTACATGGAAACTCTAAACAATCAGACACAGTATTCAAAACGTGGCAGGTCTGCTCAATTAGATTTAGTTCTTGAGGCGGCACCTGAGATCGTAATTGTTCAGTTGGGGGGTAACCATTCGGCAGATCCCGTGGCAGCAGAGCCTCTGGTGAAAACACTTGTGAGGCAGGTTATAGAGTCTGGTGCCAGCTGCATCTGGATAGGAGCAGCAGCAACGGACGCTGAAAGGTGTGCGAGATCAAATTACCAACGGCTACTAGTCAATAGGTCGATCAAGAGAGCGCTTAATGAAATGGCAAACGAAAGTGGTGCGATTTGCGACTACATAGATAGCTACGAATTAACTCGTGAGCCGGGGGCAGTCGAGGTCTCTTCTGACTGCAGGCACTACACCTTTAAGGGTTATCAACAGTGGGCCTCAATTATAGAGCTCTATCTTGGCGAAGCGATTGCGGCCAAACTCTCAGTAAGAGAGCAGTAGTCTGAAGCTACCCTGAGTCAACAGAGACAAATCAAAGTCGACTCTTGCACCTGATTTTAAAAAGGTTTAGAGACCGAGACCAGTAAGCCGAGAACGCGAGACTAAGCCTCGCGCTTAAGGCTTTCGGATGAACTCTAATTCACTGCTGTTAAATAATCAGAGTATTTACGCACGAACCTGTCATAAATCTTCATTTCGAAAACCATCGGCGTGGTGTCATCGGCTTCCACATGTTGAAAGAAGGTCTTTCTGAGTTGTCTAAGTGAAGCTGGATGCAGAGCCTCTGACGAGAGAATGATGGTTACACCACCTACTGTGACCGTCGGTGCGGCCACAACTCCTGTCGCCACAACCGCCAAGGCTTTAGAGAAAGTGTCGACTCCTGCTGCAGCGATAAACCCGTATGTAACACCAGCTCCGTAGATGAAGATGCCAGCTCCGGCGATAGTGATAACAGAGGCCGCACCGATTGCTATGTTTTGTCTTCTGCGAATTCTGCGAAACTTCTGCGCCAACTCAACCGATTGCTCTGGGCTAATTATGTACTCAGGGGTGCACTCTTGCTCGGGTGTTACAATATTGGTCGAGCAACTGCTTATAAGGTATCCTCCCTCCTAGGTAACTGCCATCATGGCGAAGTCTTGTTGAGGTTCAATTTCAGCAACAGCACTATTGGCAATCAAGCTGACCAGCGCAGCGATTAAAATGGCTTTCATGTTCAGTACCCTCCCCAGGCGGTAAAGTTAGTAAGCTGTTTGATTGTGAAAATTCTGTCTAGCACGGCCGGAGTCTCTCGAACAAAAGGCAAAGCCCAGGGCTCAGCTAGAAGAGTAATTTGATGTTAATTTATGTTCGCCCATTGGGCTTAACAACAAAACCCAAGCCATCCTTAGCTTGGGTTCTGTAAGCAGTATAAATTCTGGCCGTTACGGCAGAAGAACTGCATCGATGACCTGAATCACTCCGTTGGTAGCTTCAATGTCACGAACAATGATCTTTGAGTTGTTCAATACAAGGTCACCATCTTTGTTGATTGTAAACATGACGTCTTCGCCAAGAACCGTGTTGATCTTAGTGAGTTTTTCAAGGTCACCTGTTCTGTTCACACCAGGTGTAACGTGGTAGAGCAAAACGCTTGTCAGCGCGTCTTTGTCTGCAAGAAGAGCATCTAGAGCTCCTTCAGGTAGAGCAGCAAAGGCCTCGTCTGTTGGCGCGTACACTGTAAATGGGCCAGGGCTTTTGAGTGTATCAACAAGGTCAGCAGCCTGAACTGCAGTGACTAGAGTGTTAAAGATACCTGCTGATACTGCTGTGTCGACGATGTCTTTTTTGCCACCGGCCAAACTCACACTATGAATGCTCGCTACCATAACAAACGCTGATAAAATATTGATTAAAGTCTTCATTTTGTCTCCTCTGTTTAGTCATTCACCCCTCGTGAATGGCTAAACCCTAAGACCCTAGAAAAATATTGTATAGTTCATAAATACACCATAGGAATAGTTATGAATTACACCAAAGACATGTGCTATACACCTACAGGTGTAAGGAGTTAAAAATGCTGGAGAATTTGAGAATTAAAGATCTTGCTATGTTGTCGCAGATTCCGTTTTCGGGCTCGATACGTGAGTTAGCTAGGCAGCAGAAAGTTGATCCACAAAATCTAACGAAGAGAATTCTGAGCATAGAAGAGTCTTTGGGCTACAAGATTTTGAATCGATCGAGCAAGGGGTATTCGATTAGCCCTGAGGGCGAGATCATTATTGAGATCATTACGTCAGCTCTTTCTGATATTGAATCGGTAAGAGATGTCGAAAGAATATCGAACGAGAAAATTCGTCTGAGGTTTTGTTCTCGCGCCTATATTACCGAGTTTGTTTCAGGAGAGGTTTTCGCAGAATTCGCAAACTCTTTGCCTGAGGTTACTTTCGACTTCACCGACATGAGCCCTGAGCGTACAGAAAGAGCGGGCAGAATGGGGTTGCTCGATCTAATAGCCTCATTTGATGATGTTGTGTTGGGGCCTGAGTGGCAATCGATCAACCTTGGTCAAATCGATTGGGGAGTTTTTGTTCGTAAAGGGCATCCGTTAACAAAAAAGCCTGTGATTTCGTCGTTGCATGGTTGGCAGACAGTTGGCTTTTGCTATATCGAAGCAAACCGGTTCATCGCCAAGCCTTCTCCGATACAAAAGCAAATGCTCAGTATTAATGGGCCAGGCTCAGAAAATACGAGGTATTCAGCTCAAATCATTAGGCATACTGACGCCGTTGCTTACTTGCCAAAGATTGCGATGACAGAAAATCTTGAAAGAGGTGAAATTATCGAACTTGAGGTCGAGGCGATCGAGCCCTATAGCCGTCAATTGGTACTGCATGCTCATGTTGATCGAGTGAAACGTAAATGGTTAGACCAATTTGCCGGCGCTATAAAAAGGCGTGCGGCTTTGGTGTAGTGACATTCAATTGGTCAATGAGTTTGATAACTTGTTCGGCCATAAGCCGTTAGAGGCTGGCTACTCCTGCACTAGCACGAATTGCTCAAGTGAAATCTGAGAACCCTTAATGGTTTTCAAGAAGAGGGCCTTCGACTCATCGAGTGACAGGGGCACTTGTTCTTCATCATCAATTGGGGCTAAGCCTAGTATTAGTGAATTCGGCACAAATAGCTGTGTGTAAATGATAGCTCTGTAGCCAGACCCATTAGGGGCGTTCTTAGACCACAAAACTTCAGAGGGAAGACTGTTGTCGACCAATTTGTTCACTACCTGAAAGTAGGTCTCATAAGTGGTAGTGGTATCAGCGGGTATCGAAAGATCAAAGCCAAATGCTATTGGCATATTCACTACGGCAGGGAACACAAACCAAGTTTCTAACTGGGGTCCGATTTCAACCAGAATAGTCCTTGAGTAAATACTTTTGTCAACGAGCTCATATCGATTTGGGTCGGGCTTTGGCATTAGGGAATCGAAGTCAATTTGGGTTATGGTTCTTGGTATAATTACCTGGTATTGGTTTTGTTCAAGTAATTGTCTTAACAGTTCGATTCTTTGCTCTCTACTCAGGCTCTCGAGAGAGGGGCCAGACGGGCTCACCGGGTGCGCATAAATTGGTAGCTTTAAAGTATCTAGATAAGGCCTAAATTCAAATTCAAAATCACCGTAGGGGCTCGAAACTAGTGTAACCTGGTTCTTTAAAAATGGTGCTTCACCTTGTTTCTTAAGAAATTGACCTTCTCCCTCTGAAGCCATCGGCGATAAATCGCAGATATGCCCATTGGCCAATGAGACTGAATCTCCGTTCTCCTCAAGCCAATTGAGACAACTTTCAACATCAAGCCTGGCTTGCACATCAAAGAGTATAGCCTGAGAGAGATAGGCTTCATTCACCTCAACGCTAGTCTGCGCATGTGCCCAAATGCCGAAAAACAAAACAATCGAGTAGCTGAACCTGATCATGAGGTTATCCTTTTAATTCTTCCTGGGTCTAATAGTAGTAAGTTCTGCAGTAATGCGCGAGAGGTCAGGGCGCTGAGTGAAAAGATACTGGAGTGTTCAATACCCTGGTTTCTAAGAGATTTCAATATTTTTGGTTTAGGTGAGGTTTGAGTTCTTATTCGAAAAATTGAGCCAAAACTTCAAAGTTGTGATTCAGGGCGAGGCTCTCTTCGTGTGTGCCACCCAGGTCTGGGTGGAAGACTTTTGCGAGAGACTTTCTTGCACTTTCTAGAGCCTCTATAGTTGCCATCTGAGCTAGTTCGAAGCCATTATCTGAAAAGTACTGCAAAGCCTCTTCTACCTCTACTGGGTACGAAGTGACAGCCGCAAACTTCGACTGCTTCTTCTCTTGTTTTAACTTTTGTCTGCGAGCTCTGTTCTGCTCTTTCACTTTTTGTTTGTATGCCTCTTGCCGCATTTTGGCTTCGCGGCTGGCGGCTGACTCGGGTTCTGGGCCAGCAGTTAAAACGTCAGTCTTGTGGGCCAAAAAATCAGCTTCCATCGATTCGAGCATTAAAATCACTGACCAGACATGCTGACAGAGGCGACCCTTTTTACCTTTAGTACAATTACAGCTCGCATTAATTTCAGCACTTGTGATGTCGTCAGAGGTGAGAATGACTCGGTGGTTGCCTTTGTGTTTGACGTAGGCCTGGGCCTGAGTGTCTGAAGTGCCAGGCGACGATACCAAATCTTTTTGAAAGATCTCTTCGCCTTGATGGAGGTCTTGTGGAGCAAATGACAAAGCAAGCTGTTGAGCGTTCATATCAGACCCTTATCATCGCTTTTTCTTTGATTTCTTTTTCTTCTGCTGCTTCTGCTTGTACATCTCTTCTTCTTGCTCAATTAGCTCTGCAAAATTCGTCTTTTTTGGAGGAGCTGCCGACTTGTCAATAAGTGCACTCTCATGAACATCAGCGACTTCAATTTTAGCTTGAATAAACTCTTCGATGACTTTGAGCTTATCTGCTTCTTCGGGGCTACAAAATGACAATGCCTCACCATAATCAAAGGCTCGGCCAGTTCTGCCAACTCTGTGAACGTAGTACTCTGGGTCTTCAGGCAGGTCATAGTTGATAACCAAATTGATACCTTTGAGATCAATGCCTCTGGCTGTCACATCAGTTGCGATTAGCACTCCGCCAGACTGTTCGCGAAACTGTTCGAGGTTTTTCTCTCTCTCGTTTTGGTCCATGCCACCATGAAGGCTAAGAGGTGTAAAGCCCGCCTTGGCTAAGTGCTTTGCCACTCTTTCGACCCTCACCTGGGTTCTCGTGAATAGAATGCATTTCGTGTCAGGTTGATCTTTTAAGATGTTCACAAGTAAGTGTCTTTTGTCATCCATTGAAACCTTGGCAACAAAATGACTCACATTCTTTGAGACCCGGTTTTCAGGAGCAATTTGAATCCGAAGAGCGTTTGATCTGATCTGAGAGTAAGCGAGCTTTTTGATCTTTTTATTGATAGTAGCAGAAAAAAACAAAGTCTGGTGCCTTTGAGTCAGCTTTCTTTTGATGCTCTCGATGTCTTTAATAAAGCCCAGGTCGAGCATGTGATCGGCTTCATCAAGCACAAGGGTCTTAACCTTGCTCACATCAATGGCTTTTTGATGGATAAGGTCAAACATACGGCCGGGGGTGGCGATTAAGATATCGACGCCGCCTGCAAGTTGTTTGATTTGAGGATCTTGATCAACGCCGCCATATACAGCGTAGCTATTGGCTTTTGTGCGCTTAGAAATTTTAGAAAACACCTTGCCAATCTGTTGTGCTAGCTCACGAGTAGGTGCCAAGACCAAGCAGTGAATGCCAGCGGTTTTTTTATTGGCCTTTAGGTACTGAATTTTGTCGATAATGGGTATAGCGAAAGCGGCAGTTTTACCGGTACCTGTTTGAGCAATGGCAAGTACATCTTCGTCATTCAAGATCGCCGGTATGGCCTTGTACTGAATGTCTGTGGCTCTATGAAAACCGAGCTCTTCGAGATTCGATTTGATTTCAGGTGAAATGTCGTACTTTTCGAATCTCATTGGTTGCCTCAGTTGAGCTTGTTGGTTTTTGCGAGGTACTCATCAAAAGTCACGGGCTCATCAAAGGTCACAGTTTCATCAATGCATATAATGCGATTGGCTACTGTTTGAATGAACTCATGATCTTGTGAAGCAAACATAAGGGTGCCCTCAAAGTTACAAAGGCCATCATTAAGAGCAGAAACAGACTCGAGGTCTAAGTGCGCAGTGGGGTGGTCGAGCATTAGAACATTGGCTCCTGACAACATAAGTTTTGAAAGCATACAGCGAACTTTTTCTCCTCCAGACAGCACACTCGCTTTCTTTAGAGCTTCATCTTTACTAAACAACATTTTGCCAAGAAAGCCGCGAATGAATGATTCATCTTTGTCACTAGAGTACTGTCTGAGCCAGTCAACCAGGCTATCTTCGCAGCCATCGAAATACTCTGAGTTGTCACTCGGAAAATAGTCGTTACTAGTGGTGATGCCCCATTTGATGTCGCCAGAGTCTGCAGCAGTCTTTTCAGCAATGAGATCAAACAAGGTGCTGATCGCAACATCATTGTTGCCAACAAAAGCAATTTTATCACCGTTCTCGACTCTAAAATTGATGTTTTTAAGAACTTGTTCGCCCTCTATCTGTTTCGAGAGACCTTCGACAGTGAGAATGTCTTTGCCTGCCTCTTTCTTAGATTGAAAGCCAACATAGGGGTAGCGGCGAGAAGATACGGGCATGTCAGACAGTTCTAATTTTTCAAGTTGCTTTTGCCTTGAAGTTGCCTGCTTTGATTTCGAGGCATTTGCACTAAATCGAGCAATAAACTTTTTGAGTTCTTTGGCTTTTGCTTCACTCTTTTTGTTTTGATCAGCTAGCATCTTACGGTTGAGCTCGCAAGACTGTCTCCAAAACTCATAGTTGCCTGTGTAGGTCTTGATCTTGGCATAATCGATATCAGCGATGTGAGTGCAAACACGATTCATAAAATGCCGGTCGTGACTCACGACTATTACCGTGTTCTCAAAGTCGAGTAAGAAGTTCTCAAGCCATTGGATAGCTCTGATGTCTAAGTGGTTAGTCGGCTCATCGAGAAGCAGAATGTCTGGGTCGCCAAAAAGGGCTTGTGCCAACAACACTTTAACCTTCTGGCTGCCGTCGAGTTCTTTCATAAGCTTGTCATTGTTGTCGACAGGGATGCCAAGACCTGCCAGCAGAATGCCAGCTTCAGATTCAGCTTCATAGCCATTCATCTCAGCAAACTCGACTTCAAGATCAGCAGAGCGAATGCCGTCTGCATCAGAGAAGTCAGGCTTGGCATAAAGGGCCTCTCGCTCTTTCATGATCGAGTAAAGGTTTTGGTTACCCATAAGAACAGTGTTGAGCACGGTCTCTTCATCGAATTCGTTCTGATCTTGCTTCAAGAAAGAGAGCCGTGTGTTCTTGTCTTTGGCAATCTGCCCATTTGTGGATTCAATGTCTCCAGCCAAAAGCTTTAAAAAGGTCGATTTACCGGCACCATTTGCGCCAATCAGACCGTAGCAATTGCCTGGGGTGAATTTGACATTCACTTCGTCAAACAGCGTTCTTCCGCCATATCTTAATCCGAGATCTACTGTACTTATCATAAGGCCTTATTTCCTGTTTCTTACTGCTGCTAGAGATAGTACACAAAGGGCTCTAACGCAACGAAGTGGCAGCCCCACTCGGTAATCATTATCTAGTGAAAACTGAACTGACAGGCTTTTTGCCGGTGATACCGTTCATTGCGAGCTTCAAGCTTGATACAGGGTAACCGGTGCCATACCCGAGCCGGCAACCACTTGCCATCCTAAGCTTGCCAGGCACAGCTGGGGGTTCACATAGATTTCAGAAAACCTTCAGACTTTAATCTGAAAATGTGGCAGTGAATTCTCTAATTCCAACTTTGAAGATCGACTAATCCCTGAAATGAAGACCAAAGAATTTCTATAAGTAATAATGGTACTGCTAGTATTCTCATTTGTGCCGGAGGTTGCAATGAGCGACTACGCCCCAATTGGTTTTGAGCAAAGCTACCGGCAGGCAGATGTGGCGGTAAGAGCTAAATTGACTTCAAAGACATCTTTCATTGTGCTACAAACATACAAGGGTGAAGCTCTGAAGTCATATAGCTGGCTGCCCACTGGTGACATAGGAGAAGAGGCTGACTATACCGGAGACGAGGCCCTGGTTTTCTCTCAGAGCTGTAAACTGTCAGATGGCATTAAGATAATTCACGATTTACTATTCAGTTAATGTAAGTATGCAAATTGGCTGCTCAATTTTTCAGCTGACAGACCATCTGTGATAGTTTGCCAGCATCTTTCACAGGGAGTTTGAGTTATGCGCAGTTTTCTTATGGTTTTTGTCATGAGTTTTGGTTTTCAGTCTTTGGCTTTTGATTTTGATGGTGGTCGTGTTTTGCCCGGTAACTGTGGCACCCAAGGGTGCGGAGAATCGACCTCTGATGAAGAGCTTGTAGAGTCTATTGCCAGTCATGAGAAGTTTTTAGATCAATTGGCAGAACTTGATTTGGAAGTGTCTGGTAAGATTCTCGCAGATGTAAACCGCTCACCACTCGCCAATATCATGGTGAACCTTACAGTTCCGACTTTCGATGGTGTTTACTCGAGTCTCACTTGGATGTGTGCAGAGGTTCAACTTCTCGATTTAGCGCTGGATGGTTACGACTACTTGCAATTTACTAACGGCCGAGGAGCTCGGGTAATTTATGAAGCTGGGCCTTGCGACTTTGTCTCAGAGTCTTCTTCTGGATGCGCCGAAAACCCTGCACTTTGCGACAATGGTGGCGGCGACCTTCTTAATTAGGGCCTCAAATTAATCCGCGATTTGAAGGTCTAAGTTG
>JABSOQ010000042.1:0-1546 GCA_013216195.1 Bdellovibrionales bacterium
CATGCGCTCTTGCCCAAGAGCATAACTAACCCTGAGTCGACCGTCTTGACCAAAGGCTGTACCCGGAACTGCCACCACCATCTTGGCTTCGAGTAGGGCCTGTGAAAAGTCAGCAGCACTTTCGAGCTTTTTGCCATTATAACTCTTGCCTAAAAGTGAAGAGACATCTGGCCAAATGTAAAACGCACCTTGAGGCTCAGTGGCTTCAATACCCTCGATATTGTTGATGCCCTGATAAACAAAATCACGCCTTTGCTTGAGCATTTTGAGAGTCTCCTTTAGCTCCTGCTGGCCATCTTGAATTGCCGCCACTGCAGCAGCTTGCGAGATCGAGCTTGCACAGCTAGTTGTCTGGCTTTGAAATCTCGACATAGCTGCGATCACCTCTTTAGGGCCAACGGCCCAACCCAGGCGCCAGCCCGTCATTGAGTAGGTTTTCGAAATTCCGTTTACGGCTAGGGTTCTTTCTTTCAGCTCAGGCGTCGACTGCAAAATATGAGGAGCAAGACCGCCATCAAAGACGAGCCGATTGTATATGTCGTCCGACAGAACCATGACATGAGGGTTCTGTTTTAAAACCTCGCCCAAACCAGAAAGTTCTTCGGCCGTATAAATCTCTCCTGTGGGATTACTCGGAGAATTGAGCACGAGAATCTTGGTTTTGTCTGTGATAGCGGCCTTCAGTTCATCTGCCGTCATCTTGAAACCATTTTCAGCTTTAGTGGTTACAACCTTAGGAGCTCCCCCAACCAGAGTTACCATGTCGGGATAAGACACCCAGTAAGGCGAAGGAATTAAGACCTCATCTCCAGGATTCAATAGAGTTTGAAAAGCACTGTAAATCACGAACTTGCCACCAGAAGAGACCGTAACATTTGCAGCCTCGTATTCGAGACTAAGATCTTCCGAGGTCTGAACAGCGATTGCTTTTCTCAACTCTGGAGTTCCGCCAACGGGAGTGTACTTCGTCTTGCCTTCATCCATGGCTGCTTTGGCTGCGCTCTTGATAGAGTCAAAGGTGTCCCAATCGGGCTCACCAACCGATAAAGATATCACGTCTTCACCAGCTGCCTTCAACTCTCCGGCCTTGGCTGCAAGAGTGAGGGTTGGTGATCCTTTTAGATTTTTGATTTTATCAGCGATCATCGTGCTGGCTCCTTTGCAAAAGACTTGACTCAGTTGCCTTCTCTTTTTTGTCGAATTGCTTCTCTTACATTTTCAGGCACAAGCTCTTTCAACTCATTGGTATAAACTGAAACCGACTTGATTAAACGGGAAGAGACATACCCGTACTTCGGATCGGCGAACACAATCATTGTCTCTACATCAGGGTTCAAGTGCTTGTTCATGTTTGCCATCGCCATTTCGTACTCGAAATCAGCCACGGCCCTAAGGCCTCTGACAACCACAGGGGCTTTGTTTTGCCGAGCGTACTCAACGGTTAAGCCATCGTGAATTGCCACCTTCACATTCGAGGCTCCTCCAAGAGCTCCACGGATCAATTCAGCTCGCTCATCGGCACTGAACATGTACTTTTTATCAGGAG
>JABSOQ010000042.1:1556-26118 GCA_013216195.1 Bdellovibrionales bacterium
AGTCAGCTCGTCATAAAGGGTTCTGATCCTCTCAATGATATCCACATGCCCGTTCGTGATGGGATCAAAACTACCCGGGTATATGGCTCTTCTTGGCTCCTGGATTACGTCTGCCACGCTTTAGTCCTCTTTAGGTTGGAACAGGCTGAGAGTTTTATCACCAAATTCTTTGCGGTCCAACAGAACAAGCGGCAAATACTCATCTTTCATTTCTTCTTGATGGCTAGACTCAATTGCGATCGTGGTCTCAGGACCGAATGCCTTTGAAGAGGCCAAATCAGCCATCACCTGATCTGCCATTTTTTTGGTAAAGGGAGGATCAATGAAGATCAAATCGTAAGGAGCCTGCAATGTCTTCAAAAACTGGCGAACATCGGCCTGGCTAATCGACACGATGCCCTCAACCTTAAGGAGTTGCACGTTCTTTTTCAGGATTCCTATAGATTTTGGGTGAGAGTCAACGAACTGCACATGCTCGGCTCCGCGAGATAGCGCCTCGAGGCCCAGGCTGCCGGTTCCCGAAAATAGGTCTAAGACTTTGGCACCTGGAATCTTAGCCTGAAGGCGATTAAACAAGGACTCTTTCACCCGGTCTGTCGTCGGTCTAATATGACCTGCTTTGAATGCAACCAACCTATGGCCCCTGAATTGGCCCGCAATAATCCTCATGCGGTATCGTTACCAACCTGGTTGATTTCCTTCAAGAATCTTTTCACCAATTGCTTGTTCTTATCAACTAGAGGCTTTGCAAAGTGGACTTCAATGATTCTTTGAGTTCGCGAGCCAGATTTAGAAGGCACTTTGCGATCGATAGTGCGAACAATATTCACCTCTGTCTCAAATTTACCCAAACCAGCAGGTAGCTCCAAAAGCAGATTAAACTTATTTCCAACCTTCACAACGCCAGTCTTCAGCTCGATCATAAGCCCATGCATAACAAGTTTCAGGGCATTGGCCTTAATGGTGACCTCAGCAGCTCGCAATTCTACAAAAAAAGGATAGGGTGCAACCCTTTTGGCCTCCTCAGCCTTGGCTTCATTTTGTTTCGAAACAGCTTCAGCCTGCTTACTCAATTTACCCTCTCCTCTAAGCCTTCAACCAATTTGAAGACATCATCGAATGGCTTTGATAAAAACTCATGGGCTCCATACTGTTTTGCCCTTTGCGAATCAAAGTCTCCCGTGAAAGCCGACATCAGAACCACAAAAGCGTTTCCAGTATCACTACCCAACCTCTCAATGACCTGAGGCCCGTTCAAGTCTGGCATCAAAACATCAAGCATCACCAACTCTGGTTTATGCTCTCGCCAAAGTTTCAGCCCCTGCTCACCGCCTTCAGCGGCTTGCACCTCGTGACCCTTTGCTGAGAATGCTCGACTGAGGGCCCTCCTCAAAATTGGCTCATCATCTATTATAAGAACTTTCATTAGTGTTTCCCAATAATTGTGTTTGAGCTAGCTTACTCTTAATTTTTCTCGATCGGAAATGAGACGACAAACGTTGTACCTTCACCGACTCTTGAATCAAATTGAACCTCACCGCCATAACTTCTCACAATGTTACGACTCATACTGAGGCCTAAGCCCGTGCCGCCCTTCTCCTTTTTAGTCGAGAAAAAGGGATCGAACACTTTTGCCTGTACCTCTAAAGGTATGCCTCCACCCGAGTCGGCCACCAACAGTTGGGCTGTATTGGCTTTTTTCAAGGTTTGAATTTTTAGCGCTCCTCTTTCGCCCATAGCCTGGCACGCATTGTTCACTAAATTAAAGAACACTTGCTGCACTAACTGTGGATTCACCTTCACCATCAGAGGCTCTGAAGCCTCAATGATATCTCTTTCAAAGTTTGATGTGATTGATTTCAACAACGGCAGAGTCTTTGTAACTAGAGCGTTCAGATCAATGATTTCATCTTGTGCACCCTCGTTTGGATTCGAGAACTCGAGAAGGTTTTTTATGATCTCTGAAGACCTTTCTGCTGCCATGAGAATTTCGTTTAGGTCATCCGAGATTTGATCTGCTTCATCGATCTCCTGCTGTACAATTTGGCCTAGAGACTTCAAACCAGCTAATGGGTTGTTCAATTCATGGGCAATATTCCCCGCCAGATGACCTATCGCTGTCATCTTCTCGTGCTGTATCATCTGCGATTGTAGCTTCTTTTCATGAGTCATATCGACGAACAGGCAGACTACCGACTCTACATCTCCAACAGCTGAAGACAAAATGGGGTAAAGTTTCAAATCAAAAAAGGAACCCTCGATAAGAAGAGGCAACGAAATCGACTTTTTACTGTCAAAACACTCGTTGATTTGCTCCATGAGATCTGATTCAGCATCGGGTAGACCTGAGAACCAATCTTCAAGCCTGTCTTGAAAAGCCTTATTGCTTCGAATCGGCTTCAATGGCTTCTCTACAATGGCAATCGGTTCATCAATGCTATTGAAAGTTGACTCCCAAAGGTAGGCCGATCTCTTTAGCTCGATCTCCAACAGAGCGCGGTCAAGACAAAGAGCTAAGGGCTGTGCCCTCTTTCCAACCTCATCAATGAGCTGCTCAAGTTCTTTTTCATTAAGATTGTGCTCTATGAATAGTGTAACCTCTGAGCTTTGATGATGATTGCTATTCAAAGGCACGGCGATAGTTTTTTGAACAGGCTTCGAAAACTCATTTGCAAGATAAACCTGATCCTCTTTGTCATTAATTCTCAGCCTGGCACCCGTCTTCCAGCTACTTTGCACTGACTTTTCAATCAATCGGCTTTGTCTGATCGTATAGATCCAGCGACCAAAATCTCGAGCTCTAAATGCCAGGTAGGGCTCACAATCCTTTGAAAGAGACTTGATCTCTTTTTGCAGCAGCTGCGACAGGTCACCAATATCATTGACCTTTGAGAGGCTTTTTATGAAAGCCAAGAGAGCTTTCACTTTGTTGACCTTGATTTCAATCTGCGTTTTTTGCTCTTGAATGTCGTGGGTACGGTCTTTAACGATTCTTTCGAGACTAGCGGTCATAGTTTCGAGTTGTTTGTTCTGTACTTTTAAGCTTTCTGCCAAACGCATCTTTCGTCTATTTTTCGATGCCACCTGATGAACTCTAGCGAGAGCCTGTTCGACATCTGCTTGCCCAAGGCTGGCATCCAAAAAGCAACTCACAGAGGTCATTTGGCTCAACTTCTCTATCTGTTGTGGTGAGAAAGACTGCCTTACCAGAATTAAGCCCGCTGACGGTAAGCTTTTCTGCATCCATTCATCAAGGCTACTAATCGACTCGAAACCATCTTCTTTAAAGGCATAAAACACAATTGTAGGTGTGGCACCCGTTAGGTACTTGGCGGCAGCCTCTAAGTTTGAACATGTCTGAAGACGAAGGCTTCGACTCAGCCCCGATTGCAGGTCTGCAAGATGATGTGTATCCCCATTCTCTATCCAGAGGGCATGATCCAATGAGATGTCTGTTTCGGCATCCATACTATGAGCTTAGCTCAATTTTAAACTTCTGAGGAGGTCACCTTTAAGCAATTTTGCAGAACCTTCTCCCAACCCCCTAGACTTTCGCCGAGCTCATACTCAAGAACATCTGCGGCCAATTGAAAATCTTTGGCTTCGTAAGCCAAAAGTAGCTCTTTGATAGCCGCTTGAAACACGTCTTCTGCCTGCTGCCACTGCACCTCTGATAAACTGACATCAACTGAATTGAGATTTTGTTTGATTAGCCCCAAGGCCTCAGCCAGAAATTGACAGCTCTCTAAAACTGTACAGAATATTGAATAAGATTCTGATATCTCTCTTTGCCTAAAGCCAGTGTAGCACTCAATAACCTGAGTCTTCATTGAGACGATCAGTTCAATCTGACCCTGCAAAGAGTTCTCTATAAGCTCCTCTTGTGACTGAGACATGATCTCCAAATGATTAAGCTCTCCAGGTCCTAGCCCAGCCAGCTCACGCTCTCTTTCTTCACTCAAGAACTCACCGTTGACTCGAATGTTACAAATCAATTCGTTCGCCCGTCTTCTCTCTTGAGTCACCTTTTCGATAATCTCTTGCAAAGAGTGGCAATCTGAGAACTCAGTCTGAATGTCTTGTCGACTCCAACTCTTCTCGATCATGGGCTGACCTCCTTCATGTCGATATCTTCATTCTCTACGTATAGTGAACAAACCTTCAACAAACTCTCGTACAGCTGCTGAGTTTTTTCAGCCAATGGCTCGAATTCTTGTGGCCCTAGTCTCACTTTTTCAGTCTGAAACCAACGAATCAGCGGGAACAGATGACTGTCGTAATCAGCTAAACGATCGATAGAGGTGTCGATTTGATTGAGCAGCTCGAAGGCAGCGCTCCGCTTGTTCACATCTAAAACTTCGGGAACCGTCTCACATGCCACCTTTGACATCTTTGCCAATGATGCCAAGTTTTTATAAACTGAAAAATCGTCTAAAACGGGAAAGTTCGTACCTGAGTAAAGAGCACTTATGAAAGCCCACTGAAATTCGTCTTGCTCAGGCAATCGGCCGTAATATCTGGGCTCTCCCAACCGCTCTGACTGACACCTGATAAATTGAGTTGTAGATTTATAACTTAAAATTTCAGAAATCGCCAACCAAGTCTCTTCTACTGTGTGGTCTTCCATTCTTTCTTTGTAAACCACACGGCTTGAGATACTGAGTGGACCTGTCTCCCAAAAATTGACATGAGAACAACTCAAATTCACGCTGGGTGTGCTTGCCAGTGTCGCTACATGCATTGCAAAACTGTCTCCACCAATCACTAAACAAGACTGTGAAACCAGGGCTACTGCCTCTTCAACAGATGTCGCTCCCACGAGGTTTACCAATCGACCTCCATAAGTTTGGCCCTGAAAAGCCTGTTCGATGGCAAATCGTTCCTCTTCTGAGCCAACAAGAATCACTCTGAGCCCGTGCTCCTGGCACAAGAACTGAGTCAAATCGTGAATCAGTCGAACAGGAATTTGTTTTTCAGCTTCACTTGCTCCGACATGAATGCAGATGTAGTCACGCTCAGGAATCTCCCGATCACTGCCAAAGTCAGGCCCACACATGTCAACCGACTCAAGCTGAACCCCTGCGATAAGAGCAAATACGTCTAACAAATGGTAGCGATTGAAAGAATTTGAACCGACCTGAGCATAAAAGTAGGCACTGCCTTCATCTGCAACCTGAAAAAAACCATCTGGATGACGAGTGTAACCATGAACCTCTGAGCCCATCCGCTCGAAAGCATGACTCAGAAAACTGGACATAGGTGAAAAACTGAGGTTGATAACTCTATCAAACCGATGCTCTAAAAGCTCATCGACAAATTTACTCACCCTTCGTAAAGCCTGCTCCTCGTTGCCATCTGAATAAATTGTTTCGAGAAGGTATTTGCTCTCAAGTGTGTGGATAACAATCGATGGGTCTAGACCAAGGCAAGCATCTGCATACCGCTCGCGAACCAAGACGTGTATCTCAGCATCTGGGTTCTGGCGCTTGAGTGCATTTAGCACTGGCCAGGTGAGATAAATGTCACCTAGACGAGCTAGCTGTGCTACGAGAATCTTCATTACGCAACTGTTCCTTGATCATTTCCTCTAAAATTTTGATTTTTTCAACTTCTCGGGTGTACCCACGTGTTTGTATAATTTTGCGAGCTGATTCATCGAGTTTTTTCAATGACTGCTCCAACTCTTGTTTGCTCTTCATGAAATCTCCATTAAATGTTGATCCAAATTCTCTACTAATTTTAACTCCATATTTAACTTTTCAAGCTGACCTCTTACAGCAAAGCTTTGCCGCCGCTGACTCGTGATGTGAACAACAGGGCCTACGTTTGCGAGCGGGCTCTGTGAATGATTGTCGATCGCAAGTAGGTCTCGACCCAACTCTTCTTGCCGACGCCTCTGTTGTTGGATCATACTGCCTAAGTAGTCACGAAATTGCCTTTTTTGGGAGTCTTCAAGCTGCCCTTCACAAAATTCTTTCATCAGAAATGATAGGTGACCGATTTGGGGACCAAACCGGCTATTACCGGCCTGGGCTTCAATGTGGCAGTTGGCTCTAGCAATCTGAAGCCGAAAGAGCTCTTCACTTCTAGCCTTGTTGACTGGGTTCAGGTACCAAAAGCCAAAACCATCATAGCCAACAACCTCAACTCTAATTCCTGAACTGTCTATCGCCTCACTCTGTTTAAGCTCATGACCCTGAACTCTCTGCTCGATCACCTCAAAGACGGCCTGAGCATCTAGCTCTGTCTCACAAAGTCGTTGCTCAAGAGGGCAGTCTTGAGAATGTGAACAAGGAAAGCAATCAACCTGACTTGATATGATCACTGCCCCCTCTTGGTAGACACCAGTTCTATAGCGATCGCTGCCACCCAGAGCCAACTCAACGACCGGCGTCTCTGTGAATGCTGCTATGTGCTTGGTACTTGTATCAACCGACAACATGAGAGCCGAAGATTCAATCCAAGCCTTAGCTTCTGCCAATGAACAGATTTCTATACGAACTGTTATATTCTGGCCATCAAAGCCTTCGATAAGCTTCCTAAGACGCTCCTCTTCATCTGGAGCACCTATAAACATGACCTCAGTGAAGTTAGCCCCATCCCTATTTAGTTTTAGAAGCAGATTTTGAACAAATGAGGCCGACATATCTTTTTTGGTATCACTTGAAAGGGCTTGAATGACCAACCTAGAACAAGCCTCTTTAGATGTTCCCACGTTTCTTGCTCGAAGCTGACCGGTGCCGAGTCGACCTGTCGAGGTCGCGAGTTGAAAAAGATCGGTATAGTGCAGTCTACCATCTGCTAGCTCAGATTCATCACGATTGAGCTGGCTCAACCAGAAGTTATTGAATCTTAACGCCAAGCCTTGCGAATAGTGCATCCCCACCTTTCGCTTGGCTTCGATCAGACTGCAAAGATGGGCACTTAGTCGGTTCTGCGTGAAATTAATGAGCAGATCATAATCTTCTCTTCCCCAATCTCTAACCCTCGCCGCCAACATATCATGAGCAAGTAAAACAGACTGGCCGGCAGCACCTATAGCTGATTGTAAAGAAGATCTCTCGAAGTACAGATACTCATCTACGCCCTCAAGCAACTCCTCTAGCTTACGACATGAATCGTTCATCAAAAGGTGAATCTCTGCCTCAGGGTATTGCTCTTTCAATCTCTTAAGAGCTGGTACACACATCAGAACGTCACCCAACCTCAATAATTGAACAGCCAATATCTTCATACAACCAACTCCCTAAGGGCCCTGACCAGATGAAACTCTTGATGATTTGACTGAGGACTCATTGCGCGATCTAGATCTTTAATACTCAAAAGGCTTCCGTTGGCATCTCCCACAAGACTCTCGAACTGAAATTTTCCGAGCAATCCCTGTCGCTTTTGAACTTGAAACTTAAGAGCTTCGATTGTACGCCCAGTAAGCAGATTGCCAATCTCTCCGAATGTCTCACGATTCAAGTTGCAGACCGGCGCATACCTCAAAACAAGATAGGGTGCGCTCAAGATACTCTTCAATCGAGATTGAGCCTTAAAGATGGAAACAGTTTCTGTAAGAAGAACTTCTGCTCGAAATGCCTGATCATGCAAATTGAGCGCTGGGCAAATGAACTCTGACTGGCACTCAATCACATGAACCGTCAAATGTGGAAACCTATTTTGTAGTTCAACGACATGAAAGCCAGCACCTAAACCAAGAACAACTGCCTGAGACACTGAATCGAAATTGTAATCAAAGCCGTCAACCCAAGCTTGAGCTTCTTTTATGGGATCTCGAGATGAACAAATGTGGCGACCGTTCCATACAAAGTAACGCTGGCCCTCTCGAGAGATGCGGTACTCGATCATGAATTTGACCCTCTCTGCATATGGCCTTCAGCCGCTTGTATCAATCGAGCCGCTTCTTCGTGCTCAGGACTCAAATCAGCGATCCTCTGTGCGCTGTCAAGGCAGGCTTGATACTGACTAAGTACCAAACAAACTTTAGAGTGGATGAGGAGAATTTCGATATCATCAGATTCGCTCAAGAGGTAAGCTTCAACACGGTCGACCAGCTTGTGGAGTGATCCATGCTTAAATGCCATTTCTGAATAGAGCTGAATTGCAGTTCTATTGTTAGGATTAATCTCAATGGCTCGCTCGAGGTTAGCGATTGCCAAAACGAAATCACCATAACAAGAGTGAACTAACCCAAGACCAACCCATGCACGATCATTTTCGGAGTTTGCAGTTAAGGCCTGCACAAATCTCTCTCTTGCCTGCTGATAATCCTGCTTGCGAAACTCAAGTGTACCCATGTTGACTAACAAAGCATCAGAACTCGGGTCTATTCGGTAGGCCTTAAAGTAGCTCTCCTCAGCTCCATCAAAATCTTGCAGCCGCAACTGCACATTTCCTAAGCTTTTAAGTGTAGCAAATTGCTCAGCCGACTCCAGTTCACAGTCATTCAACATTCTGAGTAACGCTTCCTCTTGGCCTGTTTGGTCCCCTGCCTTCTCAAATACATCATGAAGAGTTTTGAGCTTCTCATAGCTGAGTGATGACACCTGCATCATCTGAAATGCAATGTTAGCTGCCATCTTGTAGTCTTGGTTGCTCATCAACACCGATAAAGCTCTATCTAGGTCACTCGCGTCTGATTTTGATTGCTCTTCATTAAGGTCAGAGTTTTCAAATTCGTCTAGGACCGACCTAGAAGCCTCAATTGGAACCTGCCGAAGAACTCGCTCTTCATTAGTCATGACGTTGGGGTTTTTCTGCACTTCGGGCGCAATCTGTTTAGCGCTTTTAGGTTGTTGATCTCTTATTCGAAATGGACCAATGTCCGCATTCGATCCGCTAGTTCTAATTTGAAACTTCTTCTGAAGATTTTCGATTTCGCCGGTAGACATAGATCCCCCTCACCAAACAGTAGCAAGAGCAACTCCGATGCCATTTTGAGGATCAACTGAATGCGTTTTGGGAGCGAAACTGACGTTGGATTTTTGACGATACAGATGTTCGACCTGTCAGGAGGTCTTCGGCACAAAAGGCCAGTAGAGCTTCACTACGGGCCTTTCGTAGGTAAGGGCACCCCTCTTTTAAACATACAGACAAGCTTTCGAGGGGCATTTAAATTTGTTTAGACTTCTTCGTCGAGAGTCTGTGGAGCTGGTCCGCTTTTGTAAGACCCAATCACTTTCTTCGTGTTACCAACTTCACGAAGCTCTTTGATTATACTCGACTTTGCCTCTTCAATAATGGACAAGATCTGGAGATCTTGCGAAAGAATTTGTGTAACAAGGTCATTCTTATGATCCAGAGCACGAATCACCTGGCTTTTTATGTTAGCCGGTACGTCCTTACTTTCTATCGAGCCGAGATCTTCCTCTTCGATCATTCGATCTACTCTGTTAATCATGTCGAGCAACACTTCACGAGAATTGTAAAAATGCTCGAGTCCATCAAAATTACCCTCGTAGAAATTCAATATCTCAACCTCATTCTTGCTGAGAAACTTCTCTAGGTGTTGATTCTTCTGATTTAGAAGATGAATAATCTGTTGCATGGCCCCTCCTTGGTTTCTACTTGCTTGTCTCTTCTTTTTTCAATTTCTCAATAGCTTCTTTCCAACCTTGGTACAAAGTGGTCGTAATCTTGACCGCTGAGTCCAAGTACTTTCTGTCTCCTGTAATATTGGCCTGAGTCAGTTGATCTGTAATGAACATGTAGAGCTGTTCGAGGTTTTGTGAAATCTCACCACCCACATTGTGATCCAGAGTGTTGTTTAGCTCTAAGATGATGTCGTAGGCTCTACCAATATTTTGGCCCCGCTCGGCGATGTTGTTCTCATCGCAAGCTTTGATTGCAAGCTTCATAAACCGCAAAGCACCCTCATATAGCATCAACAGCAACTTCTCTTTGCTGGCAGATTGCACCGAGGTGTTCTTATATTTCTGATAACCTGCTTTCATACTCTTTTTACTCCCTGGTTTGTCACCCTTTTGATCGGACATAAAAACCTATCATTTTAGTACAGTTTCTAACCTATCAACCCCTGCAGCCCACCACCGCCGCCTAGACCTTGAACAGATGCCATCTGACCTTTTAATCGCGACATGGTTGTCTCTAGGTTGGCAAACTTCCTTCTCAGCGAGACCTCTTTGGCCGCAAGCATTCGCTCTTTGTTAGCTATCCTGTCATCCATTTGGCGAATCTTGTTCTGTAGAGAATTCTTCCGCAATGATACCGGACCAAAGGCGCCATCTAAAAAATTTGAGACTGTGTTTCTCATTGAAGGTATGAACCCTGTACTGAATCCATCGCCGACAAGAAAACCACTCACTGCCTGAGGGTTGCTAAGCAAAGCAGTATTAAAACGCTCTTGATCATATTTAAGCGTTCCGTTTCGATTAAACTCAATGCCCAACTGATTTAACCTCTTGATCGGACCCTTCACCAAGAATTGAGGGCTTTGAATGAGACGCCTAAGCCGACTCTCGATCGATCTCAACAATCCGTCACCACCTAGAGTTCTAGAGGTGTCAGTATTCTCATCCAACTTGTTTTGGCTTTGAATGAATTGAAGAACGTTGTTCACCCCGTCGACAAAGTCTTTGACCTTCCCACTCACGACTTCCATGTCTTCTTTAATCGACACATTCACTTGCCGGCCAGGTGAGGCTTGCTTTAAATCAAGAGTCACTCCCGGAATCACATCTTCGACTTTGTTTTCAGCAACCTCAAATTCGAATCCATCTACCTTTACAACCCCATTCTTCGCTTCTCTCTCTTCATCAAAATAGAGGTCTTGATCACCATCCAAGAAGTACAAGGTCGGATAGCTAATCTTGTTCTCTCCCCCGACATTCACACCACTAATAACAAGTTTATATGGGTAATCGGGGTTCTTTCGGTCGTTGAGAATACTTGCTCTCACACCCAAGCCTGAACCGTTGATGGCATCTGCTGCTCCCTGAAGAGTATTGTTTTCGCCATTGATATAAACCTCTTTGTCACCATCAGGCGTTTCGAATTCAAAATAGCCGACGCCAAGTTCAGTTCGATCTTTGTCTGGAAAGCCGTTGGTGATGGCGGCAGCTCTTTGTGCCAAAGAGACAACTTCGACATTCCATGAGCCAGTCACACCAGCTGTTGGGTCCACAACACCCTGAACAACATTCGGGTCTCCTGATGTCAGCTTCACATCTGAAAACCCTCGGGTTGAGGCCAGCCCCTGCAAGGACCCTCTCATATCTCGCAGTTTGGTATCGAGTTCATTTACGAGTTTAAGTCGGTCTTCACTCTTACCTTTACGGTTTTCGAGCGTGCGCAGAGGAATGCGCTCAGCTTCGACAAGCTGATCCACTATATTCGGTGGTAATCCCGAGGCCATTCCTCCAAAGTTGATCACTGAAGTCCTCCTGACATACAGCTGTGATCGTTATGAGTAAAAATCCTTCTTTACTCTTTCTTCTATTTTCACTCATTTTCTACAAAAAACGTGAGCCAATAATATGGCTTAGACTTTGGCTGCAGCTAGCTTTTGACAGGCGCAACTGAGGGGCATTTCAAGAGATTGTGATAACTTACTGACAGGATCTAAGACGAGCCAGACTACATCGCGCGATTCAAAAGCTGACCTTTCGGTCGATCTAAGTCGATATGCTCTGTCGATTTCATTGCCTGAAAGGGAGTCATTCGGCGAATGATCTCACCGTATGGAGACTTGACGAACACCATAGTGACTCCATTTATCGACTCAGCCATTATGATGAGATTGTTCTCTTTTACTGCTGGCATGGACTTCATTTTTTCTAGCGCAAGCTCAAGCTCTTCTTCACTGAGCTCTCTCTCTGGCTCTTGATCTGGCTGCTCCTGCTTACCGTTGGCGTCGCGATCAGCAGACTCGAAAGTCTTGACCTTCTCTGTGCCCTGAGTGCTAGACATCGAGTCTAAGCTTGAAATAGGGTTTGCAACCGATTTGATGTTCATAACATAGTTACTATCGGCTGAACCGCCCAGTGGGCATTAATTTCCCAGACTTTTTCTATTTCAATGTCGGGTAAAATCGCAGCTGCAAATGGCCTAGAAGCAACCTGGCATATGACGCCTAATTTGGCCTTTGATTTCGCGGTTGTGACTTTGACTTCTAACTGTTGAAAAGTAAGAGCTTGCCCCACACCAGGCTCTAGCGGATTGCCGAGGGTGACAGTCAACTCTTCGAGCACGAATGGAGCCATGTCGACCGATCTGCTGGTTCAGGATTCTTGCTCCGCACTCGATGTTCATGCGACTGTTATGCAGTTGTTCTGGACTTGAAATACTAAGGCCGTAGTTGTCGCGGCAACTACAAGCCGAAACCTGCAATAGCCCCCTGCTAATAACTCTTGGGTTTTCTGAGCGAAACACACAATTGTATCCCGTACCGAAGTTTTCTCGAAATGGAAGTGAAGGATCAAAGGTTCTGTTCTCGACACTGGCAATGCCGTAGAGAAAAGTCACCCAAAACTGATTGCGATCGGCAGAGTTCATCGATGGGTATCTCGGGCAGTAGTCTCCGATGTCACTTGGATTTAGTCTCGCTAAATTGAACTCCACAGCAAACTCTTGACCGTAGGTTTGAATGCTCGCGTTCGGAACTGACTGACCACCTGTCACTCCTTGCGTAGCGGCTCGTCTCAACTCTTCGGCTTCACGGCCAACTCGGTCCTCAGCATCACAGCCCTCGCAATGCTCACCTTCTGTAGCATCAGGCAAATCTGAAGGTCTGGGCACGAAGGTTCCCGCATAGAGATTTCGAACATGATTTAGAACAAATTGTCTTCTTACCAGATTACAGGCTTCAACCACTTCAGACCTGGCCTCCAGGATAATAGCTGAGCCAGGGTCACGACAAATCGTGTTGATCTCTCGTGCAAATGCTGAGTAGTCTCTCCTCGCATTGGCCTTTTCAAAAACAGGCTCAAATGTAGAATCTGTACCTGTTCGTATATTATCAAAGCAGGTCTTGGTAGTCGCATTCGGAAAACAGATCGGCTGACCACTCGATCTCACCCCAAAAACTAGAGGGTTACATATCTCAAATCTTTGCCCAGAAGATGTTGTCTGACTGCAGCTAAAGCCAGCATATTCACTTGTACCACAATTCTGATCATTGGCAGTGCGATCTGGTACCCCACCACCAATGCAGAGAAACTCAGACTGGGCATAGCCATTGGCATCAGCTATTGGTATCAACACATTCCAGAACCAGTTGGGCTCAACCCTGGCGGTGGCTTGGCGCTTTTGATACTTTTCAGTTACCAGCAAAATGTTTTGTAAGGATTTAAAATAGCCGAGCTGGAAGCTCTTTGGTAGTTCCTGCACTTGCTCCCAAGTGAGTAGCCATGGAACCCTCTGCATCGCGACGCCAGCCTGCTCGCTGGCTCCAGAATTCACGGTGGCCTTGTCAGCCGGTGCCGAAAAGGACCAGAAGATTGAGGCAAGCAACAAAGCGCTTGCTAGAGACCTGACTCTTTCCATATCCCTAATTGCAGCAAGTCCGATGCCCAAGAAAGGGTGTCTCAAAATGAAACAATCCCGTTTCTGGCGAAAGGGTCTTGTCAGGTGTCTATTTTGTTTTCATGCGATCATCTTAGTAGGTGTCGCTTCCCCCAAGTATCCCGAAGGGAACAAATCCCCTCGGGCAGGTAAATACCGAAGAGAGGTAGGAGGTTTATTTACCGCTCTTCTTTAAAAATCAATCTCGAATATTGAGAGCAATCTGTATTTGAAACCGCTCCCAGTGTGTGGCCCTCTTCTTCGCTTACTGATTCAACAGACTGATGAAGCTTTAACCTGCACATCTCAGTTGACTTGAATCGCGAATCCCACTTGAGGCACCCATTTTTTTGAGTCACTCACTTTCAGAATGACCCTGTGGAGGGGGCGAGTAAAGCCCTCCCCACAAAGCTGAATCTAGAACTTATCCAAGTAGTCTAAGAGCTGATGCTGGCTGCTGATTTGCTTGAGCCAACACTCCAACAGAAGCCTGTTGTAAAATGTTGTTCGTAGCTAGAGTCGCCGAGCTCTCTGCGATATCTGTATCGCGAATTCGTGAGTTTGCTGCCGAGAAATTCTCAACTGCAACGCTAAGATTTTCAGAAGTTGATACGAGTCGGTTTTGAATGGCACCCAAGTTAGCTCTGTAGCCATTCACTTGTCTCTGTGCTCCCTCAAGAACATCTAGTGCTTCACGTGCACCATCGGCTTCTGAGAAATCAAAACCTTCGATACCAAGAGAATCAAGAGTTGCTTCTTGCTGACTGGCATCGAAACTGATTCGATCTTGAAAATCGTCATTGTTAATATCAATTTGAAAAGCGTACTCTTCACCAGAGCCATCGATCAGCTTGGCTTTACCAAAGCGAGTAGACTCGGCGATACGTTGAATTTCATCTTTAAGCTGTTGAACTTCAGTGTTGATGAAACTACGCTCGTCATCACCAACTGTTGCTGTAGAAGCCTGAACACCCAATTCTCTCATTCGAGTTAAGATGTTTGAGATTTCTCCAAGGCCACCTTCAGCTACTTGAACCATCGAGATACCATCGTTGGCATTTCTCTTTGCTTGTTGATACCCACGAATTGTAGATTTCAAAGTTTCTGAGATCGACAATCCAGCAGCATCATCTGCAGCTTTTGTGATTCTGCTGCCCGAAGACAACTGAGCAAAACTCTTCTCGATTGATCGAGAATTTCCGTCCATTGCTTTTCTGGCGTTTACTGCCGCTACGTTTGTGGCGATTCTTAAAGACATTGTGTCCTCCTTTTTTTAAGACGTAGGTCTGCCGCGAACACAACAACGTACCTACTCGTATTGTGCTCAGACCTAAGCCTATTGTTTGTTATTTTGTTGTTACTTGAACCTAGACCAGCCTTATGTGGGCCTAGTCTGTGTTCAACTTTCACCCCATCAATCGGCGAGGTCTGGCCAACCTGAAGTCTGATCCAGGTAAACTGGACGATAGTCGCTCGGTTTCTAGACGTTTGTTTTGAAAATTAGACCTTTGATGGAGGTTTCCTCAGACCTTAATGCAGCCTTAAGACTTCGGTCGCTAGACTATATATTGATAGACTTTAGATCTCCTCGACCAAATGGTCGTCTGGTCTAGAACCCCTATAAATAGGCCCTTTTGGATGCTGCCTCATTGAACCGCAAACCCGAAATAGGCTTGATGCTCCTTCAAACAAACAACACAAAACCTCGCCTTCCGACTAGCAATGAAATTGTTTCTTTTCAGCAGTGCAAACAAATCAAGCTCGGGGCTTCTCGGTTGCCTATAACCGCACGGCTAAGGCTAATAGTGTCTATGAAAGCTCTGGTGACTTCGTTACTTATAGGCCTTTTTGGGGCCTCAATTGGCTTCGCTGAGAGTGAGCAGAGTCCTGGCACTCGTGAGTACAGATTGTTCACTGCTACAGCTAGCCTTGAGGCTTTGGCGACCCTTGAACAGCAGCTCGAGGAGAATGCAGACGCAGACCCCGTGTCGTTATGGGATCGTGGTCTTAGCTGGTACCGAGACCAGCGCATGACAGAGCGACAACGTCAGGCTGCTCAAGACGAAAAAAGGTACCAGCTGCATCAACGCTTTGAGGGCATAGCATCCCAAATATTAAGACGGCTTGATCTGCCACTCAAAAACCACAAAAGCCTGAAAGTGATGCTTGCTGATCATCCTTATGTCGGCGACGAGGTTATCAGGCTTTTCGAAGAACCAGTGAAAGAAGAACCGCAAACTTCTGTGGTAAACCTGCTTGAGCCCGCATTAGAGAGATTGGTAGTTTTGGCAGTGACTCGTTACACACATGCCCTGGCTATTGATTTGACTTACAAATTAGATACAAGCTCCGTAGAATTTCTCGAGGCTTATGCCAGAGCTGCAAACATTCACCCTGAAAGTGCGACGAACTATAGCCGCGCAACTAAACTCGCCACCTATCGATTAGGTTTTGAGAAAGGCTTCAGCACAGCCTCAGCTGAGTGGATGCAGTTTTTGCTACATGCTGACAACCACACACCAACCTCTGCTGGTTTAGTTGCAAAAATCCCAGCTGAACTCTGGGCTATAGGTGTCGAACCCCCGCGAGAAGAGAGCTTCGTTCGGCATTATGGCCACCGCATTATGGGCCCTGCTGATCGCATAAACAAGTGGCGACAGCTTTATGAGCTGAACTCTGATGTCTTGAACTTGTTTTTAGAAGAGCTTCGCGCAGACGATCAAACAGACTTCACGCAGATCCTGCAGTTTTTGAGGCAACATCAGAATGAACTCACAGATGAACAACAACTCAAACTTAATAACGCCTTCGCACGAGAAGCCGTATTAGATAGCCTTCCTGGGGCATGGCCTGAAGCCTTCGAGCCCCTATCAGAGCAGATACCTGATGATCTAGAAGAGCTGGCTTATCTCGCGACAACATCAAAGAATGGAGCTGTCAAACTGCTCGCATTACGAAAGCTTGCCAATACCTTGCCCACAGTCACTGCCACTCACCTCGCTGACTCAGAGATCATGCAGATTCGCAGTCGCTATGCGCAGTACTTTGTCTCATATGTTCAACTGTACGCATCAGTTAGGTACCGCACAGTGGTGCCGGGCTTTGAGGCCGATTATGAGGCTTTAGCCAAATATGCTTTGATACTGATGCAAAAGTTAACAATTGAGCCAAACAAGATAGAAAAATTGATGTTCAGGTTGTCAGAGGAGTATCACTCTGCAGAATTTGAATTGGTGATGTCTGACGCCATGAGAACCTGGAACATTCGCAAAATGACAGAAGAGGACATCGCCTTGAATCCAACTTCGTCGAACCCAAGCCTTTCGACAAGCAGGTTTGCCTACCTCTCTGGCCCTCCAAGGCCTAAAAAGCCAGAGGGCGAGTTGATCGTTCATGAGTTCTCGAGAAAACAAACAACTGAACCAAGAGAGACCAGCGCCGAAGTTGTCGACTTCTCAACTGGCAAAATCTGTTCTGAAGAACTTGTCTCAGACTAAAATCCAATTCAATCCGACATACACTTTTGAATATCTGCCACTAGGATCGCTTCAAACTGCCACTCTTAAGCCGCCCCATTATCATCTAGACTGCTCTCGTCTATAGGTTCGAAGTCACCCTCCTCACCAGACTCTGCTTGGTCATCTTCGGCGGCGCCAACTTCAACTTCTTCTTCTGACTCAAGGTACAGATTGCGAACATCAAAGCCCATTTCTTCGGCCACCTCACGATCGATAGAGTGAAAACCAAACTCTTCATCTGCTGTTGGCAAATGGTGATCGTAAGCCTCAGGTGTATCAAAACTCTGCTCTTCATCTCGCGTGACCTCGCTAAACTCTTTGTTGAGCTCGGCAAGCTGAATCTCGTCAAAGGTGATATCTACTTCTCTTAATTCTTCTTGAGTTTGCTGATCAAGTTCTGATGGCTGAGCAACGCTAGGGTCATCTGTCACACTTGTAGACCATTGAACGTTCTGGTCATCAATGGCTTGCTCTTGCTCTAACTGCGCAGCAGAAACCACTTGCCTCCTCCAATCGGCTTGAAGGAGACCTACAAGTAGAACACCTAGTGTAACTATAGCGGCATATTTCATAGAGACCTCTGTCTCATAGACGGCTTCAACTTGCTCTGCATACTCTTAAGCTGAGCTCGACTTTTGATATAGCCCTTCATTCTAGCAGGACTTCTCTGCTTTAATGCGGTTGTGACTTTTCGCTCTGGTATGCCAAGATATGCTGCCATCAACTTTGGCCCGCAGGTCTTCTCAATCTTCGAATAGCTGTGCCGGTCACGAATACCGTTTCGAAGGCACTGAAAACCGGCATTATACTTATCGGGCCCAGTGAATCGCACTGTTGACCTAATACGACACTGCTTGGTCCACCAAAGGTTTCTTGGCTTGTTTGCCGAGTTCTCACTACTACTCGTCTTCAGAGTTAGCATGTGAACAGTGTAGTATTTGGAATAGCACTTTTTCTTTGCAATGCCTTTCTCCCAGCGAAATGGGATGATCTTGACTTTAAGAGCTAAATCATCACAGACCTTGTTAAAATTGTCAGAAACGATTTGACCGTACTTTGATTTGTACTGTCTGCAGTGCTGCTTGAACCTCTTGGTTGTAAAACGAAAAGCCTTGGCCTTGTCATCACGAAGATCATTGGCAATTGTTCGCTGAAGATCTGTGGCAAGTAGCACATTAGGGCTTTTTACTGAATTCTCAAACACACGCTTCCAAATCGAGCCATTACTTAAGCCGGCCTTCACGTTGCCCAGCTCACCATTGATCTTACTGACCAGCTGTTTTTGCAGTGCCTCCAGAACCATGCTCTCAGCTTTGACCCTGAGTGACTTAGCCACCCAAAACACAACTTTTGTTAAGAAGTTTCCGCCAGAAACTTTGACCTTGAGAACTCGAATGCCCGAAGTCTTCAGCCCGTGAAATTTTAGAGGCTCCACGTAGTTCTTTACCTGTAGTTTTGGCTTGTTGCTTTTGAGCCCAATGTCTTTCACTTTGATGGTGTTCAAACCACAAATTGATGCCGTCTGGGCTATGTGCCGCCCAAGATCAATTTGTATGTGAGCATTCGCCTTAGCCTTAACAAACCAAAACAGCTTTTTTTCGGCTTTAGCAGTGATTGATGAGATCTGCGCATTGATATCAACACCAGGAAAGTTCATGCACATTTTTGTGTAGAGTCTATCAGTCGCAGGCCTGTGCTGAAGTGCAATATTCTTGTGTACATAGCGACTCTCTCGAATGTACTCAGACTTTTTGCGATCTAGCAGGCCTAGCCTGTAGTTCTTGTGAATTGGCTTGGCATTAACGACATAGTTAACATCATGGCTTAGCTGCACTTTCACACCCTTGTAGTTCAAGGTACCGACTTCGCCTCTGGTGATTTTTCCCTTTATTAAACTTTGCGCACGCCCTTGCAGAAAATCTTTTACATTGAAGCTGCAATTCAAATGTTTTTTGAAATCAATCGGCTTGCCGTAGGCCTTCTTTTTGGCCTTGTGGCATTTTTCTTTTATTTTCTGATCTAGCTGAGTCATTGCTTGCTTGGCACGTTTATCTGCAACTTTGCGCAGCTCGCTTCTGATCTTTCCGTAACTTGTGTATTGATTGAGCTCATGAGATTGAGCGCACAATGGTAAGCATAGGGCTACCACAGCCCAAGTGATTTTTGACATCCTGTCCCCTCCGAATTAGTCCTGCTGAAATGCAGAGCAAAACTGAGTCCAGGGTTGATTTGATTTGATGGGGTTTTGTTGAGTAGAAATTCGACGCCACAAAAGAAAATTGACAGAAGAATGGACCTGTCACATTAAGAAGTGCAACTTGTTTCACAAGTACCCCGGAGAACGAACACGCTCTCCGGGTAGGTAGGTACCGAGGCAGGAGAAGGAGTACTAAACCAACCAGCCTCTAAACCTGTTTTCTAATATTAACCAATCAATCTTAGTGCTGCTGAAGGCTGCTGGTTTGCTTGGGCCAACACACCTACTGAAGCGTTGTTCAGAATCTGAGCAGTTGCAAGGCCTGCACTTGATTCTGCGATGTCTGTATCTCGAATTCGAGAATTTGCGGCCGAAAAGTTTTCAACGGCAACACTAAGGTTCTCACTTGTTGAGATCAGTCTGTTCTGAATGGCACCCAAGTTGGCTCTGTAGCCATTGACTTGTCGTTGTGCACCTTCAAGAACTTCAAGAGCTTCACGAGCACTGTTTTTGTCAGAGTAATCAAATCCGTCAATTCCAAGGTTATCTGTAGTAGCTTCTGTTACTGCAGAGTCATAAGAGATTCTATCTTTGAAGTCGTCATTGTTAATATCAATTTGAAAATCAAAAGTGTCGCCTTCACCATTCAACAAACTTGAAGAACCAAAACGAGTGCTTTGTGCAATCCGCTCAGATTCGTTGATCAATTGCTGAACTTCTTTGTTGATAAACTCTCTTTCCGTATCACCCACTGTGTCTGAAGATGCTTGCACACCAAGCTCTCTCAAACGTGTGAGGATATTTGATATTTCGCTCAAGCCACCTTCAGCAACTTGAACCATTGAAATACCATCGTTGGCATTTCGTTTTGCTTGTGTGTATCCACGGATAGTCGATTTCAAAGTTTCAGAAATCGAGAGACCGGCAGCATCGTCAGCTGCTTTTGTGATACGGCTTCCAGACGACAACTGAGTCATAGCTTTGTTGATCTGTCTAGAGTTTGTTCCCATCGTTCTTTGGGCCGCGATGGACGACACATTGGTAGAAATTACGAGAGACATATTAGTCCTCCTTTTATTGGCGAACGTTTTTGTTCCACCGCCCTGGTCTCCACCTACAGGACCAGGGCGGGTGCGCATATCCCTATGCTTGGTTGAACGCGTTGAAGCCTAGAACCTCTGGGTGTCAAAACTGATCATTGAAACTAAGCGTCGCAGTCACTCAACACTTAGCCTCTCCCAGTTTTAGGTCGAGGTTTTTGACTTGCTATGTTCACCCTTTCGGCCAGGTCCGGGCCGACTTGAGTCGAGTCTAGGAGAACTGGACCATGGTCGGTAAACAACTAGACCATGGTCTCGCTAATTAACTTGATCTTGATTTAAACGAATGACTTTTCGCAGCCAGACTTTCGGTTGCTAGACTTTCATATATACTCACATTTAAAAATTACACCCAGCGTTTAGTGGTTCAAAACCTTAGAGCTCTATAGTTAGATCTCTTCGCGAAATCAAATGCCTGGTTGCTAAATAACGAAAAGGCGCACCATTAAGATACGCCTCTTAAAAAACAGATCAGACTTGAATCACTAATCTATATGTTCACTATTCGCCAACTTAACTGCCGGCTAATCGCTAAGCCGGCAATCTCGTTGTGAACTACATGTCTGGATTCCTGAGCCCGACCTTGCACATTCCTGCGTTGAACTTTTGAGTCATTCTCTGCATCAGGCTGAGTGATCTCTCTTGCCTACGTGCATACAACTCTGGATTTTGAAAACCCTCTTTAAGAGCTTTCAGCATATCTATAGTGTTTGACGAGATCGAAGCAGCTTTCAATGATGCGATGGTGACCCATAGTGAGAAGTAACCGATCGAAGACACAAACAGCGAGTTTTCACTTCGACCATCAATCAAACCAACAAAATCGACACCTGGTGCAACAAGTCCCCAGAAAGCGGCACCCAAGTACACCAGTGCAGTAAGGCGCTGAGCGTTCAATCTTGCACCACGAATCATCAAAGCCTTATCTAAGATACTGCCAACCCAAAAGTTTGAAGCCTTATCTCGAAGTGGATCGTCTTCAGACATATTGGCAAGGGCACCAGAGACAATTGCACTCAAGGCATCTGCCGTGAGCTCTGACAACTCGTCGCGGGTAGCGCTATCCATTGGGCCCCAAACCGTTTCGTTCAACACAGACTTTCTAAACGAGACAAAGTTGGTAGTATCGAGCAAAAATTCGTTCAGCATGTATTTGGCCTGCGAAACGTTCTGAATGTTTTTGAGCTTGTCTTCACCATGGTGCCTCAACACGTAGAAAATCAGCTCACCAAGCTCCGGCATCAACATCGCCAAGTATTCGCTACGCTTATCAGATGATAACTTGTCGCTTGTGATGATGTGATTGATCAACACCACCGCGCCCTTGATTCGCTCATGAACCTGCCAGATCACATCTTTCGATATGGCGTTACCTGCGGCAAAGTCGGCCTTATCTAATGATTCGATAACTTGCTTAATGTTCGAGACTGCAAAGCTCACATCGCGAAACTTCACACCCGGCTTCGAGCCTTCTTGTGGCTGAGGGCCAGCAGGCACCACAACAGGATACTGCCCTATAGACTGTTCAGCACCCACTGGCTGGGCGGCAACCTCAGCTACTCCTTCTCCCTCTTGAGAGAACGAAAATCCGGAGTAGGCAACAAAACTTAATACTAATAATGTTTTAACTAAACTTTTCATCGCATACCTCCTTAAAACCACATCATGAGTTCTTGCCAGTCTTTAAACCGCTTGAACCAACTTCTCTGGTCAGCTTCTGGCGTAAACCTCACAATGAGTGGCTCACTGTAGGCATCATTAGAGCCCTCTTCGCCTTCACAAACAGCGCTCTCGTCATCTTCACAACCGCTCTCGTAAAAAGGTAGCCCTCGCTGAATCACTTGCACCTTTAGCAAGTACTCCTCACCCGGAATCAGCTCAACACCAAACTTCTTGTAAAGACCACCAAACAAAAATTCGAAAGGGCCGCTCGCTTGGTAAAGGCGCTCAACTGCACCCTGACCTTTTAACGGAATCACGACTCTTTCTCCGAGATACTCAGCCGCATTTGAATCAAAAGGGTTGGTCTGAGTGACTCGAACCTCTCGGCCCCATTTGTCTTCGCGAATGAGTTGCATTTTAAAGCGAGTCTCTTGCCAAAAGCCTTCAGTCGGAATCATCTGAAGCTCATTGGGGTCACCACTAAATGCTGATGACACAATCGCATCAGAGTCAGCTTGGCCCGAGCCATCTGGTCTCGGCATAGACCTTGAGAACCTCGCATTGTAGAGCATTGTGGCCCTTGCGATATCCATCAACTCAACTTCATAAGGGGTATGTATCTCACCATTAATTTCGTCGAATTTGAGTGGCTCTAGCGGGTTGCCCTCTTGGTCTACTGGTAAGGCCAATGGGTTCGGAGCTTTTCTCAAAATACGGCCGAGGGTGTTTACTGTTAACGCCACTTCAGGCTGCATCTGGTATTCACATCGAAACGACTCTGGCTCTGAAACAATACTGTAGTCGTTCCACCTGTTGTCTATGGCAATGGCAATGGCAGGAGTCATCGTTCGCTGACGGCCAGTGTTGGCATAGACCAGCACAGACTCCGACTCGCCTGGCAGCAAGTCGAATTTGTTTGGCAGAATGTCCATGTACTCTCGGCCTTCCATACCATCACCAGCGTAGCTCGGATCCCACTGTGGGTCTTTGGCGTAATCAACTGTGTACTTCATCTTATGGTTCTCACAACGGCGAGTTCGGTTTCTTGTTTCAAACCAAGTGCAAAACTTAGGTCTTTGCTTTGTGCACGAATAGGTAATAGCGGGCAATTCGCGAGTCGCAGGCCGTGTCCGCTTCTCTTTGTCCCAACGCAGACAACCTGTAGCCGACTGAGCGTTGGCTGCGCCAATCAAGAAACCTGACCGAACTGGTTGTTGCGGTTGCTCAAGCCTGGCATCATCCCAAGCTCGCCTTAGCTCATCAGCACTCTCACCGTCGCCCAGGTTTGGCTTTTCGAAGCCCCCACCTGGGTCCGTGTTGGAACCGCCAAAGCTGCCTAAATCAGTAGGCGCGGTCGTTTCAGGTTCAGCATATAGCCCGCAGACATCAATTTCATACTCTTCGGTATAGTGCTCAACTCGAGTTCGCTGACAAGTTGTCACCCAAGGCTATTGACCACAGCGGTTTTCAAAGTCGCCAACTTTTTCATCCCAACGCCAATGCTCGTACATGGGGTACTCGATTTCACAAGACCACTCGATCTCGTATTGACGAATATCTTGCATAGCTCTTCTAGCACGATCGCCACCCACTCTCGAGTAGACACCCCACTCATCCATCACGTTTTTTTCAACTGGGTGCGGAAACCTTGGGTGATTTACGACACCTTCACCACAGGTTACGCCATCAATTTGCACATCGTAGGCCTGGTTTGCAGGAATCATCGAGCCACACGAGACCATTACAGCTGAGGCAGCAGGTTGAACGATCCGAGGCTTAACTCGATTGTCAGTACCAATAACCCGCTCAGCACTACACTCAATATTGCCTGAGCAGCCGCTCGGGTCGTAGCCTTGAGCCCATGCGCTGAACGGCAAAATAAGAGTTATCACTATCCAAATTCTCATAGTTCTCTTCCAAACTTGGCTTTACCTGGCGGTGCGACTAAGCCTCTGCAGCAGCCATCAATTTTGACACCGATCAGATATTTTTTAACACAAAAAAAGAGCTCGCCAGGTCAGCGAGCTCTATCTACTTTTGACTACTCGAAAAGGTCGTCTTCGATGGCCTCTTCTCGCTCTTTGTCTTCTGCTGTTTGAGCGAATGCGAGGTTCATATCAATTTGCTCCTGGGCAAATCTGGCCTCTTGTCGACGGGCTTTCTCTGTGTTCTCGTACACACCTATTGTTTCAGAGAAGATCTCAGCCAATGAAAGCCTATTTGCGTCGGTAATCGTCATGCGCTGAGCTTTGAACCTTACACCAACTTCATCGGTGTTACAGCGGGCATCGTGTACACGCTGCGAAAGCGACCAATCGTTTCGGCAAACAAACTGAAAATACTTGATTCTGTCTTCGCCAGTCAGCCTGTACTTTGCATTGTGGTGGTTTCTTAAACCAGCATCATCTCGCTGTAGCAAGAAAATCTCTTCTTGAGTATCAGAGAGCACCATTCTCATCGCCAAGTAAAGCGACTCAACCACTGGTCGGTTACCACGCACCCAAGTCGCGAAGCTGGCGGCACGAGTTATAAAGCCAGTTCCCTCAGCTTTGACCTGC
>JABSOQ010000043.1 GCA_013216195.1 Bdellovibrionales bacterium
CTGTGCTGGTGCTTATGCTGTGTGTTGTCGCTGCATTGATTGAGTACATATTTTAACTGTTAGAGTTATCATCGTAGTTGGTTTTAATAATGACTGAGAGCAGATTGAAGCAAAAGAGTCTATGAAAAATAATTGCTGGGATCTTGAAGATGAACATGACCTTTACTTTCATTTGGTAGGAAACGACTAAGGAGCTAGGCCAGAGCAAAAGAAAGATGATATTCAAAGAGATAAAGCTGCTGTTGCTGAAGAGATCTTTAAATATCTAAAACTTGAGCCCAGCCACGTTGGGCTCGAGATTGGTTCTGGCTGTGGCCATATTTTATCCAGAATGGCAGAGCTTACTCAGTTTGTTTATGGAGTCGACATTTCGCCTAGCTATTTGAGAGAGAGGCGAAACAAAGATGTACTGGCTTGTCAAATACCAGATTTCATTTGGTTTCCGGCGGTGATTTCAGTTTCCTTGAATCTCAATCGTTAGATTTTGTTTATTCTCAAAGTGTATCTGTTCACTTAGATTTTTATGAGTTATATTTATATATCAAAGAAGTGAGTCGTGTTCTAAAGCCAAGAGCAAAGCTATACTTTGATTTCGCTGATCTTGACAGAGTTGAATTTGAAGACAGCCAATACTTTAGAGAAGCTGTAGGTGTAAAAAAAGAGGACCCATATAGCAAAAACTGTATGCACTTCAACTCAGCTGGCAACGTAAAGCGTGCACTTAAAGCTTTGGGTTTTAAAATCATGCGAACAGAAAACATGGGTCGATTCGTAAAGGGTCTCTATTGCCTAAAACGATAATAGGCCCCGTAACATTCATGTACACCTATTTATTATAGTAATGAATATTAATCGAACAGGCTTCTGAGCCTGTCGCCTAGTCCGCCTTGGATGTCTCTTAGTTGCTGAATAACAGTTGCCGGAGGAAAAACCTGATCATTGACCTTTTCAAGCAGTAGTCTGTCTTTCTCTAATTTGCCTCCATCAGCAATAATGAAACCTCTGACTTGAATCTGGCTGTCTGCAATTTGTTTGAATTTCATTTTCACGCCAGTGTCGTCGATGACTAAGTGAAGAACAGTTTCACCTCTCTCACAACCAGCAACATAGCCGACCGTAATGTCGTCTAAGTTGATGTTTCGAATCTCTTCATCGAAATCAAAGCCAGCTGCATCTAAGGCAAGCAGTCCAGCAGTTGTTCGAAGCATATTTAGAAAAAGCCTGACGCCAGTTTCAAATGGCTCGGCCTTGTCTCGAGGTTGGCCATCAGCGAGAAAACCAGCACTATCTAAGAAGAGCTCTGTGTACAAGAAAGTGAAGAAGTCGACGTTCTGATCAGATTCATTGCTAAAGATCAGGTGGGGTTTTGATGGGTCGCCATTAAGGTCTGATAGCTGTAGACTCACCATTTTTGTTTCTGCAGGGGCTCCGTTTTCACCTGGCTCATCAAATTGGTATGTGCCGGCATTGAGGGTGCAACTGTCAGCTGTGCCGAGTGGTCTCAGGTTAAGTAAGCTCGAACGCGTCTCTTCAGGCTTTTTCTGTTTCTGAGGTTCAGAGCAAGAAACGCTAAGGCAGAGTGCTAAGGCCCATGCAGCTGTCATGTAGATCTTCTTCATTATACTTCCTAGTCTTCGGTTTACTGTGATGACTTTGCAGCTTCTATGCCCGGGTCATTTCGTCTCTGATCGAGCTTCAGGAGGGGGGCTGGTATGCTCATAGACGTTGATCGTCACCGCCAAGCAAACATTGCCAAAGTGCCGTTATTGCAGAGGATTTTTCGAACAAGCAGAGCTTTTTCTTTATTCAGAAATCTGAAAACCTTCATGTGAAGTTGCGTCGACAATTAATATTTGGCTCTAAGCCACAAATTTGATAATTTTGAGCTATTGTGATGTTAGAAGTCGAAAGCCCTTCACCTATTCAAAGTTTGATGCCGCCACTACCGCTTGAGCATATCTATCAAACTGATTTGAGTGCAGGTGCTGAACGAGCTGCTTATGAGGTCTATTCAAGGTTACTTAGTGACTTAGAGGCCAGTTCAATCTGCAGAATCTGGAACTTTATCCCAGACATACACTCAAGCGACCACGGCGATGAGAGGTATCGGCAGTTCTGCGTTGGTCGGCACCGAGCTTTTTGCGACCGAGGTGTTGAAAACTTCCAGTTTCCTGCAGCGACTGCAATAGGGTCTTTTGATGCCAACATGGTTGTTGGCGCTTTATCAGCAAATGGTAAAATCATTCATCTCAGCAATGATATGCAAGTCAACGCCTACGATTACCCAAGACAATATGGTCGAGTTGGCCCAAGTTTCTCAAGGGCAAGTCTTACCGATAAGTGTCTCTATATTTCAGGTACCGCCAGTATTACTGGTCATCAAACTCAGCATGCAGAAGATATTGAGTCTCAAACTAGACTTACATTGAGGAACATATGGCATCTTTTAGATAAAGCGAGTCAGGTCTCAGGTAAAGATTTTTGTTTTGCTAGTTCTGACTGGAGGATCTATCTGAGAAACATGCGCGATAAAGCGAGGGTTTTGCCTTTACTCGAATCGGCTCTTGGGTCTGCCAACAAAGAGTACTGTCATGCTGAAGTTTGCCGAGAAGACTTGCTAGTTGAGATTGAGGGAGTGTGCCATGGATAGGTACTACGTAAAAGAAGGTAAGATCCCTACACGGGCGCTAGAAGTTCATATAGTCGATCATTGTAACTTGCGATGTGACCACTGTTGTTCGTTCTCGCCGATTTTAAAAAAATGGGAAGTTGATCCCGAAGATGTTAGGCGAGACTTGGCCGAGATCAAAAAGTACCTGCAGCCTTCATTTTTAAAGATTGTCGGTGGCGAGCCGACTCTTCATTCTAGGTTCAGAGAAATTCTCGAGGTCGCTAAGGGTTCTGAGGTTTCTCCGGTAGTCAGTTTGACCACCAATGGGAACTTTTTTGATAGGGTTACAGATGATTGCCTTAAGTTGTTAGATTGGGTCACGGTTTCGGTTTACCCGACAAAGAACTACACTAACAAAGATTTAAAAGACTTCGCTAAGAGGGCAAAGCAATTTGATGTGACTGTGAATTGGAAGGTCCAAGACAAATTTGTGAACATGAATAGAGAAAAGTTGTCATGTTATGATGAGGCTAAAGAGACGTTTCAAGGCTGCTGGATCCATCATCGCTGTCACAGTATTCGCCATGGGTACTTTTATTGCTGCACGAGAACTCAATACTTAAAGGCGCTATCGAGTAATGACGAGTTCGGTGTTGATGGTATTGAACTCAGGCAGGAAGATGAGACAGTGGTATTGGGCCAAATCAAAGATTACCTCAACAGGTCAGAACCATTAAAGACATGTTATCTTTGCAAAGGTGGCCAGGCTGAGCTCTCAACTCAGGTTCAGCTTACGCCAAGTGAGAAGAAAGAAGAGCGCGAAAGGGTGCTTCGCCAATGCGAAGAGATCAATTTGTCAAAATAATTGCAAAGAATCTGCGAGATCAAATAGACGGTCAGGTTCTTCTTGCTTTGAGCGGAGGGGCCGACTCTTGGTTTTTGTACTTTGTTTTGAGAGAGTTAGAGATTTCGTTTACTCCTGTAACACTTAAATTTGAAAAAGAAGAGTATGGAGAGTCTAGATTGGTCGAGAGCTACTTTTCTTCGCTAGAAGACTCTCCTAGATTTGAGTGGGTCTCTTGTGAAAGTGTGCTCGAGGAGTTTAGAGCCTTCAGTAAGCGGACAGGGATCGTCATTTACAACTTACACCCCATATCGAAATGGATTCTGGCCAAGAGAGCGAAGGCTTTGGGTTTCAGCCAAGTTGTGACTGGAGACGGAGCCGACCAGTGGTTTAGGGGAGAGTCAAATTGTGATCTGTATCCGATAGTCCAAAGATGCTTCGAAGTCTTTGATCTTGATTTGATCACACCATTCGCTTGTGAAGAAACCTGGGGTGTCGCACCTGCCAAGCAAATTGTGTATGACTATGTCGGCGAAAGGCTAAATGGTTTCAAAAAAACCAAAACTGTTAAATTGTACCCTGATGACGATTTCTTGCCTTTGTCATGCCTTGAGCAGAGCCGTCTGCTCGTAGAGGTCTGATATGTGTGGAATCGCGGGGGCCTTTCCCACTCATAATTCTTCGCTAGTTGAGAAACTGATTGAAGCTCAATCGCATCGTGGGCCCGACGGCCATGGTATTTATCAAAGCAAAGACATTTGTATCGGCCAGAACCGATTGGCCGTTGTGACTGATAATGAGCATGATCTGCCTTATCGCAGAGATGGTTTGGTGATAGCTTTTAATGGCGAAATCACAAATTACAAGCATTTGGCTAAAAGCCTCAACTGTTGGCATTTTGAGACTGAGACCGACACTGAGGTTCTTCTAGCCGCATACAAAAAGTGGGGCGACAAGTGTTTAACACGTATTGAGGGAATGTTTGCTTTCGTAATCTGGGATGAAGTAAGGCAACAAGGTTTTGCCGCGCGAGACCCAGTAGGTGTTAAGCCCTTCTTTTTTACTCGTCAGTCGGGTTCATTCATTTTTTCAAGTGAGCTTCAAGCACTTCTAAAGGTGACCACACCAAAAGGGTTAAGAGACTCAGTAATCGCAGAGGCTCTTGTGGCTCCTTACTTTAGCGGAGCACTCACCACACCATTTGAAGGAGTGGAGGTATTGCCTCCTGGTAGTTTTGCTAAATTCTCTCATTCTAACTTCAGAGTAGAAGAGTATTTTCACTATCTGCCCGAATCAAAGCTTGGTTGCCAATTCGATCTTGGTGTAACACTTATGAAAGCCGTCGACGACAACTTAGATGCCTTAGAACAGCCAGGCCTATTTTTAAGTGGAGGGCTAGATTCGAGTTTGTTAGCTACAAGGGGAGAGAGCCAACACCACTTCATAATGGATTACCATGACCATGAGGCGATTTGTTATGATATAAACGGCATTGTGAACTCTTCAGATACCAATCCAGCTCTAGAAGTGTCTGGTGTTACTGGCGGCATGGCTCATTTAGTTCAGGCGGGCGCAAGTGAAGTCATAACGGCTTTAGAGACTGCAATTGGTGCGCAAGCCTCTATTGTGGTTTGGCCTCAAGAAGTAACTCAGCAACTCTTGGCTAGGTTTGCCTCCTCTTACTGTAAGTCAGTTCTGGTCGGAGATGCAGCAGATGAAACTCATTTCGGCTATTTTTTTGTTTTAGATCCAAAAGTTTGTCAGACGCCTCAAAGTCTTTTTGAAAACTTTGATGCACCACCGTTAAGCCAAGCCTTTTCGACCTTCAAGCAAGATCTAGCTGAGAGCTATATTAAGCTTTGTGAAAGCAGGGGTTACAGTTGGAGGCGGGCACCAGCTTTGTCAGCCAGTTATTTGGTATCTCGTATGTGGCTTGGCCGTCTGTTGCTTAATGGTGATGTTCACACCATGAGGCACTCGCTTGAGTCGAGAGTGCCCTTCGCAAATCGACCAGTCTTAGAGGCTGCCCAGAGTTTATCATTAGAGACAAGTTTTAAAAATAGTCTAGAGAAGTCACACTTACGCAGTCTTATTGAGGGCGTATTGCCCAATTCAATCGTAAAGAGAAAGAAATCGGCTCTACCATTTTACCAATTCTTAAGGTTCAAAGATATGCTTGGCGATTTACCAGCAGAGAGTCAGGCTTTTCTCGCAAAGTACCTAGATTTTGAGCAGATTATGAGGCAGCCTGAGGCTATGAGTCACTTTAGGGCTTACACCCTAGGGCGGTGGTACCATTTGTTTGGAAGGCACTATGAATAGCTACCTCTTCGTAACTATACCTGAGAAAGGGCACCTCAACCCTATGATTGGTTCGGCACAATACCTTGCCGAGATGGGGCACGAAGTATCATTTGTAGCTTCGGCAGACCTTTCAGATCAACTTCGCCCTTTTGATCTTGAGTTTTTTGATGATCTTGTCGCTCCAAGTCCAGGGCGTCCTACTAAGGGTGCGGAGCTGATTAGTCTTGTGCAAGACAAGCAGGCGTTGAGCGCCTGGGTTCAAGCTCTGCTGTGCGATGGAGTAGAGGCGTTAATTCAAAATTGTCAGAACTGTTTTGAAAAGCGGAAGCCTAATGTCATCGTCTTGGATCCTCTTCTCTATGCCCCAGCACTAGCAGCCCATAAGTTACAAATACCATGGGTAGCACTATCGAACTCTATGAATCCAGTTCTGCCAGAGGGTTTATCGAGTGAATTGTTAGATACTGCAAAAAAGCTGGATGCTTTTAGATATGGTTTGCTTAAGCAGCATAGCCTGGAAACTACCTTTCGAGGTTGCGATATTCTGTCTCCGTACCTCAATGTCGCTTTCACTACGCCTTCTGTTTCGGGTTACGGTGGGGATGATGTACAGCAGGTTGGTCCGACGCTTCCAAAAGCTGCGCCTGGAAGGCCGTTTCGTAGAAAAATGCCTTCAAAAAAACTGGTTTACATTTCATTTGGCTCACAAGTTTATCACTGGCCTGCCTTCTTCGAGAGGGCTATTGAGGCTTGTGGAGATTTAGACGTCGAATTGGTTATATCTGCCGGTGATTTGGCTAATCAGCCACATTTTCAGAGTCTTCCAGATTGGGTCCGCATGTTTGAGTACGCTCCACAGCTCTCTGTTCTTGAGCAAGCAGATCTATTTATAACACACGGAGGTGCAAACTCCTTTATGGAGGCAATACGCTCAGGTGTACCAATGATAATGAACCCGATTTGCAATGATCAGTTCCATCAAGCCTTCTTTCTGAAGCAGAACCAGCTTGGGGTAGTCAAAGAGGTGACAACTTTGTCTGTCGATAATTTACGGGTATTGTTTCAAGATTGTTTGGAGTCAGCTGAGTGGTACACAGGGCTGGAGATGGCAAGGCAAAGCTACCAGTCTAATGGCTCGAGGTTGGCGGCAGAAAAAATAGAGAAATTATGCTGATTCCAGTTTGTGTAAATGCAAAGAATGAACAGCAAAATATCTTAACTCTTCTCGATTCGGTCTTTGATTCTAAAGAATTTGCCGAAAGCCAAAGTGGATACAGATTCTCTATAACGGTTGCCCTAGACGACTGTACTGATCAAACAAAGTCGCTATGTCAAAGTTACGGCGAACAGTTAGAGCTTCTCGAGACTCGGGGTGGCTTAGTGAGTGCCCAGCGAGATTTTGCAGGCAGAAACAGCGGAGCAGCATGGCTCATTTTCAGCGATGCAGATGTAGTAATAGAAAAAGATGCACTCCTCTCAATTTGTAATGCGATGGAGGCCGAGGGCACTCAAGTTGCCTACCTCAAAAAAGAGCCGCTAAACAGCATTAGAAATAGTCTATTGGCGAAGGCTTTGTACGACTACAACAAAAATAATGGCTATCAAACCAGGCGGCATTACTTCAATGGCCAGTTTTTTGCGATAAAGAATTGGCATATACCACAGGCAGACGAGATTGAATTTGACAGAAAAAAAGACAATGCCTTTCTTAGCCTCAAGGCGGGTATTAGGTGCGATGACATTTTTCTTTCAAGAAAAGTATTCAGCGAGTTTGGAAAAGACGCGATCGAGTGTGTAGACAGCCAGTTGTATTACCGACCGCCCGAGACTTTCGAGGGTATGTACCGCAAGTACCAGAGAATGGTCCTAGAAATTGAGCGGCTCAATCACTTGTTTCCAGATACTGTGACCCTGCACCATAAATATGGAAAGCGCCAAGCTTCATGGCAAAGGGCTTGGGCAAAGGGGCGCCGGCATCTTGTGTACTTTGCAGTTTTCAATTTCTTTTTAACGTTATGCCGATTGAGGTTTGGTTTTGATCGCATTTTTCATTTGGCTTTAAACCGGGAATATCAAACTTGGAAACCAGTAGAAGAGACCAAGGCTCAGATTTTTCAGTCATAAAAAGGCCTAAGTTCATGCCAGTCGAGATCTGGGGAGCAATGGCCGGCGACAGGGTCCTTTACAAAGAGCAGTACCCTAAAGACCTTCTTTTTGAGTTTTTCAAAGATCTGCATCAAGGTGTAGGTAAGTTTATAAATGATAGATCTCAGTGCGTTTCTAGGTTGGCCTCAGGTTTCAGCTCGCTTCATATTCTAGGAGGAGCATCTGAGGGCTTAAAGAGTCAGCACCAATCAAGTCATGTTTGTGAAAATAGAGAGCCTTCGATTTTGCGGCTTCCTTTCGAGGTGCATTTCCATTCAGAACCACAATGGGCAGGCATCAGGGGGTTAGAGAAGCAAAGTTTGGGTTACAAGACCCCTCTGCTAATTGATTGGGGTCAAACCAGCCTCAAACTCTCTTCAAATGGGGCGCATAAGGTAATTGAGAGAGATTACGAATTGTTTCCGGTGCTTGAGCCTGGTAGCTCGACCAGTCATCTCAGTTCTATCGTAAGAGATTATTTTTTAGACTTACTCTCTTGCTACCATTTTGATTCTGTTTTCTTGTCGCTGCCTGTTGAGATATTCGAAAACGGAACAGCCGGAGACTGCAGTGTTCCGGGTTTGGGCTATGATCTACGATCAATCTTTCAGTGTGATGGCGTACCGGTGTATGTGGTCAATGATGCGGTGGCAGCGGCTTTCTCTGTTGGCGCCGAAAGGCAAAATGTGAAGAGCTTGATAGTCACATTAGGTTTTGCAATGGGGGGGTGTTTATTTCAGCCCCAGTACTAGTGCTTTCACCTCACTATGATGATGCTGTGTTGTCATGCGCTCACCACATGATGAAGTGGAGGCGAGAGGGCAAAAGAATTCTAGTAGTCTCTGTTTTTACAAAGAACCAAAGAGACCGTGAAGAAGAGAACCGCAAAGCGCTTGATGTATTGGGTATAGAGGGTTTAAGCCTTGGTTACCCTGATGCTCCAGACAGGTTTGTTGATCCAATCAGCTACAGCCGAATTGTATCTTGGCCGATAGAAGAAGCCCTTCTTGATCGACTCTCTCAAGACATTCAAGGTTTAGTCAGTCGGTATGAGCCTGAGTTGGTTATAGGGCCTATGGGTCTTGGGTTTCATGTTGATCATCGCCTTACTTTTGAAGCTTTCAATAGGGTTCAGTTCGTTGAGAAGTTACTTTACGAAGATAAACCCTATTCTGTGGTGCCAGAACACCTTGAGCTACTAATGGGGCCCAAGCCGGCTCTTTCAGAAGAGTTTTGGGAGCGCTACTTTTCTTATGGCTACATAAACAGCTTTTGTAGAAGTCAAAATGAGCGTGAGCTAGTAAAACGCGTGATTGAACGCCGAAAAAATGACAAACAGATTTGCATTTCAAAAAAATCAGAGAGCCTAGAGAGTTTCGGTCAGCTCGATCGGGCCATTCGATGTTATAGGTCTCAGTTTGAATTACTGTTTCCATTCGAGAGTGAGTACAAGGCCTTGTACTCTGAGCCTGAAAGTCTGTGGCTTTTAGAATAATCAATCGAGGTCAGATCGAGGGGCCCATCACTCAGGTCAAAAAACTGATAATGATTTAGAGTCTTGGTGAGATCTAACCAAATTCATTTTAACGAGAAGCCGGTGCCATGGTCATACACTGAGCTTGCACCACTGATGAAGTTTCTGCTGGTATCATGCTCCAAAATTCGTTCAGTACCCCTCCGACACAGCTGCATCGATCAGGGTTGTCGCTTTGGAAGTGGTGCTGAATTCTTCTGAAGTCGTTCAAATTGTATTCTGCTTCATAGGCATCCCCTTGGCCCCATCCTATCATTTGGTCCTCATGGTATCCGTGCTCCTGGTATCGTTCACTACGGCCGTACCGATACCGGCTGGCAAACTGTACATTGACAGCCTCGGCAGATTCGTAAGTAGAGAGGAGCTGTCTATACTGGTTAAGCGGCATTGGGCCGGTTGCAACTGAAGGATCAATAATATAAGGCTGAGAGCTGCCATCAGGCCCCTGCACTGCAACGGCTATTGCAGCCTGCGACCTTTGTTCGACGTATTCTCCGGTGATGGGGTTGCTCATACTTAAGCCCCCGCGACTGTAAGGGCTAAAAAATGCTTTGGCTACACTGACTCCTCTGTCACCGGCAATCTTAGCCATGGCGTGAGCTCTGGCGTAACAGCCATCAATATTCATCTGGTGAGGTATCCGGCAGTCATCTCGAAGACTGTTGAACAATGCTTGAGCCTCCGAAACAGAGATGCGTGATATGCTGCCGACATCAGAACTTGGTCCCTGGCTAAAGATATCTGAAACTCTCTCTATACCGTCGTCAGAGGGCTCGGGCTCTTGGTAGTCAGTCGGGCAATGCTCATCGCCTGGCTGAAACAAAGACGACAGACCTTCTACTGCACCTCTAATTAAATTTGGACTGTCATCAATGAGTTGATTACTGTCTCTCAAATCTTGAAAAACTGGTGGAAGATCACATGCTGGTACATCACAAGAGTTCTGTGCAGTAACGGGTCTGCAAAACAGAAGAGATATTAAGATGATAAGACCCGTTCGACTCATAAAGATACTTCGGATTAAGTGCCCATATTCTTGAGCCTCTGGCCAGAGGTCTTGCCAAAAAAGAGCCTGCGCACCTTCATTCTCAGCTTGATGGGGTCACCTTGTTTAATCTTTCACATGGGGCTAGGTTTCTATCTCAACGAATGTTAGGCGAAAATAACTGAATTCAAAGCCTCGGGAGTTTTTAAAGTGATTTGGTTTATGATTATTGTGACAGTTTTCTCTCATATCGTGCTGCCCTTTATGCTGTTGGCATGGGTGGCATTCAACAAGGGTGGCAACAGAGTTTACCGCCTCAGTGTTGGGCTGTTGGTGGGGGCATTTCTACTTACAATGTGGAAGGCTGGGGCCGGGTGGCACTGGCTTGGTGCTTGGTGGCCTATCTTGTTTTTGGTCTTGTACGTCCCTGCAGCAGCTATGTTAGACAAGAACTTAAGACAAGTGCCTATGGCACTTGAGCGTAGCTTCCGCCCCGGTCTCAGCACGGTACTAACTTTTGCTTTGGCTCTATTTTTTGTAAGTGACTTACCTACAGTTTTAATGGCTGCAAATTATGAGGGCGAAGCTATCAGTCTGAAGTTTCCGTTGAGGCAAGGAACCTACCATGTGGGGCACGGTGTTGGTGCAGCCATGAACTATCATTTTGAAGTTGAGGCTCAAAAATTTGCACTAGATATTATGAAGGTCAACGAATACGGCACTAGGGCTTCTGGGCTAATGCCAATTAATTTACAGGCTTTTGAAATTTTCGGAGACAAGCTTGTTGCACCATGTAGCGGTGAAGTCATTTTGAGCAAAGATGGCCTGATAGATAATGCTCCTCTTCAGATGGACCCTGAAAACCTTCTCGGCAATAGTGTCGTAATATTTTGTTCTGGTCACAGTGTGCTGCTAGCGCATCTCAAGAATGGCTCTGTTGTGGTAAAGACTGGTGAAAGTGTTGAAGAGGGGCAAGTTATCGGTGAAGTGGGTAACTCTGGCAACACAACCGAACCTCATCTGCATATACATGCGGTGAAAGGCAAGAAAACAAGCATTGAAGAGCTGGCAGGCTCGTCAACAGGAGTACCAATGTTGTTTGACGGACAGTTCTTAATTCGCAATGACAGGGTCACTTACGTCGACTAGAGATCGGTGTTCTATTTCCGACCAAACACAGTTGCTTCGGTCAGGGCATCTAGGGTTGTCTCTCTGGAGACTCAATGGCATCTAACTCTTGTGGGTAGAGGTCTTGCACAAGGTACGTGTAGAGTCTCATAAGCTTAGCGGTTCGCTGTTGATCACCTTTAAGTTGAGCCGTGAGTTCTTCAATGGCTTGGTCTTGGTCTTCGGTTTGCTCATCGAGAGTGACGAATTGCCTTGCCAATGTGCTGTGAAGATCATGAATTGAGACGGGGTCACTTAAAAAGACATCTACTGCTGTACCAGACTTCGCAAGAGCTTCAGAGAAGAACCAAATCACTCGTTCTTTGTCGCCGCCGCCGAAGCGTTTTCGTTTCAGATAGAAGTCTTCAGAGTTTACGCTGTCGACGTGAGCAAACACAATATCGGCCTTACCTAATCTTGCGAGATTGATCACAGCCTCCTGCCAGGAGCCTTCAGCGTCGTAAACACTGTTGGGGTACTCGTGTTGGCTGTCTTTGTCGATAGAAGCCACTTGACCCGCCGGAAAAATAACCAGTAGCCCATTTTGCTTTAGAGCTTTAGCTGCTTTACGACTCCAGCCAGAGTTGAAGGCCTTCAGCTCGGCCATCTTCTCGTCGAAGTCGGGGTCTGACTCATTTGGCTTGTTGATCTCTACGGGCACAGCCGTGCCCCAGCCGTGTTCATCGCCATAAATTGCATTAGGCAGCAGTTTTTCGATCCATCGAGCTAAAAACAACAGAGAGGGTTGATTTCTCCTGGCCGTGCTGGCGAGGTGCTGTAGTGACAAACCGTCAGCAATACCCAGATGGTGGTTGGCAACGATAATCATTGGGCGGTCAGTGTTGAGAGCGTCGAGTTTTGCCTGGTTGAACTGCACAGAGATACCCATCTCTGCCAAGCCCATTTCGCCAAAATTATCGTAGTTGAGGTAGCGGCCTGTTTGCTGAAGTTCTGTGTTGCGCTCAAGATATTTAGGAAGGCCCTTGTAAGCGCCGATAGCATCTAGTGCCAGGTTCACAGCTTTTTGGCTTATCCACTGAATCACCGGGCTGATGAACCGACTATGTGCCTGACCGCGAATCGCCGTAATTTGGCTCTTGCCGAGCTGATCTTTGCACTGATCTTCGTCTGCAAAGGTAGGGCTCGCCGCTAAAGCCGTCGTGAGCATCACGGCAGCGGTAAATATCTGAAACAACTTGAACATTCTAATATTCAGAGCAAATTTTGAGCCAGCCTATTTAGCTTTTGAGGAGGTTGGGCTCTCGTTTGAGTTCTTTTTATACTATTCTAGAAAAGCTTACTTAACCCGAGGCTTCACTGGCACTGAGCAGCCTGTCGAATAGCTCTACGAGACTTGTTGTCGAGCCGGCTACAGCCTCCCACCTGCTACGCCTTCCGTCCCGCCCTTCAATGAAAAGTCGAAACTCGGTTCCGTTATTGTATACAAGATCAACATAGAGGTTCGTGGCCCCACCGGTGCTATTTTCATCGGTGTCACTCTCGGTGATGAGAACACATTTAAGTAAGCTGATAATCTCGCCAGTCTCGTCATCGCTAAGTCTACCAGAGGCTTGTGGTTTTGCTTCTGAACCATCGATGCTGAAGCTGGAGTGATCTATTGACGGCTCTGAAACCCATGTTGAGTCTTCAAGGTTGATACTGAGACTTTCTATTTTATCAAGGCTTGGTTCCATTCCACCATCAACTTGACGAGTGAATTTGATTTCAGAAATCAGATCAAGGTTTTCCAGTGATTTGTTTTCAGACATTTTGGTCTCCATGGCTTTGAAGAAAATGATTTTTCGTATCCCCATTTGCTTACTTTTAGAGGGCTTTAGGTTCTACAATTTTTTAGTCATATTTGCATGTAGAGGGTTTTGGTGCTGTCTCAAAATTGAGAAGAAGTTAACCTCTGGCCCTATGAAAGTTGAGCGGCTACCGCAGTTTAGAGCAGTTGAGTTTTTGAAGAGAAACTTGAGGTCAACCACAAGGGTTTCTCTTGAGCTCTTCAAAATCATGGTGCCCATCATTTTTCTTGTGCATTTGCTAAAGTACTTCGACCTGGTTCGTTTTCTTGTGGTTCCGCTCAGGCCAGTTATGGCTATGCTCGATTTGCCTCCTGAAGCAGGCGTGGTTTGGGCTATGACTATGGCCAACAACATTTATGCTGGTCTAATTGCCTTCTCAAGCCTTGGCATTTCTCAGCTGACTGTTGCCCAGGCCACCACGCTGGGGCTTCTCATGTTGGTGTGTCACAATCTGTTTATCGAGGTGATGGTTGCGAAGAAGTGCGGCCTCAATATCGCTTTTCAAGTTTTGTTTCGGCTAGGCTCAGCCATTGTCATGGCTTTTGTAGTGATGAGCTCGTATAAGTTTTTGGGCCTGTTTCAGGGGCCAGCCAAAATTGTATTACCGGTGCAGACAGAGAGCCTCAATCCGTTTCAGACTGTGGGCAAAGAGGTTCAAAATTTGGCTTCAATTTATCTTATTATTTTTGTACTGATGGTAATTATGGAGGGCTTAGAGCGTCTAGGGTTCATGAGATTTATTACCAAAACGCTTCAGGTGGTCTTAAAACCATTAGAGCTGCAAAGACAAATTTTACCCTCGACAGCTATTGGTTTGAGCCTAGGTTTGACCTACGGAGCGGGCCTTATTCTGCAGTCTATCCAGAGCCAAAGCATAGATAGGCGTAGTATCTTTCTGTCTGTAAGCCTTATGGGCATTTGCCATGCACTGATCGAAGATACCATTTTGGTATTGGCTTTCGGTGGAGAGATTATCGGGCTGCTTTTGCTCAGATTGATTCTTGGTTACTTGTTTGTTTTGGCTTTAGCAAAAATTCACTCAGCTTTTGGCCGCAAAAGAGGGTCAGCGGTATTGGAACCGCAGGTAGCAAAATAGAGCAACACGCTAAAGCCTATTTTTTACAGACCAGTCTTTAAGCTGTTCAAGAATGCCAAGGGCGGTTTTGCCGAACCTAGTAATAGAGTAGTTTACAGCGATGGGTCTTTCACTTAAAAGCTCTCTTTTGACGAGGCCTGCGTCTTCCATCTCTTTTAACCTTTGAGAAATCATCTTTTTACTCGCCCCACCCAGTTGCCGGGTTAAGTCGTTAAAGCGAACAGGCCCATCCTTTAGGTGCCAAAGAATTGAGCCTTTCCATTTACCACCAATAACTCTCATTCCTTTTTCTATGGGACACGGTTCGTCACATGTTTCTTCAATAACTTTTTTTCGCCTATTTCTGGTGCTTTGAGCCGAACTTGCGATCTGAGCCTCCTGGTTACAAAAAGTATACTGGTTGTGAAAGGTTACCTAAAAGACTAAACTAGCATTTCTGTGAATCAAATGAAAGAGGCTGTATGAAAAACGCACTAATCATCAATGCTCATCAGTATTATCCTTTCGCCGAGGGCAAACTGAACGCTGCGATGTTTGAGAAGATAGGCACTTTTCTCGAGGGAGAAGGTTACCAAATCAAATCATCTGATATGAAATCAGAATGGAATGTTGATGAAGAAGTTGAAAAGCACCAATGGGCAGAGCTTATCATTTTGCAATCACCAGTGAATTGGATGGGTGTGCCATGGAGCTTTAAGAAATATATGGATGAAGTCTACACAGCTGGCATGGGTGGGCAAATGTGTAATGGAGATGGGCGAACAAGAGCGACCCCAAAGCAGGGTTATGGCACAGGTGGAACATTGAAAGGCAAAAAGTATATGATGTCGCTTACTTTCAATGCGCCAAGTGAGGCCTTTGACAACAAAGAAGAGTGGCTTTTTGAGGGCAAATCAGTCGATGATCTGTTCTTCCCAATGCATATGAATTTTAAATTCTTCGGTATGGAGCCACTTGAGACATTCGCGAGTTTCGATGTTATGAAAAACCCCGCGATTGAGAATGATTTTGAAAGGCTACAGAGACATTTAAATAAAGTATTCAAAGGAGAAGCATCGTGAGCGCAACAAAACTTCACGCAGGTGATAAGTTTCCTAAAATGAGCGTCAAAAAACTAGGCGGTGGAGAGATTGAGCTCGGTACACCCCAAAATGAATCGACTTGGCATATGGTTGTGGTTTACCGGGGTAAGCATTGCCCACTCTGCACAAAGTACCTGGCGCAGCTCAAAGAGATGAAAGCTGACTTTTTGGCAGCAGGTGTAGACATTGCCGTGATTTCAGCTGACACCGAGGAGAAAGCGAAGCTGCAGACACAAGAACAACTAGAGCTTCAGTTCGACGTTGGCTACGATCTCTCTATTGAGCAGATGCAAGAGCTTGGGCTCTACATCTCTCACCCACGCTCGCCGCAAGAAACCGATAGACCTTTCGCTGAGCCGGGTCTGTTTGTTGTCAATGAAGCTGGAGAGCTTCATGTAACAGATATATCGAACAACCCTTTTGTTAGACCTGAGTTAGATAAGCTGCTGTCTGGTATTCGTTGGATCAGAGACCCTGAAAACAACTACCCGATCAGGGGCACATACAAATAGCCCTACTTGTTTATAAATTCGAATAGTAACGCTAAAGCCCAATGCTCAATTCGCATTGGGCTTTTTTCACAGAATGCCAATGACTTCAGTCGTATAACTTTAGTAGGCTCTTATTTCTAGACAAGATACAATCGATGAAGAGAGGGACAAGTCAATGGCAGTTGAGCTACCAGAACTCGATTACAAAGCTTGGGAAGAAACGAAGACGACCTTACATTTGATTTGCCAAATCATTGGCAAAGTGAAAATGGCCTACTACCCAAAGCAAAATCAGTGGTGGCATGTCACTTTACATCTGTCACCCTCAGGTATTACGACGTTGAATATTCCTCATGAGGGTAAGAGTTTTGAGATTGAATTAGATGTTCATCAATTGAAGGTTTTAGTGAAAACCTCTGAGGGGCAGAGACGTGAAATTGAACTGGCAAACCGATCTGTTGCCGATATATACCAAGCTTTGATGAAGGAGTTAGGTTCAGTCGGTTACAACAAGCCGATTTTGGCAAAGCCCTATGATAATCCCCATTCGACTCTTGATTTCGAAAAAGACTTTGAACACAAGCACTGGGATCATGAGAGCATTAAGGCTTACTGGAGAGTTCTTTTGTTCGTAGATGAGTGCTTCAGGCTGTTTGCTGGGCATTCATTTCATAAAACGTCTCCAGCTCATTTGTTTTGGCATAGCTTTGATTATGCAGTGACAAGGTTCTCAGGTCGCGACGTGAATTTGACGACCACAGGCAATCGGCGCTCTGATATTGAGGCTTACTCACATGAGGTGGTGAGTTTCGGCTTCTGGCCAGGTGACCCTAAAGTGCAGTTCCCAGCTTTCTACAGCTATACGGCTCCAGAACCCAAAGGTATTGAGCAGCATCAGTTGGCACCTCAACAGGCGTGGTGGCAAGACCTTGGCGAGTCTCATCTGGCAATGCTCAAGTATGATGATTTAAGAGCAAGCAAAGACCCGAAGTCGATATTGATGCAATTTTTGACGAGCGCAAACGATGCTGGTTGCAAGGCGGATCATTGGCAAACGGAGGGCAGAGTTCAAACGACTCCTTTCTGGGATGCTCTGGATAAGAAGTTTCCAGCTACAGCTAATCGTGAGCACAGAAGCTAACAAAATTAGTATAGTGCGCCTGCCAATTTTTGGGAGCAGTCAACCGCAGAAGATCTAGCAAGAAGGCGAGCTTTGGGTATTAAGTATATACATTTGATTCGACACGGACAGTACCATACGGATAAGCAGAAAGTGAACTATGGCCAGCTCACGAGTTTGGGGAGGTATCAGGCAAAAAGAGTTGGCAAGCGCTTAGCTGAGTATGATGTCCGTAAGGTTTTCGTAAGTACAATGATCAGGGCTCAAGAAACGGCAGACTCAGTTGTTCCTTTTCTTGTAGCCCCGAAGGTAGGTAATAGCAATTTACTTGTCGAGGGGATTCCAGAGTTTCCAGATCGACTGATTAAAAAATACGACCTTAAAAAAACTCATCTGGCGAAAACCAAGAGCCGAATGAATAAAGTCTTCAAAAGGTTCTTCACTCGAGCTCGGGGTAAAGATCAACATATTGCCTTGGTTTGCCATGGTAATGTCATTCGATATTTTGTTACGAAGGCTCTTGGAGTAAGCACGGCCGCATGGACAGAATTCGACATTTATCAGTGTAGTCTATCAACAATTAGCATTGATGAGTCTGGCAGAATGAAGGTGGTAAGTTTTGGTGAGGTGGGCCACATTCCCACCTCAAAAAGAACCTTCATCTAGCAGCCTGTCCCACGGTTGAGAGTGCGACTAACAACATCTCCTGGGCAATAAGGGCTTATCGATAAGAAAGTGTCTCAAATTGAACTCCTTATAGGCACCATATCGGCACTCGGGCTCAGGCCTTTCATCGGTGAATCAAAATTCAAAAAATGCCGATAAACCAGTATGAGATGGCTAAGGCTGCTAAAGGCTCTGTTTAGTCTCACAATTTGTTTTGGCCAGTTGTGAGGAGCAGCCAAAAGAAGATGAAGACTCGTCGCTTTTAACTGGTCTGGTGATATCAGTAGCGTCTCTGATTTTGAAACGTTCATCACAAACGTGTCTGATCATTCAGCCTTCACCTCTGGGGGTGTTGAGCTGGCATTTACTGGAACCTTGCACGGTCTTACTGAGTCAGCTAGCGCTGATGAATGGACTTCTATGGAGTCGGTAGTTGATTTGATTCATGTGACTTACTATCCGATAGATAGCAATTTTCAGGTTGAAGATCCATCGGTTGTTACAGATGATTTGCAAGCTCTAGTCGATAAGTTTTCTGCCCCAATATATCTGCAAGAGGTTGGCTATCAGTCTTCGTCAACTAGTAATAGCAGTGAGTCCAAACAAGCTGAGTTCTTTTGCAACTTCTTTCAAGCCTGGGACACACACGCATCTGAGATTCCTCGGGCAAGTATACTCAGGTTTAACGATGTAAGCCAGAGCTCCGCAGAAAGCACAGCGACTACTTATGGAGTGTCCGGCAATCAAAACTTTATCGAGTATATTCGAACATTGGGGCTAAGAACCTATTCGGGTACTGGTTCAGATAAATCGGCTTTTTCAATAGTAGATCAAGAGACTGAAAAACGAGGCTGGTAAAATAGCAAATTCCTCTATTGGCTTGATGGGGTTATTAATTTCAATTGAGTTCGAGTAAAGTCAGGTTGAAATGAATTTAGGACCTTTAGAGGGTCTTGCAGAAATCTAGGAAAACAGCTTTGTGCTTTTCGATATCAAAATCTGCAGCGATTGATACTCTGACTATGTAGTCTTTGTCGCTCTCTTTAGTTGTGCCTTGGGTAGAGGTCGCAGGGATAGTCCAGTAGCAACCCTTCAGCTGACCGTAGCTAACACAATGTTTGCTCTCTTCTGGGATCGATTCAATCATCATTCGAATTAGCCGGTCGTTTGCCTCTCTTTTGTATGCCTCTTTTTCATCCTCAGTTTCACCCTTTGTCGGCAAATCTAGTGAGAAGACCGAAGGGGTGAACGTCGCTTCGGCAAGCTCTTCGGTAACAAAATTGATTTTGGCTTCAGGCAGGTTCTCTTTAATAAAGTTTGTAAACTCAAGCGTGTTTTTATAGCCGCCATCGATTCTCTTATTCATCGTGGGCATCTTTTCTGTCAAAATCTCCCGTTGAAGCTTAGTGGCTGCGTTGTCACAAATTTTAAGGTGCTTTAGCACGTAGAACATGTACTTTGAAGCACTCGGGTTGGCTACGCAATAACCGGCTGTGCATCGCCCCCCACTTGGAAACTTTGAGCCACTCACATATGAGAGTGAGCAAACATCGTAAAGGTGGCCGGTATCTCCAAAAAAAATAACGTTTGGACAAAAAGTCTGATCGAGTATGAAGACTGGTTCAATAGCGTCTTCGCCATTCGAAGTCTGTCTTTTCTTTTTCAAGGTCTGTCGAAGTTTAATGAGATCTGGAATTTCAACCCTTGGGTTCGTCGGGATCTCTGCAATGATGTAAGGTACCGCATCTTGGTTTGCGACTTCACTCAAGATGCGCTCAAGTTCGGTCACCATATTTTTGCCACTATCTACGGGAAGGTCTACGATCTCAACGTTGTCGATTGCATCTGCAACTCTTCGAGCTTGATCGTTAGTGCCTCCGTAACAGTTTGGCGGAACAATGAATTTAATGTCTCGCGACGGATGGTGCTCCATTGCATGATCGATCAAACCCATCATAATGGCATATTGCACCGATAGGCCTGAAGTTCCAAGAGCAACAGGAGCAGAAGTTCGGGTAATTGACTGAATGGTCTTCTCGAGATCTGACGAGTTGTAAGGTTCAGACTCTTGGGTCGATTTGCCGACCATTCTAGTTAGCACGTTAAAACAGCTCTGCGGAGTCATAGCAATCGACTCACGGCGCCTGACGTGTTGAATCTCTTTGATGTAGTCATGATCATCGTTAAGAACTCTGACGATACTGCCGCAATCACCACATAGGTTCAGTGCAAAGTTAATATTAGCCAATTCGCTTTCGACCTCAGACTCACTTTCAATGTAGACAGTACAACCCTCAAAAAGTGAGAGTTCACCAAGAGTGTCAACGATTTCAACCTCGAAGTTGTAGCCGTAAACAGTGTTTAAAGTCTCTTTGTCAAAGCCCTTGGGTAGCTGACCTTTGCTAGCCACCCTAGTGTTTCTGTTGAGAAACTTGTTCTTCCTCATTATGGCGAGAAGTGGCATCGTTTGCGAGGCAAAGGCAACAACGCTTTCAGCCTTTAGACCGCATTTTTTCGCGATAGCCCACTCGAGTACGCTTGATAATGGGTGGCCCAGTCTAACATAGTCGAAAGCAGTGGGAAGTTGGCTTAGGTTATTTTCGGTGTGATCATTAAGAGCCTCAAACTCTTCGAGGAACTCAAATTTAGCGAGCTTTTCATTATAGATGTCGAGGCGATGGGTAGTAGATTGCAGCCAATCTACAGGCGTATTCTCAATCGTTTGCTGCAAAATCGCTTCGTAATCGCTCATTCTGGTTCCTTGCAAGGGCTCGCACTTATCAGCTGCCACAGATCGTCTTACGGTCTTATGGTCGTAGCATCAAGAAGAAAACTGGTCATATCAAATTAAGCCTGTATTTACTGGTGTTTAGGAGGGGTAGGTGGCAACAGTTACGGCCCTATAGTACTGAGTTTGAGTAGTGTTTTCATGGAGAAGTGAAATGCAAATGATACAGGGGGCATAGGTACAGCTAATCGAATTGCAATATTGTTGATAAGGCTACAAGTATGTCTTCTAAAAAAAACGTTGTTGGCTATGATCGCTGGTCAAGTTTTTACGACTCTTACTCGAACCCGACAGTGGCGATAGATGGTTTGTGTTTCCCGGGTTTTTATCACTCAGTACAAGATCAGAAAGTTCTCGAGTTGGGCTGTGGCACAGGTCGCCACACTGCTGGGCTGGTCAAAGCTGGCAATCAAGTTGATGCTATGGATGCATCCGAGGGCATGCTAAGGGTCGCAAAAGAAAAGGTCAAAGATCCTAAGGTTTCGTTTTACCACTCAGACTTCATGAGCTCCTCATTGCCTTCGACTGGTTACGATACAATTCTTATGAGCCTGGTTCTTGAACATATAGCCAGTTTAGATGCATTTTTTGAGTTATGTGTAGGTGTCCTGAAGCCACTTGGGCAGATTTTTCTATCTGAGATACACCCTAGTCGTGCGACTCAAGGTAAAACGGCGCACTTTAAAGATGATTCAGGCGAGTTTTTTTCTAGAGAGTATTATTCACTCAGCTGAAGAAATTCAATCTGCTGCCGAGAAGCACAATCTGACAGTAGTGCGTTGCTTGAGTGTTGAGGGGAGTGAAGAGCTACTAAAAATCGACCAAAGGTGGTTGAAGCATGTTGGTCGGCCAATGATTCAGTTGTGGCAGCTCGAGTTGGTTGATTGCGAGTAGCAGAATTACCTATAGGTCGCACTACTTTAATAGCTTTTCGTTATCTTTCAATTCAGTCTTAGGTAAGACAGCTACGTGTGGGCCAACACTACATCGTTCACCAATTGTGACACAGCCCATGACGCTCGCTTTTAGGCCAATCGTTGTGTATGAACCTATTTTAGTCTTGCCTATTATTAGGTATCCACCCTGTCCGTAGTGAGCAAAGACAGTGGCGCTGCCACCGATTGTCACATAGTCACCAAGCTCGATGAGGCAGGGGTCCCAGATGTGTGTTGTGTTGATTAAGCAACCTTTGCCCATTTTCATCCCCATCATTTTGTAGAACAAAACATTGAGCGGGGTTGGGGTTATCATCTCAAGAACGGCAAACCTCACAAACTGCACCAGCGCATTGTGGTAGTACCATGGAATGGCTGACCAAGAGTACCAGTTGCCTCGCGTTTCTTTAACTCTGAGAGGCAGCAGAAAGTTGATTGCTGGCACCAAGAATACTGTAGTAATTGCGAAACTCAGATAGGCCAGAGAAATGCCGACAGAGTAGCCCGCAGCTTTGATAAAAATCGAACTCTCTGCAACCCAAGTGTGGATGTACTGAAGTAGCAAAAGACCTGGGTATAGAGAGGTTGACACCACAGCAGCGAATATCAAGATCAGAGGTGAAATCGCCAAGGCCACGCCGAGGTTTTTGAATCTCCTTGTGAGACGCTCAAACCATCCCGCAAACCCAGTAAGATCTGAGTGTGTCTCAGTATGAACCTTCAATCGCTCGTTGCTAGCATCTGTTGGCTTAAGCTTTCGATTCTCCATGTTTACTTATCGGCTATTAATGAGAAAACAATACCTTTGGGCAACAATTTGAGCTGAGCAAAAAAATGGGTAGAGTCACTCTCGTGACCCACCCAAGCTTGATTACCTGAAACCTCGGCCTTTTTTGTGAGCTCTAGCGAATTGGCTGATCTCTTTCCATCGCTTTTTGGCGTTGGCCATGTCAGCCTTGTTTTGCTTACGTTGCACATGTGCCACCTCTTTTTGGAGTTTCAGATAGCTTTGCCATTCGGTTTCGTCTAGCGCGCCCGACTCCAAAGCTTCAAGAATGGCACAGCCAGGTTCGCTTTGGTGCTGGCAGTCTCCAAATCGACAAGCTTGCGTAAGCTCATCAATGTATGGAAACGTGCTGGCGACGTCATCGTTACCGCCGAAGACCTGAACCTCTCGGATCCCGGGGGTATCAATAATCACACCATGGCTTGCAACCTCAAATAGTTGCCGAGCCGTTGTGGTGTGTCTGCCTTTTGCATCGTCTTCACGAATCGCCCTGGTCAACTGAATCTCTTCACCAAGCAACTTGTTGACGAGGCTCGACTTTCCCACACCCGATGAGCCCACAAACACAGACGTGCTACCAATGGGCATCATCGTCAGCAATTCGTCTAAGCCAGTGCCATTCAAAGAGCTGGCGGCGATCACCTCAACCTTCAACTTTTGACGAATCTCTTGTGCCAGTTGACAGCTACTGTCGCTCAGATCTGCCTTAGATAAAACAACCACTGGTTTCGCTCCTCCTTTTTGTACCAGGAGTACGTAGCGATGTAGCCGGTTGTAGTTAAAATCTTGGTTAGCTGAGGTCACAATGAAGACCGTGTTGATATTGGCTGCGAAAGCCTGTTCGCCACTATCTGTCCAGCGGGCGAATATTGACTCCCGCTTTAACACCTCTCTTGCAACAGCTGCTGTTTTGCCTTGCTCATCGACAAATTCAGGTGTCGTAACTACCCAGTCGCCAACCACGGGCTGCGTTTCTAAGCCACCTGATAAGTGGATGTTTAATTTTTTATCGTCTTTTGCTGCCTCCAGGTGTGACCTGTGCACAGCGGTAATTCTGGCGATCGCCTTAATGTCGATATCGTCTGTATAACCGAACGACGACCACCCCAATGATTTCAAATTCATTGAGTGCTCCTAAAATAAAAATTTTATTAATGTGAATTGATTTAGAAAATGGTCGTGGAGACCACTGCGACATTCTCGATTATGCCCATAATGATCTCCTTTCGTGACCCCTAAGCTTGCACATGCTCGACCAGGTGTCAATGCTTGAGCAGATTGAGTAGCGTCATAAAGATTGTTGGCTCTAATGTGATTGATCGTTCTTATAATTTGCAAAGCAGGGTAAAGTAGCCTCTGTTGAACGTTGCTCTAGGAGTGAAATCGATGATGGATGCTCAGTTTAAATTGTACTACTGGCCGCTGCCTTTTCGGGGCAGTTTTGTGAGTTACATGTTCGCCTATGCTGATGTTTTGCTTGAAGAGGAGTCTGACTACAAAAAGATTAGTTCGATCCGTAACGATCCTCCCTCTGATCAGCCAGCTCCATTTATGGCCCCGCCTCTACTCATCGACAAGCAGGCTGACATTTCTATGAGTCAAATGCCTGCTATCGTGATGTATGTTGCGAAAAAGCTAAATTTGATGCCGACAGATCATGAGCAGGTTTGCAGAGCACTTAAGGTGGTCATGGATTGCAATGACTTACTTATGGAGATTTGCCGTTATAACGGCTCGAAAATGTGGGAGCGTGAAGACTGGGTGCAGTTTCGTCAAAAGCGTTTGCAAAAGTGGTTTAAGATTTTTGAAGAGTCTCTAGCTAGAGGTCACTTTGGTGCAGAGCAAGTTCACTTCGCCGATGTTTCGGTCTATGCCTTGTTTGGTAATCTCACGCGTTGCCTGCCAGATCTTAGATCAGACCTCGAGAGCCATGCTAAAAATGTAAGCCTATTCTGTGACAGTTTTGGTGAGCGACCCTCACTCAAGGCATATGTTGAAAGACAGACAGAGCTCTACGGCCAACTTTACTGTGGTGGTCAGATCGAAAAGTCGATTCGTAAGATGTTAGATGAAGATCGCTTGTTGCCTTAGCCACCAACAAAGTAGTGAATTATAGCAGCCACGAGGCCAATACCCACCGGTACCCCGGTTAGAGCCAATAGATAAAAAGCTGTCATCAATAGACCGGTGACTGCTGTCTTCAAGAAGACATCGAGCCCCCGCTCGAAAACATGTAGCTCCACCTCAGCCTCCTCTTTTACCAGTTTGATGTGCACTGGTGTGATTGGCTTGGTTGTCAGGTCGCGAATTGCTTTTTGCATGATCTGCTCCTTTTCGTTGCCTAAATTTTAGCAAGTACAGGCAGCTTTGACGCCCCCTCTGCATGTACTAGAAAGTGCGGGCATGGGTCGCAAAGCACTGAAATAAATGAGCTTTTCTGGTACTTTGTTCAGAATTTAATGTTAGGTGACTGCTTTCAGTGAAAGCACTATTTTCTAGTTAATGGATTGGCCGGCAAGAGTTGCTTCTACTAGAAAACAGTTGCGAATGTCTCAAAGGCAGTTTGCCGACTTATTTGGAGTGGCTCCCGGTACAATTTCGCTTTGGGAGAAGTCGCAAAGGCAGGTACCTGGGCCGGCACAGAGACTTGTAGAGTTACTCGAGCAGAGCCAACAAATTAATTCTGAAAATAGTATGAAGCAGATCGACTCTTCAAGGTTTCGGCGAGTGTTTAAAACTGGCGCTGCCCTTGGTAAGGCCGGCAGGCAATGGTTGAGCTCAAGAATGGTGCCCTGGTATCGAAGTCGAGATGCCGCAATTCAAGCCAGAAACCAAGCGAGTGAGGGTATTCTATTAGAGTTTGTGAAAACCATGGCTGAGCTTCGTGGTCTCAATCTTAAAATTATACAGATGCTCTCAATGATGAGAGAAGATTTACCCGCTGGAATTCGAGATTTTGTTGCCAATTATCAATCAGAACTCAAGCCGCTTGCCGTAGAGCAAGTGATTCAGATATTTAAAAGCGATTTCGGCCAATCACCTGCAGAACTTTTTGACGAGTTTGACTTAAAGCCTTTTGCCTTTGGCAGTATCTCACAGGTGCACAAGGCAAAGCTTCAAGGTCAAAGCCTTGCCGTAAAGGTTCAATATCCTGGTATTGCGAAAGCTCTCAAAAGCGATCTGGGTAATCTCGACAGCTTGGCCAAGTTTTTTGCTGCAGTAATGGGTTTTCAGGGAACTGATGCCATGGTTCGTGAACTTCGCGAACATATTCTTCAAGAGTGCGACTACGAACAAGAAGCAAAAAATTTCTCCCATTTTAGTGCAGTGTTTGAAGGTGAAGATTGGGTGGTGGTTCCCAAAGTTTTCGCTGATAGATGTTCAACACACATCTTGTCACTCGAGTACTTTGAAGGACAGAGTTTTGAGCAGGTATGCGAGTCAGAAGATCAAAGTGAAAAAGATCGTTTTGGCCAAATGATATTCAGATTCAATTTTGAAAGCATCTATAAGCATCATGTCTTCAACGCTGATCCGCATCCGGGCAATTATAAGCTTACAGATGGAAAGCTAGCCCTGTTGGATTTTGGTTGTGTACGGCGATTTCAAGCTGAAGAGGTGGAGAAGTTTCGCCGG
>JABSOQ010000044.1 GCA_013216195.1 Bdellovibrionales bacterium
CACGGGCAGACTATGAAAGGCCTATACAAGCGCCTTCCAGCCGCCCTCACCTTCTCATTGCCAAATGAAGAAGGTCGCTCTCTCGGACCTCGCAAAAGGGCCACTCAGCTTCGAAATTTAGAGCTTTATCGTTTGAGGTTTCCTGACATTTCAATTGAATAGAATCGAGAATTAGCAGTTCTGATTGGCCTGACAAATCGGCACAAGAGGTACAGTGTCAGGAGACAGTCCTGGGTTGCGAACTCGCTGGGGCTCACCCGCCTCATTGTACTCAATGCCAAAGATCTCAACTTCTAGAGTATGAGACCTCGGGCCACTACCCGCATCTAGGCCTGTACGAGAACGCAAAGAAGCATCTTTAAGATCAATCAAAAGACTAAACCGACCATTCACGCAGGCAGCCTGATACACTTCATTGAGAGTGTCGGCATACAATGCCTCACTAGTGGCGAGCCCTTGCCCTTCTGAAGACAACCTCCAAGTGATAAGAGAGTCTTCGTAACCACCTTCATTACAATCACCGCCCACATTGATTTGATCTGCCCAAGGGTAAACCCAAAGCGTCTCAGGGTGGTTGATGCGGAGACCGAGTAAGCTTGATTTTTCAACGGCGTTGCAATCCAGACCTACACAGGAAGAAGCAAAATTCGAAAAAAGAGTTCCCTCAGACTGACCATCGCAGTTCGTGAAAACCATCGTGATCATCAGACCAAAAACGGCAATGAAACTTCCAAAAACACTATGTCTCATTCTGAAACAGACTCCTGTTCTCAACTTGATTCACTATCGGCAAAACCCAGCCAAAAGTTAAAAAAAGAGACAAGATCTCGAAGGCCCTGAAGCACCTTTTTACTCTCCCCTCTCTGACTTGAATTAGAGGAGCGAAAAGTGTGCCGATCCTGCAACATTTATTTCTCATTTCGAAGAGTTAAGTTGTCTAGGTCATGAACAGGTGTTAACTCCTAGCCTGTGAAAGCACCGCAGATATTCAGCATTCTCATGGCACTTCTCATCGCCTCCTTCGGGGCTCTTGGGGAGCCTGAATCTGAACAAAAGCAGGAGAAGGCCTTCCGTCTTCACCTGATGGGTGAAACCTACTCTCTTGACCCAGTTAAATTGCGCGGCTCTTCTGGAAGCTATCTGTTTCACAATCTGTACCGAGGCCTTTACTCCTACGATCGCGAACGCGGTCTGGTGCCAGAAGGAGCCAAGTCCTGCCGCTGGGCCAGTCAGAAAGTGCTCGAGTGCCAACTCGAAGAGCGCTTGTGGAGCGACGGTTCACCAATTGAATCCGAAGACTACATTCGAACATTTAGAAGGCTGGTGAACCCTGAAAACGGTGGCTCTCACGCTGAGATGTTGCTCAGTTTAAAAAATGCAAAACAGATATTTGCCGGGGAGCTTTCACAAGACTCTTTAGGCGTCTTGAAATTTCGAAATCAGGGTGTTTCGATTTTGAAGTTCATTTTCGAAGAGCAAGATGTCGACTTTCTCTACAAACTCTCGCACCCCTACATGGCTCCAACTCCAGACGGCCTTTTCCCAAAACGCGAGAAGGCCGACAGCATGAAAACCAGCGGTCCCTACAAAATTAAAAAGTGGCGTAAGGGTAAGTCTGTCAAAATCACCAACAACACCTTCTACACCCGAGATCAGCGCTCTAGGCCTGATGTGGAGTTTTTGTTTCTCGATAATGACTCCACCGCCCTGAGACTGTACGAGGCGAACAAGCTGTCATTTTTAAGAAGGCTACCCTCGCAATACATTTCAAAATTTCGAGCCCGTCCTGACTTTGTTCAGTTCTCTGTAGCAAGATTCGACATGATCGGCTTTGGCCCAAGCTTAAGGGAGAAGCCAAATTTTAGAAAAGCACTGACCATGTCGCTCAACTACAGAGAGCTGCAGACCATTTTGTCGGCAAAAGGTGCTCCAGGCTGCCCGAGTCTTCCGCGCGGCTACCTGGCCACTCAGCCCTGCTATGTGCTCGAGACCATGGAGATTCCCCGCGTAAAGAAAAAGATGGAGAAGGTTGAGAAACTCAATTTTGGCTACTCAAAGATGGGTGGCGAAGATATCAAAAGGCAGGTGGAGTGGTTTCAAAATCAGTGGAAGAAAAGACTCGAAATCACTGTAAACCTTCAACCTTTTGAGCAGGGCATGTACATCAACGCCCTTAAATCCGACAAAATGCCAGACCTATTTAGAAAGGGCATGTCATTAGATATCCCGACCTGCCTTTCAGCTCTGATGTCACTCACACCCGGCCACCCTGAAAACTACATTCGCTACAACAACCCAGAGTACAACAAGAAGGTCGAACAGCTCAGAAAGGCAACAGGGCCTCAACTTCGCAAGCAGTTGTGCTCTCAAGCCATGAAGGTTGCTCTCGACGACCACGCCTTAATACCCTTAGGTGAGATTCACTTCACGCTCATGGTTAAACCAGAATGGACAGGCTGGCGACTCAACGAACTGAACCAGCTCGATCTATCCGAGCTACAAAGAAGCAACAACTAAATCGCTGAATTAAACCAACTCTTTCAGCCTCACAAAACGCCACTCACAGTTGATTCGCCCCATATTGAAACAGTCCTTACAGTTTTAACCAATGACGCACACCAAACATTTAAGACCAAGATCTGTAACTCCGATAAAAGTCATGAATAGCTGCTTATGGTGATTGGCTCAGTCAAAGAGCCAAAACAGCCTTACCAGCTCCAATAAAGGAGAATTGACATGGCTAAAGAACAAGGCGGAGGTCAACAAGGCGGGAACGTGGTTGCACTACCAACCGAGTGCCCTGCAGAAGGTTGCGGAAAAAAGCCAAAAAGATCTGCATTTTGCGAAGAACACTTCGTGTGGTTTAAAGAGGGTTTGATAAACCGAAAGGGTGAGCGCCCTAAAGACTTTGATAAAAAGTACATGGCTTTTCAAATGAGACAAAAGAAGAAAGCTGCCTAAACAGTTAGACCATTCATGGCCTGGTTTCAGGCCATGAAAAGCGTCGCCAAGACAAAAGTCACGACGAAAACTTTCACTCCGAAATAAAGTACGGTAGACATAGTGTTTCTATCGGAAACGTGGAGTGAATTGTGAGTAAACAAATTGCAGTTGTATCAGGAGCCAGTAGCGGCATAGGTGCTGAGATCGCTCGAACCCTAGCCCCGACCATGTCACTCATTCTGCTAGGTCGATCTACTGAAAAACTCGAGCAGGTTAAAAGCGAGCTTGCCGGAGAAGGACATCTTGCTTTCAGCCTCGACCTCACTGATGAGCAACTTGAAACCAATGTCTCCAACTTTTTTGCAGAAAACAAGATCGACCGAGTAGATCTACTGATCAACAATGCCGGCGCCTTTGTAAGAAGCGCATTCTCCGAAACCACTGTAGAGACTTTTAGGCAGCAGTTCGAAACCAACTTCTTTGGTAGCGTGCGATTAACTGCCTGCTGCTTAACCTTACTCAGCAAGACAAAAGGCTCTCAAATCATTAACATCTCATCAACGCTCGGAATTCGACCTGTACCTAGCACATCAGCCTACTCAGCCAGCAAAGCTGCTATGATCAACTGGTCGACCACCTTAGCTCTAGAGCTGTCGGAATCGGGCGTGAGAGTGAACTGCATTTCACCAGGCCTTGTTGAAACCCCTATCCATGATTTTTGCGGCACCAAAGAAGCCGACCTGCGAAAGGCTGTGGACTCTATGCAGCCGCTAGGTTTCGTTGGCCAACCTAAACACATCGCTGGAATGGTGAAACACTTGTGCAGCGAAGAGTCGGAATGGACGACAGGTTCAAACTTTGTCATTGATGGTGGAATTTCAATCGCATGAGCCGCTGTACCTTATCGAGAAAAGTGCATTTTAGCTGCCTCCACAAATACGAAGTCGACTCATTCTCTGAAAAAGAGAACATTGAGACTTTTGGCGCCTGCTACACCAAACATGGCCATGGCCACTCTTACGAATTGGTGGGTTACTTTTCAGGAAAGATCGATGAAGAGACCGGCATGATCATTAACTTAAAAGATGTCGACGACATTCTTAAAACAGCCACTTCCGAGCTAGATGGCAAGCACCTAAACTTTGAAGTCGAGAAGTTTAAAACAAAGGTCCCAACCACCGAGAACCTAGTCCTTCACTTGGCCGACCACATCTTAGGTAGCATGAAGAGCTTTCCTCAGATTGAACTCACCCGCCTCAGGCTGTATGAAACTGAAGACCTTTGGGTGGAGTGGGAAAATGGATAGACTGAAGCTTACCGCTCAGACCGACTTCTGCTCATCTCACTCTCTTGGCGCCCCCGAACACCGCAGAGAAGAGCTCGGCGAAGTTTGCGACATCGAACACGGGCATCAGTACTTCTTACGAGCCAGCTTCGAGGGCCAGATCGACCCGAAAACCGGCTTGATGATAAGTCGGGCTGAAATCCAGACTCTCCTTGAAGACTGCATCCGGCTACCCTTACACAACAGAAATTTGAACAAGATCTTCAAACAAACTTCTGGCGAAGCCATCGCAAAGTGGTGCTATGAAAGCTTACAATCAAAGCTGAGCACAGCAAAACTTACGTCAGTTGAACTGATCGAGACAAAGAAAAATGGGTTTCACTACCCAGCCCTTTGACAACAGACAACGCACCGATCTTACTAATTAGAAGATCTCAGGCAAATTTAGAATTTGGCAGAATTTAGGAACAGATACACAAGCAGGGAGATCCCGCCTATGACAAGAATAAAGAACACTGCCTGCTGCAGCAATTCGAGCCGTTTTACAAAATCTCTAAGTCCGTCGCCCATTAAAGTTTATACTAATGCATCTTCTACCGCAGAAGCCATCATGTTTTTGCAATTCGGGACAAGGTCTGTATGAGTGACTCAAAAGACAGAAGTAGCATACGACTCTCAAAGCACCTCAGCCAACAAGGCATTTGCTCTCGTCGGGAGGCAGACAAGCTTATTGAGCAAGGCCTCATCATGGTCAACGGGCAAACAGCCATACTCGGGCAGAAAGTAACGACTGAAGACGACATCAAGGTCCTAAAGAGCGCAGAAAAGAGCCTGGATCAAAAGTCCACAATCATCATCCACAAACCCGTGGGCTATGTCAGCGGCCAAGCGGAAGATGGCCACAAGCCTGCCACCACACTGGTAACGAAACATAATCAATACGAAAACGACTCCAGACAATTCACCAAAAACCTCTTCGAAGGCCTAGCACCTGCAGGCCGATTAGACATCGACTCTCGTGGCCTTCTTTTGCTCACCCAAGACGGTGTAGTTGCCAAATCCATCATTGGGCCTGAATCCAAAATGGAGAAAGAGTATGTCATCAAAGTTCGCGGCAACACAGACGAGAGTTGCCTTTCAAAATTGAGGCACGGCCTCAAACTTGATGGTAAAGATCTGAAGCCTGCAAAAGTCAAAGTGCTAAGGGAGCAACTACTAAATATTGTTCTCGTTGAAGGCAAAAAACGTCAGATCCGGCGCATGTGCGAAGCTGTAGGACTTGAAGTTCTGATGCTAAAACGAGTGCGTATCGGGCCCATCAAACTTTCTGACTTGCCCGAAGGACAATGGCGCTATCTCAGCACCGAAGAAGTCGGCCAACTAAAGTCAACCTGATTTCGACTTTCTCAACCTGGCTCCATCATCAATAAGAACTTGTCTCCTTCCTTTGTTTTGCGACAATCGAATTCTAAGTTCTGAGTTCAGTAAATCGGTAGCAAAAGGGTATTTTTTTTGAGACAGCTTGAACCCGACCTGTTCAAGCTTATGTGTGAAGCCTGATTCATCAGAGCTTAAAACCTCTCGACTCAACAAATCTGTAGAGCCTTCAAAGATCTGAGCTTTATTATCATGATCAGTTAGGTACAGAAAAATCGAGGCCAGCTGATTGGCTTTAAATATGAGCTCAACTCCACAACCAAGAAACACAAGGCTATCTCGACCCATTTCAGGGTCTTCAATCCGCTCAAAACTAAAATCGGCAATTCTGCTTAAGACATCTTCTAAAGACTCTCCCAAGTGTAAATCAAGAGAGGTCGATTCGAAATTTAGACTTACGTTTTTCTTGTTTTGCATAGATTTGCCCCTCTTCAAACTCAAACCAGTCACTGTTTTAGTATCGGAAAACCATTTTATCAGCAAAAGCTCGCAAAGTCTCTTCGATTACGACTCTCGCGGTAAAAAACGTTTTGTCGTAGTTTTCTTTTCGCTCCAAAAACCCGCACATAGCGCCTAAGTCTAACAACCGACTAGAAGCCCTCCAATTCTCAGGCAAGCAACGCCTTACACCACGATAACCCTTTTCAAATTCTACGACTGCAAACTCTGGATAATCATAAGTAAAGCGAAAAAAATTGCCGAAATCCGCAAGAGCATTTGCCGGCATTGCAAACTCCCAATCTAGAATGGCTCTAAACTCTCCAGTCGAGCTCAGCATAATGTTTTTTGGATTGAAATCAAAATGGGTCAGCCTCTTCCTCTGGCTAGAGGCCTCGACTTGGTGCCACTCTCGCTCTATCAAACTTAGCAATTGCTGTTTCGTATCAGCACTCAGGCGCTCCTCGGGAACATCACTTAAGACTCTCTTCATGTATGTGACCAAAAACTTATCCGAGTCTCCAAGGTCTTGCGAAATCTCGAGCTTAGAGTTCAAAAACCCATCTGAAGAGAATTCAATCCCGTGAATTTTCCCGAGCTGCGCACCAATATCATGAAACAACTCTTTCGAAACTTCTTTCTCCGCAAGCAAAAAGTCTTCTAGGGTCTCTCCTTCAATGCACTCCCAAAGCGAGCACACCCTGTTTCCATCTTGAATGTTATGCAAAAGTTGAGGCACACAGACTCCAGCCGCTTTTGCATGCTCAGCCACTGCAAGCTCTTTTCTTGCCAGGTCGGCATCATGTGCAGAAATTCTCAACACTGCTTTTGCAGATGTAGACTCCAGCAAGACGTTCGCATTCATAAAGCCACCCGACAAAAGCTCCAGCTTTAAACCTTGCGTGGGCCAGCCCATCTGCTGCGCAGTCCTTTTTGCCATCTCGAGATCAACGACATTGCGGGTGGCACTTTTTGAATACCTCTCTTTGGGATGAATCTTACGCATGACTCATTTGCCCCAACCGAATCTGCTCGAGTGCACTTATCTCACTAACAGAAAATCCTGCCTTCTTGCGGATCTCGTGATTCAGTCTCTCAAGCCGCCTAGGAAGCCTTGGAAACACAGATCTCAAAATTTCATTAAACACGCGATCTGGGTCAGTCTCACCAGTTTCAGATTTGCAGAACTCTCGAAACCAATTGGAGCCAAATAGCACATGGCCCACTTCTTCTTCGGCAATGACCCCAACCACTTTGTCGGTACCAACAATCTGAGTTCCGGAGAGTCGCCTTTGAATCTTGTCGCTGGCATCAAGACCTGAGCCTTCGAGATAGCGATGCACGATCACCAATCTCTCGAGCAAACTGTCTTCTAAGCTGACACAACTCCATAGCCCCAAATGACTAGGCCACTCTCCCCAACTGTGCCCCAGGCGCTCTATCTGCCGCAGGCAAAGCTTAAGATGTCTCGCTTCATCGAGAATGACTTCGACCAATTGCTGCCGGAAACTCTCAGGGGCCTCTTCGCTTAACTCCACCAGTGTGCGAAAACCAAGCTCCATGGCTTGCAGTTCGATATTGGCCAAATCGTGCAGCAATCTGGCGTGACCTTCTTTCGTCGACAGCCCAGGCTTGGGTGGAAGCTGACTCATCGCACAAATCTGGATATCTCTGCCAGGCAAAGTCGGCACTTCAAAGGTCACCTGACCCACCAGTGCTTCGTGACAGCAAGACTCAATGAGCTCGAGCTTTAAGATCACCGAGGTTTGCAGCAGAATGTTGTTTGAGGCCTGAGCCTTGTTCAAAGTTCTCTCCTGAAAGCTTGATCTTGAAAAGCAGACCTCTTCATAAGATGATGTCGCATATATAAATCAGGAGTTCAGCATGGGCAAACAGTGGAAAGCGGGAGCGAAGACAGCCAACGCTCAGAAAAAAGGCGCACAATTTACAAAACTTGCACGCGAAATTCAGGTAGCAGCGAAACTGGGCGGAGGAGACCCTGATATGAATGCCCGCCTTAAAATGGCGATCACTCAGGCTCAGAAGGCCTCCGTGCCAAAAGACACTATTGAGCGAGCCATCAAAAAAGGCTCAGGTGAGCTGGGCGATGATGTGCAAATTGACGAGCTCACTTATGAAGGTTACGGCCCGCACGGTGTGGGCATTATTGTCGAGTGTCAAAGCGACAACAAGAACCGCACAGTCTCTGAGATCAAGCATATCTTCAATAAGAACGGCGGCAATATGGGCGAATCAGGGGCCGTCGCTTGGATGTTTGAACGGGTTTGCTTGCTCGAAGGCAAGAAGGCCGAAGTTGGTGATCCTGAAGAAGAGGCCATTGAGGTCGGCGCAAACGAAGTTGAGAGCAACCCAGAAGAAGAGGGCACTTACAGCTTCTACGGCGCCCCCGAAGACTTAGACTCGATCAGATCAGCGATGACTGAAAGGGGTTGGGAGGTCTCTGTGGCGGAGCTTAGCTACAAAGCCAAAGAGACGACCAAGATCGATGACGGCCAAAAAGAAGAGGTCATAAAACTTCTGGAAGCCCTTGAAGACAATGAAGACTCACACCGAGTTCACGTCTCTTTAGACTAGCTGAGACAAAAAGATCTCCAAACCAAAGCGTCTCGAGGTTTTCTTACCCAACCTGTGAGGCGCTCCTCAATACCTTTTCATCTTGTTCTCAAACCATTGTCATTTAGCAAAATTAGGCCTTCAGACCTTGATCAGTCGAGGGCTTGATGGTCATTTTACTCTCGAAACACACACTTTCCACTTTTACAGAGGTAAAACCATGAGAATTCTTCTAAGCGCTTTAATGCTTTTTTGCCAATTTGGCTTTGCAGATATCAACATTTACTCTGACCGTGACGCCAGCTGGTTTGAATCAGCTGTTGAACAGTTTCGCGCCGAGACTGGCGAAAACGTCATCATCGTTGGGATATCCCACAAAGAGATGATTCAACGGTTGGTTACCGAAGTTTCTGAAGGCGGAACACCTGCCGATCTGGTTATTAGCAAAGACCTACTTTATTTTACCGAGCTCAAGCGCAGAGGAATGCTGACATCGCTGCCAGAAGTACCAGCCTTCGCAGAGATACCTCAAGGTATGATCTCAGAAGACCGGAGCTGGGCAGCCTTCACTTACAGAGCAAGAGCCGCAATTTTCAAACCCGGCATTGTTGAGGCCAGGCAACTTATCTCTTACCAAGACCTCGCCGACGAGAAGTGGAAGGGTAAACTTTGCCTTCGCCAAGGTAGCTCATTCTATAACATCGCGCTTGTTTCCTCGCTGATCGTTCAATACGGCAAAGAAGAAGCCAACCGTATCGTTGAAGGCTGGGTTGCAAACCTTGCAGCACCGATTCAGCCGAATGACCGCGCTGTAATCGCAGCAGTTGACGAAGGCAAATGCCAAGTGGGAATCATCAACCACTACTACTTAGCGCAACAAATGGTGAAGTTCCCAGAGCTGTCTGTTGAATTTCGCTTTCTGAACCAAGGCGAGGGTGGCGTGCACACAAACGGCACAGCTATTATGAAAATCAACCAGTCAGACAATAAGACGGCTCAAGTAGAAGCCTTCTTGAAAGCTCTCTACTCAGAAGCTTCTTTGAAAGAGATCTCTGCAGCTCACTATGACTTCCCGGCTTCTACTACTGTTAACTCAGACACCTTTGTTGGCCAATGGGGCCCGAACAAAGACGGCGAATTCTTGGTTCAAGGCTTGAGCTGGGATGAAATCGGCGCTGGTCAAAACCGAGCTGATGCTGTAGCCATCATGACCGATGCTGGCTGGCTCTAGACAGAACTTTCTAAAACTCTTGAGAACTCTCGCGGCTACCAGAAATGGTGGCCGCTTGTTTATGCCCCCAGGGCTTTTAAGGCCGCTGCATAGTACTTGATCTGCTTGATCATGGCGTGCAAACCGTTGGTACGAGAAGGGCTAAGATGAGAATCGAGCCCAATGCCTTTCACAAAATCTGGCTCAGCAGCCAAGATTTCATCTGCGCTGGCATTCGAGTAAACCCGCAAAAGCAAAGAAACTAAACCCTTTACGATCAAAGCATCACTGTCGGCTTGAAAGATCACCTTTTTCTCTGGCGATAGGCTAGCATGAAGCCAAACCTGAGACTGACAGCCCTTAATTTTAAGGTTATCAGACTTCAGAGAATCATCTAATGCCTCTAGTTCTTTGCCTAAGTCGATAATCTTCTTGTACTTTCCTTCCCACCCTCTCAGGTCAGAGAATTCCGTCACGATATCTTGCTGTCTTTGCTCAAGTTCACTCATGCCCGGCACATTAAGGGCTGTGGCCAACTTTGCCAACTGTGTTTCAAGATATTCATACAATTCGGCGCCCTTTTCACGAGAGCCCCCCTCTCTCTCCTCTTCTTCTTGCCTCAAAATGGCTCCGAGCCCATTCACAGTCTGATGCGACCAAGCTGTTGACTCTAAGACTAGTCAAAACAGAGACTTAGCCACCCTAGCTGGCAGATAAGAAATTCTTGCTAAAGGCACAAACCTTGCTCTCTTTTGCACTCATGGAGAGAAAACTTGTGCTCGTAGGCTAGAGAGGGCAATTAACCGGTCTAGAACGGAGAAGACTATGACCAAAACTAAAATCACGAGATCCTTTCTTTGCATTCTACTCTCATTCAGCATGCTGTTTAGCCTACCTGCTGCAGCTTTCTGGGAAGTGCTTTTAGGCGGTGCGCTCGGCTACATTGCTGGCTCTGCAAGCTCTAGCGGCTCACCTAGAGTCAACGTCAGCAACAACATCGATCTCAGTGCGCTAAGACGCGATCTTCAAAATGGCTTTGCCAGCATCGTTCCTGAACTGCAAGCGATCAACCAGGCCATCAGAGAAAGCGGTCAGGCCGCCGTGAATGCCCAGGGTTTTCTTATGCTTCCACCGGGCAATCAGTTTTCTACAGGTGAGAACGTCATCAAAAAAGAAGACCTCCAAGCCATTATCACTGAAATGCTCGATGGCAAATCTGATACGGCCAAAAGACTTCGCCTCGACTACAAAGACATCATGATCGTTCTCTCGCTTGTCGACCTTAAAAACTACGTGCTCGAGGCCGAGCATTTTTCTGCGGCTAAAGAAAAGCTTGCGTCTCTTAATGAGCAAGACCGAATCTTCTCTGATGACACGCACTTGTCTTTACTGGCAGCGCTAGTAGCCGCAGCTAGAGCCCACAGGCTGTTTACTGAAAATAAAGTCGAAGGCCGTGTAGTCATCGACCCCGTGAGAGACGCAGCCGACACTTACTTTCCCATCGTGATTCAGCAAAACATTCAAATGATACTGAACGAGTCGATCGACAAAATGAAGTGGGAAGAGAGAGCCCATGTGCTCGAGGCTCTTGCGACTGACTTGGCCGCACTCCCCACCTCTGCACCTGCGGAGCAGAAGAAAGACTTAGCGGTCACAACGCTAAGAGAGCGGGATCTTATGCTCGATTTCGAAAGCCTTGAAAACGTGATGCTAGCTGGCTACCAGGCCAGCTCAGATGTGTCTTCAGAACACATCGCTGAGCTAGACAAAATGCTATCAGACGCTCTTTCTAGCACTTTTGTATCTCAGTTAAAGCTCTTAGATAGAAGCCTCGAGATCTCTCAAGAGAAAAGAGACCTAGAGGTCAAAAAGATAGAACAAAAGATCAAAACCGAACGAGACAGAATAGCAAACCGCAGGGCCGGCACAGTGGAAGACATCTCAATGATGGGGCAGTACATTCTTGGCGGATTAGGTGCTGGGTTCTCGATCGCAATTCTTATGACGAGTGGTTTTCAGGATGGCGTTATTGAGCCCATCAAAATGCTGTTCACAGGCAGAGGCGAGTTTGCTCATTACTACTTTGGAGGCGTTATCGCGAGCGGTTTTGTTTCGGCAACCGTGCACCAGGTGACCAAAAGGCTTAGACTTCGACGTAACCAAACAGATTCAGAAGCTTACATTGGCAGCCTTCAGCAGCGCTCTGAAATCGAAGATGATAACCAGTTTATCTCATCAATACTCGAGCAAAGGCAAACTGTGGCCACAAGCCTTGAGAGAGTCACCTATTTGAGGCTCAGCGGCCCCACCTGCGCTCAAATCATAGAATGACTCCACTTTTAACACCTGGGTGACAACATTGCGCCCAGGTTCCGCCAGCTCAAAATGCAGCTTTTTAGCAGCTTTTGGGCTTTAGATAGTCGCCCGATTTCAACAACTTAGAGATCACCTCACCAGGCCTAAAGGGCCCCCTCTTTGCAATTTCAGTGAGTCAAAGAAGGAGTCTGTACCATGAGACATTTAGGAATCTTTGCCTTAGTTCTTTATGCTTTTATTCAACTCAGCGGCCCGGGTGGCGAGAGAAATACCGAAGACTTGGCTTCAAAGAGAAAGCCTGCCAAAGCCGTTCAATGTGTTTACAAAGCAGGCGATCTACCAGCACCTATTATTGGTTACGGCTCATCAGTTAACGAAGCCAGAGCAGACGCTTCCCACAAATGTTTCGATGTTCGCATGGACTTTTATGAAATGAACAATCCCAACGGCAACTACGATATGGATCAAGGCTACGCTGTTGCCAACGCTTGTACTAATATTAGTTGCGCCGAATAGACCTTCAAAAAAGCTGAGCTCTAGATCAGGCTGACCTAACTACAATCGCTCGAACTCACTCCCCAAACACATAGGGAGTGGGCAAATGGCTCCATGAAAAAAGTAGCAGTAAACTTTTGCTTACAAAAGCAGCATGACTAGAGCCTAATTGCTACCAGACTCATTTTTTTTAACCGGAACAGAGCCTTAATGACTCCAATAAAAATTGTAGTCGCGTTTAATTGCATCTGAATCTTGGCACACACTGTGCTCTACCCTCATAGCGGGAACGCTTAACTGAGGGGAAAGCATGAAACTTATAAAGAAATCGATCACACTTATCTCGAGCACACTGTTGTTGTCTGGGCTCGCACTTCAAACAACCACTGCGACTGCATCTGAAAGAATTAATCTTGGAGGCCTCGAAGCCATTATCGACTTCGAAGATTTTATAAAAGACAAACTCGAGCCAGAGTTCAACAGAGGGCAAAACCAACCCAACCGACAAGAGAGACACATCACTCTTTATCCACGAGATCAAATTTTTGCTGGCAAAAGAAACCCGAGAGATACGGCTTTCTTAAAAAGAATGATCAAGAACCAATACCCAAGACTTCACTCAAGACTTGACCAGTTTCGACTGCAATCAGCTACAGTAGTTGGCCGCAGTGTCTCTCGCAGATACGCCACTTCGACCTTATCTTTAGAAATTGATGGTCGCTACCACATGCAAGCAGTGCTCGGGCAAGGTCGCCGTCGCCCAGACCAAACAACTCTTTATTCGCAGCGCGGTCGCCAAAACCAAGGCACTTGGCAGATCAAGTTTCAGGGCAGAACTGAAGTTGAGAGCATTCAACTTCACCTGAAAAAACGTCGCGGCGGAGGCAGAGGCCTTGGAGTTTCTTTCGGCTCTCAAAAGGTTCAGAACTTCAAAGTCGACAAAGACACATTCTCTGCTCCTGGCGGTTCTGTGCGAGGCGATCAAATCACAGTTCAAGCCACAAGAGGCAAAGTGAAGATCCACGAAGTGAAAGTGAACTTTGCAAACGGCAGATCACGTGTTCTTCACAACATGTCTGGCACTCTCAACTCTGAGCGCCCCAGACAATCACACATGACTCAGTACCTCAATAACTTAAGAAATGTCGTATCCGTAAGCGTGAAAGCTAGCTCAACTGAAATTCGTTTTCCAGAGGCTAAAATTCAGGTCTACGTAAAATAGAGTCCTAAACATCAACCAAATCTTCTCCAGCCCTCAGTTCACGCTGAGGGCTTTTTTGCTTTGCGTTATATATGTCTTCATTTTAAAATAGAAAATGTGCCTGGCTTTTGAAAGCCACTGTAGGTAAGCCAAAGCCTCATATCAACTCAGGAGAAAAAGAATGCTACGGCTGATGCGAGCAAAACTGATTCTAACAAGCCTACTAGCCCTTCTTGCATCAGGCTGCGTAGAGACAGGAGACAGCACAGGGGCCTCAGACGTGATCCCTGACGTTGAGGTGCAGTGTAATAGGACTTTATGCGCCAGCAGTGGCACGGCCACTCTTTATGTAGGCCTCACCTCAGATCTCGATGCCGACTGCCAAGACTTAATCAACACCTTCACCAATTTTAACCCTTTCAGCCAAAACTTTGATGCCTGGGGAACCGGCACCGTCATTCTTGATGGCGGATTTCAAACTGCATTTATCACAGACTGGTATGACGCCAATAACGCACTCATAGGCCGCCTCGAGCAAGGCACTTACCTTATGTGCGGTTTTTATGACACCAACGACAATCAGCAACTCGATGCTCTAGAAGGCTTTGGCGAAGACGAAATCGACTTTTCAGAGGGCTATGTGATCTTTGATAACTGGTCTTTCAATTGATTTTGCCTCAGACTCAGGTATAACCAAGACATTCTCGTTATTTGAACACTGGAGCTCGCACTATGCTTAAAGGTCTTTTCAATTTTCTGTTCGGAAAATCACCTGACATCTTCGACAAAGAAGGTCGTGTTCGACATCAAATTTCAAAAAATCGTTGGGAGAAATGGCAAAAGCGCTACACCCACGGCGAAGAGTACAACTGGAAAAACCATAGCGGCATGAAAGCTTCGCAAAAATAGGTTTCAATACCAGCAAACTGAATCACAATCGGGCCTACAAATGCTTGTGTTTCAACCTCTATAGCAATAAGCCATTTTTATAAAGCCTAAGCGCCTATTCGCTTCTAACTGAAATCAAAAACCTAGACCTGAGTCTGTTTTGCTGGCCTTGATCGGTCATGCTTATTGTTTGAGCTTGGTCTAGGCCCACAATGGCACTAGACTCACTTCATCAGCTAGACATTCTAACGGTGACTACGGATCAGTCACCAGGCTCGTGAAAGGATTCACAAATGAGTAAGACATCAATCCTATTGACCTTTGCTGCTGCATTGATTGCAGGTGGCTTCACTTTTTCAGCTCACAATCATGAACTCTGTGAAGGCTTTGTGCCTGAGAACGATATGAAGATCTCAACTGTTGGCATTCATGCCGAGACCAGCAATGTCACTGAAGCCGACTTTAACGATGTGCTAGACGACATTGAAGCTTACTACACAGGTGTAGTTGCAGACCTTGGCGGCAGCTTGACTGTTAACCGGCTCTGGACAAACGAAACCGTAAATGCTTCAGCACAAAGACGAGGCAGCACTTACATCATCAACATGTATGGTGGCCTCGCTAGACATCCGGCAATTACTATTGATGGCTTTATGTTGGTTGCCTGCCATGAGATGGGTCACCACCTCGCTGGAGCTCCTAAAGTGTCTGGCTGGTTTAACACTTGGGCGTCAAATGAGGGCCAATCCGACTATTACTCTTCTCTAAGATGTCTGCGCTGGATGCTCGAAGATGAAGACAATGCTCAATGGATAGAAGACAACGGCGTAGATGCCTATGCCATGGAGAAGTGCCAAGAGGTCTACAGCACACAAGAAGAAGAGAACCTCTGTGCCCGTATTGCAATGGCTGGTAAAAGCGTCACTTACCTATTCAAAGATTTAAAAGATCTGCCTGAAGATATGAACTTCAACACTCCAGACCCGAACGAAGTTGGCAGTACCAATGACCGTCACCCAGATCCGCAGTGCCGACTCGACACTTACTTTCAAGGAGCCCTTTGCTTTCACGACATGGATGAATCATTGAGTGACACCGACCCAACACAGGGCACGTGCAACCGCTCAGAAGGCGCCGAGATCGGCATCCGACCACTATGCTGGTTTGCCCCTAATGGTGGTGATGGTGGCGGTGACGAGTGGCCTTTTCTAGCAGAAGGCACCGTGAATTAATTTAGAGCCTTACAATTGTCTCCCTTAAAGCAGCACTCTTAGGAGTGCTGCTTTTTTTGTTTCAAGATGCATCAGCTGATAGTGATAAGCCTGATCTAACAACTCACCAAGTTTGGGGCCAGCAGGGACACCCTCAGAAATCAGGTCTGAACCTTTAAGAATTGGCTTTTGCAAGCGGCCAGTTGCTTTGTCGACTCTTGCTATAAATTCTGACATGAGGCTTTCAAATTCGGGCTCAGGCACACCTTCATCAGTTCTCACCACATCTAAGAACTGTACCGTTTGATCTGATTCAAGGGCATCTAGCCAGATCCAGAAATAGGGCAACCTCAATTTTTCCGACAGACTCACTTGCTCTGAGAGCAGCAAGGCTAATTTAATCGCCTCTAGTGAAGCATTCGAAAACTTGCTTTTCTTAAGCCACCCAGGCACCTCGCCAGAACCTTTAGTAGAGGTTGAAACCACTCCCCAAAACAAACAAGCCCAAAGCAAATTAAGATCGGTTAGACGAGCCGAGGCTGATCTAACCAGCCTCATGGACTTGGCAAAACTCGCCGAATCATACCAGTCTTCAAACAAAACTTCTGCAAGCCCGAGAGTTTGCAGAAGCTGCAGCCCTGTGGCTGACCAAGTGGCACTTAACAGTTTACCCAACTCACTTGTTTTTCTCTCAGCACTCAAAGCATCTATATTTTTGGCCCCCGCTTTGATTGCCGAGGCGGTTAAGACATCAATAGAGAAACCCAACTGAGCTGAAAACCGAACAGCCCTGAGCATTCTCAGATAATCCTCTGAAAAGCGAGCGCTGGCATTTCCAATTGTTCTGATAACTCGAGCCTTGAGATCAGCCTCTCCACCGACATAGTCGATAAGTCTTTCGCCAATTGGGTCAAAGAACATACCGTTTACCGTAAAGTCTCGCCTCGATGCATCTTGTTTGGCGTCTGTGTAGTGAACTTCACTTGGTCTTCTGCCATCACTGTAGCTGCCTTCACCTCTAAAAGTCGCAACTTCAAACTGAACCCCTTGCTCGAGCACAACAATCACACCAAAAGACTTGCCCACAGCTAGCGTTTTTTCGAAGAGGCCTTCGACTTGCTCAGGCCGAGCGGAGGTCGCGATATCAAAGTCTCCGGGCACCTTGCCCAGCAGACCGTCCCTGACACACCCTCCTGCAAAAAGCGCCTTAAAACCCGCTTTTTGTAATTTCTGGGTGATCTTAAGTGCAGAATTCCAGTGTTTTGAACGCTTCATCGACTCCATACTTTGACGATGACACACCACACGCGGTAGTCAAAAACTATGTCTGATAATTCTTGGCAAGACACATTGAACTCTGCACTGAAATCTCAAGGTCTTGAGAACTACGGCCTAACTCCTATTGCTACGCCAGTCTCAATCGAGTTCTATCAGAACTGGATCGACCAAGGCCACCACGCTGAGATGTCCTACCTGAAAGATCACATCGAGCAAAAAAGCGATGCCACCAGCCTACTGAAAAGAGCCAAAACTGTGATCTCAGTTCTTGCACCTTATGAACCTCACCCTCAGCCGATACAGCTGCCAATTAAAGCCATGAAAGTGGCGCGCTATGCAAGAGGAGCCGACTATCATCATTGGCTGCAAGAGAAGATGCAAGATGTGGCCAACCAACTCAAGCATGAGTACCCAGATGAAGAATTCTTATGTTTCACAGACTCAAAGCCTTTACTTGAAAAAGAATGGGCCGCAAAAAACAATCTCGGCTGGATTGGTAAAAACTCCCTTTTGCTGAATCAAAAGCTTGGTAGCCTGTTCTTCTTAAGTGAAATCATCACGACAATGACCGCAGAGGACTCTCAAGCCACCTTCTCTGTCCCTGATCTGTGCGGAAAGTGCACCGCTTGTATTGAGCACTGCCCCACCGATGCGATTCTAGACGACCGCTCACTAGATGCGAGAAAATGCCTAGCTTACTGGAACATCGAAGCCAAAACCCCAGCCCCTAAAGAGATTCGAGAAAACTATGAGGGCTGGCTTTTTGGATGCGACATCTGCCAAGAGGTTTGCCCATGGAACAAAAAAGTGTTTCAAAAGCAAACTGAGGCCTCATCTTCTGACGGACTACAGCTGCAACAAGACCTGACTTACATTCTTACAAGCTCAAACAAAAGACTGCAAAAAGACTTCGCTGCGACTCCCTTAACCCGAGCAGGCGGAAAAGGCTTAAAGAGATCAGCTCTCTGCATTATCGGAGGCTGGAGAATTGCTAGTCTTTCAGAAACTCTCCAGTCTCTGAGCTTTGATAACGAAGACCTCGAAAGCTTGAGAAAATGGGCCTTAGACAGATGCCAAACTTAACTTTTAAAGAACTTATCTAGCACTTCATCTATGCTCTTGAAGTCTTCTTGCTTTGGGCTGTCTTCAGTTTTTTCAAGAGCCAAAGAGCCTCTAAGATCATCTGAAAACTGAGTCGAAAGCCATTTCAATCTCTCAAGAAACGGGCCCGACAAAACTTCATCTCGCTGCAAACTTTTATCAGTGCCAACCAACTCGATAAGCTTTTCTAGTGTTTCAGTCGCATCAAACAACAAGCCAACCGTGATGTTGACCAAGTCTTGATTGCCTGAGATTTGCGAACCCTTGTAGCCGATGCTCTTACACAACTCGGAGTACTGGCCGATCAACTCATACTCAGCAGCTTCAGACTCTACCTCACAGGTCATGACCATAGTCTTGGCGCTGCCCATTATTCGATCAACCTTCTGACCAAACTCTTCAAGCCCCTTGTTCTGCTCAGGATCATCTTCCACAGACTCAAGAATCTCCATCAGATCTTGGACCAAACTCCTAGACTCTTCTTTGAACTCTTCTACGATTTCATCCATACTAGTATGGTATTGAGGACCTGCTATGGATGCAAAAGATTTCGTTTCAATTCGCGTATGCACATTGCGCGGAGACCAGCAAATTAACTTTGATGCTTTTGTGCAAGTCGCAGGCAAGCATATTCTTTACTTGCGAAAAGGTGACTCTTTCGAAGGCGACAGGCTCAAGCGCTTAAAAGCAAAAAAGCTTCGCAAGATGTACATACGTGTTGAAGAGGAAGACTCCTACAGAACCTACATGACCCAAAACATTGAAGTCGCCTACGACAAAAACTCGAGCAAATCGATCGAAGACCGAAGTCAAATTATTCAGGGTGTGCAACAGTCATCGGCTGAAGATGTGATGGAGAACCCAGACAGCAAGGCTTTCTATGACCTAGCCCTCAAAGGCTCTATGCACTTTTCTGACTTTCTGAAAAATGAAGAGCAAGCTTTGAAGCAAATTATTTCAATTCCGAACGAGGATTTTTCGCCCGCTCATCACGGCGTGACGGTTTCAGCTCTTACAATGGGCATTGCCCGTAGAAAGGGCATCGAAGACGAAGACACTCTTAGCCTAATTGGTCTTGGCTCACTGGTACATGACATTGAGCATCAGCACTCGCCTGTTCCACTAGAAAAACCAAAAGATCAGATGACGCTTGAAGAGCAAGCCACCTATGAGCTTCACCCTGTTAGCGGCGCTGAGAGAGTCAAAGATTTAGACTTTTACGACCCTTTGATTATGAAAATCATCAAAGAGCATGAGGAGTATATCGACGGCACGGGCTACCCTTCAAAAATGTACGAAAAGGATCTCGACCCGTTTGCAATGATTGCCGCCACAGCTAACGGCTATGACAAGCTTGTGAGCTTCTTTGGAATGGATCCAAAGACTGCACTCAAAACTCTTTTGATCGACAAACTTGGGCTTTATTCACTAGAGAACCTACAACACCTACAAGCAGTTCTTAAGCAGCACTCAGTCGTTTAAAACCGAAAATATTGACGCACGCCACCTCACCCTTAGAGAGAATCAACGCATATCAGTTGGTTTTCACCTCGGCACTTTACACCTAGACAACTCAACCTGTAGTGTTTGGGTTGAACTTATAAAGGAGAATTTCTCATGGCAATTGAATTACCAGCGCTCCCCTACTCAAACGATGCACTGAGCCCTCACATTTCAGCTGAGACACTAGAATTTCATTATGGCAAACACCACAAATCTTATGCCGACAAATTGAATGCGGCCCTTCCTGGTTCTGAATTCGAGAACTCTTCACTTGAAGACATCGTAAAGAAGTCAGAAGGCGGAATGTTCAACAATGCTGCGCAGGTATGGAACCATACGTTTTACTGGAACAGCATGTCTCCAAACGGTGGTGGCGAGCCTACTGGTGATCTTGCAGATGCCATCAACAAAGCTTTTGGCTCTTACTCTGAATTCAAAGAGAAGTTTTCGGCTGCAGCTGGCGGTCAATTCGGCTCTGGCTGGGCATGGCTGATCAAAGACGCCTCTGGCAACTTGACTATTGAGACTACTGGTAACGCCGAAACACCATTGCGCGATGGCAAAACAGCTTTGATGACTTGTGATGTATGGGAGCACGCCTACTACATCGACTACAGAAATGCTCGTCCGAAGTACCTTGAGGCTTTCTGGAACCTTGTAAACTGGGATTTCGCTTCTGAGAATTTCAGCAAGTAATCAGCGATCAAGAATTCATAATAAAAAAAGGAGCCCACAATGGCTCCTTTTTTTTGTTAACGAAGTCATTATCTCAGCTCTATTTACGCCAACTAAGTCAGCGAGTAGCTACCCGAGAAATCTATTTTACTATAGCTTTTCAAATGCGCTCAGATGCGGCATTCAACACACTACTCAGCCTTCTGTTAAGGTCTGGGTAAGCCAATTGCCCCTGGAGGCTTTCATAGGTTTGAAAACTCATCTTGTGCACAAAAGGACTGAGCCTCGAGAGCATACGCACAACGCTGATGCGATCAGAACTCATCAAAGCCAACACAATCTGCTCGTGAGCGAGTGGCTCAAGAGCTGTGCCCATATACTTCAACAACTCATCCATAGCCATGCTAACGACCTTGGGGCTGATTGAGGTCAAACCGTCTTCAACAACAGTTCTTAACGCATTTGCCGAGGGAGGTTGCGTACTCAGAATCTCAAGCCCTCTTTGCTGCACAAATGGGCTTTGACTTGTCATCACCTTCAGTGCCAATTTTTCAGCCTCTATGCTCTTTTCACCTGAACGGAACAAAGACTTCACTACATTCAACAGCGCTGCCGACTGAGCTCTTTGCACCGCTAGATCATAAGCTCTAGGATCTTCAGCTGAGTAACCACAGTCTTGAGCGTAGCAGGCCTCAAGCTCCAAAAACTTTTTCGCGGCCTGATCGATCACTGAGCTCAGACCCGATTCACTAAAAGCCGAGGGCGTTGATGAAGGGCTTCGACCAAGAGAGGTCTCTGCATCTGAATTCTCAATTCTTAGATTTTGATCTTCGAAATTTTGATTATCGTTCAACACTGCAGCTGCCGAGGGCTTTTGAGCTGTTCCTGAGTAAATGCCTACTGCCAAAAACACAAGGCTGGCCAGTGTCAGTACCGCCATGAGAGTTTTCACTATTGAACCCTCTCTAAATCGGAGTAACGTATCCAACCGCGTCTCCCAGATGATTCAAGTTCAACCCGTCTCCAGTCACCCTGCTCATCTAACACAACCACTTTATCTGCTGACGGCTGAAGCCTTGAGCTGAGCAGTCGAACATTTTTGACATCACAATCGAATCCTGCACAGTCGAGCAAGTAGCGATAATAAAGATTGTCTTTCAGGGTGTATTGAGCAGCAGACTGAGCCTCAACCACAACTGCCCAATTACGGTAAGTCACCTCTGGTGAGCTCTGTCCACCGTAGATATACCCTAGATTGCCATTGTGTCGAACTTGGTAATAGGCATTCAGACTCTCTCTTTGGATCTCAACTTTGAGAACCTCAAGCTCTTCACCGTTGGGAACTCTTTCAATCAAATCTCCAGAAATTTTGCTGCGCAAATTGATTCCCCAAGGGGCTGTGACTTTGATCTTTTGACCAGCCTTTGCAACAAACTCAATCTCTGGAGCAGATTGCTCTTCGACAACGCTGGCCCAGTCTGCATAATCTGACTCATCACCTGCATAAATATAGCCAAACTCGCCTTCATACTGAAAGCGATAATACCTATCGCCACTGGCATACTCTCTAGCCTCGAACCCCACTATCATTACCTGTGTCCCAGACGGCACAGTGGCAATACGGAAGCCACCCGGTGTTCTACGAAAGTTGATTGTCTTGCCTAAGCTGATCACATCTCCAACTCGGTAAAGCCCATCGATTGTCTGCAAACAAAGATCATTCATACGAGACTCAGATGTGATTTCATAATCTGACAACTGCTCTGCTGTGAGATCGACCGATTGTGAGGTGCGCACCCCGACGGCTCTTTCAAGACAAACCGTATTCTTAAGTGATCTCATGCACTGAAGTGAGCCATCTTTGAGAATGCACGACTTTGAGTTGTCGAGCTTGATCAACAAGCCTGTTAAACTGTCGGGGTCATTCACATCGACTTTGCAATCAGCTGGGTTCTCAGACATTAAACAACGAACATTTAGAACCGACTCTCTACCGTAGTCGTCTATGTAGCGGTCATAAGACTGAGACTTGTACTTGTCATAAAAGTTTTTGTCGTTTCTGGCCCATCTGTCATTTGGGTTTGTCCATCGACAGAGTCGAGATGGTCCACCATTAAAAGCTGCCCATGCCGAACGCGTTCTGCGCTCCCAATCATTTGGGTTCGGCACACACCAGGCTGAAGCTGCTCTTTGCCATTCGTTATAAAAGATATTCAGACCATACTGCATGTTATAAATGAGATCCCATGCATCGCCATCTTTAACTGCATTGAAATGCCAACGATCATCGACCTGCATAACCCCATGGCCATGCCCAAAGTCGCCACGCATAATTTTAACCCGGTTATCTGAAGCCAATCGGTAATGACTCCAAAAACTCTCACTATGGGCAAGAGTATAAAGCGCTCTCTCAAAAGCGGACCTTTCGGCTGAAGAAGCCTGCGGCTTTCGGTTCTCAAGGTACACGTTCGCAACATCTCTCAGAACGGTCTGCAAGACCCTCATGTATCTTGATCGCTCTGTGCTTCTTGAGCGACCGTCTCGAAACACCACATCACCATATACCTCTTCGACCTGATCAGGATCACCGAGTGCAGAGATGTCACATGCATAAGGAGCTCTGCCGAACCCCCACTCCCCACCAACACGGTTTTCACACCTCCAGAAGTCGGGAGTGTTGTTTTGAGAAAAAGCAGATTGAGAGTAACCAGCAAACAAGAGACTGACTAACCCCAACTGGGCCAATGTCTTTGAAAATTTAAAGAATGATTTTTCCATGTAGAAGTTAACGGAAGAAATGCACCAATGCTCAAAAAACAAACAAACCGTCAAAATCCTTGGCAGGAGCGGCTAACAGCCGGATTCAAAAAGACTTTTCGCCTTAAACATAAAGTATTAAAAAAATTATTAGGTTGTCTTTTGTCTAGTTTTGTTTTGTGAAGAGGTCGAGTTAGGCCCGAGTGGTCCGCATAAAGTGCTCAATCGAACAAGATCATATCGAACGCAACTGGTTTCAGGCCATCAACGATCAACGATCGAAGAGCTCTACAATTCTTTGCGAGCGATCTTCTAAAATCGATTTCAGCTCTGAGTTCCAATAAAGGTCATCTACTAAGTGGCCCAACAAACCAAATGGCAACACATAGTGAATCGACTCTGTTACACGAGTGGAGGAGTCATCGTGCAGGCTTAGCTGTATGATATGTCGCCACTGCCTAAACAAGCCTTCCAACTGACGGTAAGACAACCTCTCTCCCCTCAACGCCTCATCAACAGAGATCTTCACAGGCTGAGTAATGCCATATCGCGTCAGCCTCCACTCAACCTCGAACCCCTGATCAAAGGTTGCCTCTGGGTTGAGCAGCTCTACATCGACATTGTCAGAGAGCTGATCTGGCACGTTAGAGGCCTGTTTCAGGTAGTCATACAGCTGATTAGGTGTGGTTTTCACAATGTAGGAATGCCTTACGTCTCCCATGTGCCCAGAATGACTGCTCTCGGGTTAATTATCAATGAGTTTATCAGTTGCCTCGAAGAGCTAATGCCAGTAAAAAATTTGTCGATGTATTGGGGATTTTTCACATTTATTTTATGTTTATCACTCTACGCCGGCTCGAGTTTTGCGGAGACCTTTTCAGGTCTTATCAAACGCACGCAATACCGCGTTGAGCTCCTCACTCCCAACAAACGGTTTTTATTGTTTGCGGCTAACTCTCTAGTAGCCAACGATCTAGATAAATTGCAAACAGGCGACTACTTACAAGGCTTCGGCAGCGTTGGCGTAAATCACATATCTGTTAAGTCTGTCGATTTGGTAGGCCTTCGATCCCTAATAGGCAGCTGGCAAGCAAAAGATCAAACAAGAATCAGGATAACAAACTTTCGCCAAATGCAGGTCTTTTTGCCTTCGCGAACTCTACCGGCCTCTTATGACCCGCCGGTTGAAATTGAATACGCAATCACACCACAAGACGGGTCCTTGTGGTCAATCTTGATGAACACGAGCACTGATGTTCAAACGGGTGCAATGCAAATCGACGAAGATGAATTTTCACTTTTTGTGCACTCAAGAGGGCAAGAGCCCGAGGTTCAAACCTTTCGGCGCATTAACGATGAATGAAAATATAAAACCCTACATCGCCCCAGCTCCACCGACGGACAAGAAAAGAGATCCTCGGCTAAGAGACTTGATGAAGCCTACTCCAGAACAGGCAGAAATTCTAATTGGCCATTATCCAGATGACGAAGGAGTCGGTCACAATGGCGGGCGCCAAGGCGCTAGACAAGCACCTGATTGCATTATGCCTTTTCTACTTAAGATGACCACGCCAGCGTTCTCTAAGCCTGGTAGCTTGCCAGGGTTTCATGTGGTGGGCTCACCAAAACAAGGCTTAGCCCACTTCGACAGACTAGAAGTCGGCAGAAACCTCGCGCACAAATGCTTATCAAGTGGTAAGAAATGGATCGGCATCGGAGGAGGACACGACTACGGATATTCTGACGGCGCAGGCTTTCTCGACTGCTTCACTGGTTCTGACATAAAACCTCTAGTTATTAACTTTGATGCCCACCTTGATGTACGACCACTTGATCGCTCTGCAATCACCAGTGGAACACCTTTTTCGAGGCTTCTTGAGATGCAGTCTGATTTCGAATTTATTGAGGTGGGTGTGCGAGACTTTTGTAACAGCACAGAGCATGCCCGCTGGGCCGAGGAGAGGGGTGCAAAAGTACTTCCTCTCGATCAACTTAGAGCTGAGGCCACTGGCGGCGCACAGACCATGTACGAATCACTTTCGAAAATAATCGACTCACCCACCGACGCCTCACACCCCTGCTACCTTAGCGTTGACATTGATGTGTTCTCTTCAAGCTTCGCAATGGGTTGCTCGCAAAGCTGGCCAACAGGAATGACACCAGATGAATACTGGCCGATGATGAAATGGATCATGAGCAATTTCGATGTTCAAGCCCTTGGCATTTACGAAGTCTCACCCCCACTCGATGATGATAATCGAACAAGCAAGTTAGCTGCAGAGATCATCTATCAATATCTACAGGGCTACAACAAGGCTGAAGGGTAAAACCTTGGCACACAGTTTTCTTCCTAGCTTCGGCTCAGACAATCATTCAGGAGTGCACCCTAAGATCTTACAATCACTAACCGAAGTGAATCTTTCGCATGCCCCAAGCTATGGCACAGATGATGTTACTAAGAACACAAACAAGACCTTTCAAAACTTGTTTGGCCAAGACTGCCATAGCTTTTTCGTATTCAATGGCACTGCTGCAAACGTGCTGGCAAGTAAAGCCCTCATCCCGAGTTACAAGAGTGTCATTTGCACCGATGTGTCTCACC
>JABSOQ010000045.1 GCA_013216195.1 Bdellovibrionales bacterium
TACGCGCCAGCCAGCCGCCCTCCAAATCTTCAAATGTGCAGGAGCCGTGTTAGCATCTACAATGATCTTTTCAATCTGATTGCTCTCTGGGTAAGACTGTGTCATCTCTTTGACACAGGAGGCCTTACCTTCACGGCAGGTGGGAACGATCACTGAGATTTTAAAGTCGTTTTTGATCTCGGTCACTGTGAACTCTCATCGGCTATAAGACAGGAAAAGGGTCAAAAAAGGGAACCAAACTTCAAGGTAATGAAACATGCAATCAGGGTACGAAAATACATCTACAGAATCTAGTAAAAGCTCAGTGAAGGCTGAGGTCAGTGATTATTACGGTAAAACTCTGAGCTCGAGCTCTGACCTCAAAACTGACGCTTGCTGCACTGCCGAGGCCTTGCCCGACTTCGCAAAACCAATCGTGTCACAAATTCACGAAGAGGTTCTCATGAAGTATTACGGCTGTGGCATCATCTTACCAGAGAGCATAGAGGGCTGCCGGGTTCTCGACCTCGGTAGCGGCTCTGGTCGTGACTGTTACGTTTTATCGAAACTGGTAGGTCAAAATGGTCATGTTGTTGGTGTCGACATGACAGATGAACAATTGGCTGTGGCGAACTCTCACCGCGAGTACATGCGAGAGAAATTCGGTTTCAGTGAAAGCAATGTCGAATTCTTAAAAGGTGACATCGAAAAGCTCGATGAGCTTGGTTTAAAAGAAGAGAGTTTTGACAGCGTGGTATCAAACTGTGTCGTCAACCTCGCTGAAGACAAAAGAGCCGTGCTGCAAGGCGCCTATGATCTTCTCAAAGACGGTGGTGAGTTTTATTTCTCAGATGTTTATTCAGATAGGCGCATCCCAGCTGAGCTGCAAAAAGACCCCGTTCTTTACGGTGAGTGTTTAAGTGGAGCTCTGTACATCAATGACTTTCTCGATATGGCAAAATCTGTAGGCTTTGCAGACCCACGACAAATCACAGGTCGGCCACTAGAGATCGGCGACAAGAAGACTCAAGAAAAAGTCGGAAGCATTCAGTTCTATTCGATCACTTACAGAATGGTGAAAGCAAAAGGCATGGAGCCAAGGTGCGAAGACTATGGCCAAGCCGTGCGCTACAAAGGCAGTATCGAAAACTTTGCTGATTACTTCACTCTCGATGCCGACCATAAGTTTGAAAAAGGTCGAATCTACACAGTTTGCGGCAACACCTATTTGATGCTGAAGAACACTCGATTTGAAAAGCACTTCGACTTTTGGGGTGACTTTAAAACTCACTATGGTCTGTACCACGACTGCGGCACCTCAACAGAAGGCGCTGCTGCTACAACGGCTTCTGAAGACACGAGTAGTGCCTCTGGAGGTAGCTGTTGCTAAACGCTGAAAAGTTCCAAGACCCGCTGGTAACTGCAAAAGGTGAGACGAGAGCATCTGTAGAACTGAAAGAGCTAAAGACTCTTTGGTTCAACACTGGCACTCAGTGCAACCTCTCTTGTGACAACTGCTATATTGAGTCTAACCCTACAAACGATCGACTTAGCTACATCACGGCTGCCGAGGTCGCACCGTACCTAGATGAAATTGGGTCTTTGGACTTGCCTACTAAAGAGATTGGCCTTACCGGCGGTGAGCCATTTCTAAACCCAGAGATCATTCAAATACTCGAATCAAGTCTGAGCCGAGGCTTTAAAACTCTTGTGCTCACAAATGCATACCGGATGATGAACCGAAAAAAAGAGCAGCTAGTTGAGCTGAACCAAAAGTACCCAGGCTTACTCACTTTACGCGTCTCTCTCGATCACTTTCGCAAAGAAGTCCACGAGCAAGAAAGAGGGGAAGGCACGTTTGAACCAACTTTGAAGGCCACGAAATGGATCTTTGACAATAATATACCACTAGCTGTGGCAGGCAGAGCCTTGGTCGACGAAGACATGAACGAGTCTCGCCAGGGCTACAAACAGCTGCTAACCGAACAGGGAATCAGCATCGACACTGAAGACCCACAGACCTTAGTGATCTTTCCTGAGATGAGCGACAAAAGAGATGTTCCTGAAATCACGACTGCCTGCTGGGACATTCTAGGGAAATCACCAGACGACATTATGTGCGCCAGCTCAAGAATGGTCGTGAAACGAAAACAGCATCAAAAGCCCAAAGTGTTAGCCTGTACCCTGCTAGCCTATGATGAACAGTTTGTGATGGGTGACACTCTTGAGACCAGCCATAAAAGCGTGCAGCTCAACCACAAGTTTTGCGCACAGTTTTGTGTTCTCGGCGGAGCCAGTTGTTCATAACAGATCAATCACCCGCTTTAAATGATACCGTTGCCCGAACAACACCATCTGTGTAGCCACTGTTGGTCTCACCAGACAGGCAGCGGCCACTGGCGTAGCGATGCCCTTGCCAACAGTAATTGCCACTCTGAATGGGCGAGCCAAAGTTAAGTGTGGCGAAGTCATTGACCACCCGAAGGCGTTCAGACGAGGCTCCACCGTTTTCTTCATACCGAATATAGTTTGTGCCACCCATCGTAAAGAAGTAGACCTCAGTGCCTGAGCATGAAGGTGAACCAATATCAACAGAGTCAGCAACTGCGAGAGTGGTGCCTGTGACAGTCACTCTGTAAGCTCTAGTTGGCCGAGTGCAACTGTTGTTGTCTGATGTTGCGAACACAAACTCAGTAGCCGAAACAGCTTTTATAAAGCTGCGTCCAACCCCCTGCCCTATGCTCGAAGAACTATGTGAGGCACCAGGTTCGACATCAAGAACGGCCCCTACAGTCCAAGAACCAACGTTAATGTGGGCAGCTTTTAACCCATCACTAGCTCCAAATGTTACAATCGCCTGAGAGTCATCGAGCCTCGACACCTCCCAATTGTTTCCACAACTTCCACCTGTTGAAATCGATAGACTTGAGCTTGTTACAGTGTTTCCTGAAATTGCAAGCTTGTTGATGTTCTTAGTAGAGCAACTGCCACTCGGCTGACAACTCACTACACTGTCCGACAAACGCCTGAACCCATAACAGTGACTAAAGCCAGAGTTAACTGTTCCGACGGTAGTTGAGGTTCCCGAAACATTCAGCATGATGGCTTCATAGCTTCCACCATTGCTATAAAATAGCGCCTGACCTGAATTGACCGCTACCAGTTCAAAATTGTTGTAGGCGCCAACGTTAACCTCACCGCCCCAGTTGACAGTGTAACTTGTCGTATTCACCGTCAAAGCTCTCGCATACGAGCTGCCGTCTCTAGTGTAGACCAGAAGATATGTCGAGGTACCTGGTAACAGCACGAACTTAGTGTTGGTAACGCTATCAGTAGCGCCAGAGGGCTCTGGCAGAACCCGAATGTGACCCCAGTTTTGGTTCATGTCATTTGTTCGCCAGTTGCCGTTAGCTGAGCTATCATCAAAGTTGTAAATGTTTTTTTGCTGGCCATAATTGATGCCAGTAATAAAATTGCCACTGATATCGAATATCGGGATAATTAACTGATTGTTAGAGTTGTCGTTAAACACTGAGAAAATCGGGCCACCTGTGCCGACAGTAGTCGCGTCTGGTAAAACCAGGCTCAGACCTTCAGAGTAGTTGGCTGCGATTGTCTTCGGCCCCCCGGCGGTGAGATTAAGTGTGTTGAAAGTACCGGTAGAAATCGACCCACCGCCGCCTCCTCCGCCACCACTAGGCAAAGCTACGCAATCCCAAGTTGTGCCATTCCATTTGCTAGCCTCGTTGGCTACACAGGTACTCGCTGTGGCGCGGGCATGAGCCATCACCGTGTTGTCAGATGGGTTCGCTGGCTCCCACCTTGAATTGGTCACATTCCAAACCAAAACTTGACCAGCTGTGGGTGCAGTGCCGTTGTCAACTGCGCGGCCCCCAACATTTTTGTCGCTATAGTCTTTAGTTGAAGCATCTTGGGGGTTAACCGGGTTAGCTACACCGACCAGACGATTGTTATTGAGGGGTACATTGGCAGCGTTGGTGCCATCAGCTCTCAAATAGAGGTTTGACGTCCCGTTGACCAGATCTTCAACCAGGGTCTGCATGTCGGTCACCGTGTGACGAACGAAATCAGTCGGAGTCATGCCTTGTAACGAAAACGAATTCAAAGCGAATGGTACCGAATCAATCATTTGATCGGGGCTCAATGTGTCAGTGCCACCTACCCCTATTATTGTAACTCTTAGCCTTCGCTTTTCACCGCTGGCCGGAGTGTAACCACTTGTGCAATTGGCGGTACCTATTGTCAATTTTTCAGCTGGTGCGTTGCTAAAGATGTCATGCATCTCAAGGGCTTGGTCATTACCGGTTCTCTTTGGTGAAGCTAGGGGGCCACCAACAGAAAGTGCAAAAAAGCCAGCTGTCAGGCTCAGGTCGACACCCGTTTGCTCTTCTTCATAAAGTATGCAATCACCTGCTTCGTTTAAGATTTGAAAGCGCACACTGATCGTTTCGGTAGAGGGGTCACCAAGGTTGTCGAGTAGTTCACCCTGATAAGTGAAGCTTTGAGGCGAAGAGGCCCATGTTGAGAACCCAAAGATTGACGACGCGAAAACTAGCAACCAACGCGCGACATTGAGTTTGGTGTTAGCGTGTGACATTTTTTATGCCTCCCCTAATAACTGAATAGTAAGTTCCTGAGCTCTCCGAATCACCTGCTCCAGAAGATATACCGCCGTAAACTGTGTAGTAGGCTCCAGCTAACCTTCCGCCGGCCGGCTCAGCTGGGGCTGGCCCCGACGAGCCGTCAAAGCAACTGGATGGAAATGGCTGAGTCACCCCGATATGCGAAGTCAGGCCCGGAAAACTCATTTGAATAATCACCACAACCTCATCGCCCGTCATGTCGATGCCCTCTTGTTTACCCATCGCATAGAGATGACCGGTGTCGACTTTGCTCAACCCTCTTCCATTTTTCTGATTAACACTAAGGCATGTCTCGCCAACTTTGGCTCTATAACCGAATAACTCAACCTTCCGGTTTTGCCCTTTAGGCACTGTCATAGCGACCTGTGAAGATGGCTCAATAAAACCACTGAAGATAGGAGCATCAGGATGGCACTGTAAGAACTCACTGTCTAACCCACCACCAGAGACCGCGAGTGCGTAGCAAAAGGTTTCTCCAGTCGGCAATGACTGAGTGTTGAGCGCCTTTGCGTTCACATTGGGCGAGGGAGGGGTTCGAAACACAATCTTCGACTGATTCTCTTGCATATCGCGAGTACAACCAAGTGTTGCCACGAGAAAGGTTGCCAAACAAATGTTGAGTCTATTTTGCCAAATCATACGTACCGCATCCCTCACAGCTCCAAGGATACCACTAAGATCAGAGGGTTGACCTGTCGGCAAGGCGTGTGGGCATGTAAATGCTCAAATTGAGACTACTGCCGCAACATTGGGGCGCACAATCATCAAGACAATGTTAAGTTTTTAAAAAATTGATATGGCTTCTAAAGTTTTGGTTATTAGACTTTGATATTTAGGGTTTTGGCATTTCTGTGCGTTACCCTACCATGCTTGTCGCCTTTTATGGGCTGAACGTAGCGCTTTTCAGCCAAAAGAACCTCTGCCGATTGGCTTATGAGACTGTCTTGATTCGAACTCTTGGTGGTTTGAAGTAAAAACTTGGCGGCCTGATTGAGCTCACTTTCTGAAATCTGCTGCCCCTTATTGCGAAATACGATAGCGTGAGCGCTCGGAACATCTTTGATATGAAGCCAGTAATCCCAAGCACGAGCCTTGCGTAGAAGTTGTAGGTTGTCTTTCGCAGATTTTCCTACAAAAACAGTGGCTCCAGAGCCGAGTTCAAGCTTCCTAGTTTTGACTGGTTGCTTGGTCTGCAACTTAAAGCTTTGTGGCTTTTGGTGACCTTTTTGCTCCTCAATGTACTGTTCATCTGTCAAACCTTCAATTTTAGTCAATTGCTCTTCGAGTTCACTCTTGCGTTCAAGTATCGTTTGCAGCTTAAGCTCTGTCTTCTTTGCTCTTGCAAAACAATTCTCAAGGTTCCAGCTAAAGCTCTGTTCTTGATCGAAACACACAGTGAGTTCACTTGGTGCACCAACTAGAGTTTGATGACTCGCCAGCCACTGCCCTGCGAGCCTCCATGGCTGCTGCTTTTTACTTTCTGCCTCGACTTCGAGCTTCTTCAAAGATTTTCGCAGCTTCTTGATAGCACCTACTCTGGTATCTACCGAGCTCTTCTTCTGTTCACTTCGCTCAGACGTGGCACCTCTCTTTTCGAGCCACAGTCTGCCGACTTCGGCAAGCGATCTCACCTCGGTGGGCTCGAATTCCTCATCTATTTCTTCAAGCTCAGCGGATCTTTGCAGACTGATCTTCTTTTCTGATGAGTTCAAAATCAAATTCTGGCCGTGCGGGAACAGGCGCAGCTGCATCGACTTGTCTTCGTTGAAGTGAAGCTCGAGTACGCGACCAAACTGGGGCAACCGCTTTGCTGCCGTCAAGCTTGCCCCTACAAAGTGAGCCTCAACAAATAGCCCCAGTGGGCTTTTCTTTTTTGCGAATTTGATTGGCAAATAATCCAAAAGTACAACAACTGGAGCTTGCGGGTTCATATCTAGACAAAGCCAAAAACTCTTTTCAGCCCCATGAAACCTGAAAGCAAAGTCTCGATCTGACACAATCGCAGTTTGCAGCTCGGCCTCTCCAAAAGCCTCGATTGCCTCGACCAAACTGTCTAATTCTAAGATATTCAGGGCTTTCATACGCTCCCCAAAGGACCATTTTAACTGGGTTTTCACCCTAGCCTATCAAATCACAACGCCTAATGCCGAGAAGTTTTTTGTACAGAGTTAAGGAGAAACTAATATGTTTGAAGATAGCCTTTATAAGCTCTTTGAACAACACCTTCACTCGACGGATTGTGCTACAGAAACTCAAGAAGAGTTTATTTACAGGGTTGTTGAGAGTTACGTTATGGAGCTACTGCAGTTAGCTCACATACCAATTCAGTTCTTGGCTCACCTTCAAGAAGATCTTGAAGATGAAGTTCGCCAAATGCTGAATAAGAAAACCTACGGGTTTTATTCAATAGAAGAATACAGAAAAGCCCAGCGCTAGCCGGGCTCATCTGAAATTGAATTTGCAAATCAGTTTTTACTGAACGTCAGCAAAGGCCTGTTCGAATCTTTCGACCTCTTCTTGGCCACGCTCAAAGCATACACCAGTAAAGTAAGCCGCAGGCTTAGTGCCATAGACCGCCTCAGACTCTTCATCTGCACATCTGATAGCGATTTCGGCTGCACGTGCATCTCTCTCAATTTCTCTGTAGGCTCTTACAGCTTCAACTCTGCACTGCTCAACGGCCTGATCAAAAGCCTCAGGCGTGCCTGTTGAGCTGCGGGGGCCCGACTGATCAACAGCAGCGTTCACACATGGGCCGGCAAGCTCAGTCAATCTCGACATGTAAGAATCAGCTCTAGTTGAAACAGCTTGATCAATTTCAGACCTACACTGAGTCGCAATTCGACCCGCGTCGGCAGTGTTCGCACCACTTACACGACTGTTAATGCAACTATCAATTAGCTCTTGTCTCGCGGCGGCCAATTCTGGTGGCAAGGCATCGCCAAGGTCGACAGCCCCTGCACCACCATCATTCTCGACAACAGGAGGAACATTAGCCTCTACTTCTGCAGCAGCTGCGGCAGCTCTTTCATCTTCAGCTACAATCTGTGATTTACAGTTATCAACGATAGTGGCCACATCTGCTTCAGTCAGCTCTCTTTGCGCTCTTGACTTTGTTTCGCCGATGCAAGCCTCAAGCCTTTCAGGGTCTACATCTGCAGAGGCGATTCGTGCCGCTTCAGCAAGTAGTTCATCAAAAGTTGACTGCTCTCCTGTAGATTGACACTCCAGCCTGAACTGTACCTCCATCGCTTCAGTAACTTCCTCTGTAGCCGCTTCCTTTTTACCTTCAACACAGGCCTCAAGCGCTGCGAGTCTTTGCTGGTCTGCGACCGGGATCTCTTGAGGAGGCTGAGCAGTGATGCCCTCGCGCGCCCGCTCCAGAGCAGTAGCATAATCAATAACATCGCCAACTGAAGACTTAGCAATACTCATCACCCCATTGCTACCAGTAGCCAAGAATGCTGCCTTCATATCAATCTTGAGCGAATCCTTGAAGTTCGCGGGATCAGGCATAACGCCATGATTTACATCACTCGAAACAAACTGAACCAAAATAACCGCATTTTCGCAATTCGACTCATTGCCACAACTTAGATAAGCTGAAACCGGGCGAAAACGATCTGCAATATTTTGTCGCTCTTCTTCTGAGATCTGAGCTGCCAACTCATCATTAGACAAAGCAGCGAGCCCTGACTGAGAAATCGAAACACCTGCAACCTCGTTGCACCCATTTGGAAAACACTCATCTTCAACTAAGCGCAATGCACCAATTGAAAGTGACTCTCCCCCCGACGTAGACAAATCAACAGACTGTTCAAACACGACAGATCTGTAAAATACACGTTGCCCAAGAACCTTTAGCAATAGCTCAACTCTAAAATTAGGGGAGGCCGCACTCGAAGTAGCCGTCTCTGAGCTTGGCTCAACCTTGGTAACCGTTAAGCCATCGACATTATATCTTGTTTCGTCAAAGTTCTGTAAACCTTCTAAGAATGTAAACTGCTCGGCTTCACCACCGATTTCTAAGCCAAGTGTCTCAAGTAAGCTGGCTTCATCGCCCAGTACTTTCTCTTGAAGCTGGCTAACAAACTCCTCATCCAGGGTGAGCTCTCCACCACCGCCAGGGCCATCTTCTGCCTCAACGGGCCTCAAAGGCTTAAACTCACCACATGCCACAACAAATACGAGGCCGAGCACCATCAAAACCATTGCTCTTAGTTGGACCATCATATCTTCTCCTCATTCCTTATAGTTACTTTCCGTCAACACCACTGTAAGCAAGCCGAGTGCCCCAATTTATACCAATAATTTCAGTTGCTTATAGGCGACAGACTGCTCTCAGAGTGACAATTTCAAGCGGCCCAAGCCAGACATTGTCACCCTCATTTAGATCTCAGCAAGGCCTATTGGCCCTGATGATGGCCCAAATTGTGTAGAGTTGAGGCCTATGACGAAACGTAAGCTGACAAAAAGAACTGAAGAAGAAGAGTTTGAAGATCAACAAAAAAGCTCGGTTTTAGAGCTGTGGTTCCTTGGTGTACTATTCGTGATCGTCATCGTAGGGCTCTTTCAGCTGCAAAAAATGCAACAAGACTCTCACAGTGAAGTCGCCGGTCAGACAGACCCGACAGGAATTTCGCAAAATGCAGAGTTTACACGTAATAAGACCCCAGCCCTGGGGCTCTAACCGAATTCTGATTACTCACTCAGCCCGAAACCTGCTATACCCTTACTCCTCTAAACAAGGATTAAGCCCATGCAAAACCTCCCCTGGTCGCGAAGACAGTTTCTTAAGTTTTTAGGTGCAACAGCCGCCGCTTCAGCTATGACAGCTCCAGGCTGCACGAGCCCTTCTAAAACTCCAGACAAAAAGGCCCTTGGGTTTGAGCCACTTGGCCCTAGCTACAAAGATGATCTCATTTTGGCCTCTGGTTTGTCAGCCAGCATACTCGCCAGCTACGGAGACAAGCTAACTAAGTCAGGTAAAGTGTTCGGCTACAACAACGACTACACAGCTTATCTGCCCATGCCAGACAAAACTGATGAGGGCTGGCTATGGGTTAACCACGAATCTGTAGAGCCTATCTTCGTAAGTGGAAGAGGCTGGGGTGAGAAGATCACAAAAGCCCATGTCTCCAAAGAGATGCAAATGGTCGGCGGCAGTATTTTGCATATCAAAAAACAACAGGGTACGTGGAAGCTTCAACCAAATTCAACCCACAACACCCGGTTCGATGCGAACACTTCCATACCCTTTGCAAATGGTGAGAAAATTGAGGGCAGTAAAATCGCAACAGGTACCCTGGCGAACTGCGCTGGCGGTTATACCCCTTGGGGTACGTTTTTAACATGTGAAGAGAACTACGATGACTTCTTTGGCGAAACAGAATACCGAGACGATGGTAGTAAGGTTTGGCGACCTAGTGCGGAGTACATGCAATGGGAGAAGTTTTCAAAACGGCCACCAGAACACTACGGATGGGTTGTCGAAATTGATCCGAAAACCAAAAAAGCGGTTAAGCACACATCTGTTGGCAGGTACGCCCATGAATGTGCTACGGTCACGAGAACCAAAGATGGCAGAATTGTTGTTTACTCTGGCGATGACGCCAATGACGAGTGCATCTACAAGTTAATATCTGATTCGAAAACCGATATTAAAAAAGGTACACTTTATGTTGCGAATACAGACAAAGGCGAGTGGCTGCCACTAGACATTGAGAAAAACTCTGCATTAAAAGCCAAGTTCAAAACTCAACTCGAACTTTTGATCCGCACCCGCGAAGCAGCAAAGCTCGTTGGCGGGACCCCTCAGCATCGACCTGAAGATATCGAGGTGAACCCAGCAAACGGCGATGTGTTGGTGGCTCTGACCAACAACAAACCAAAAGGTGACTATACCGGTACAATTCTAAAAATTTCAGAAGCCGGTGGAGATGCCGCCTCACTCAACTTTACTGCTGAGAATCTTTTGACAGGCGGAGAGCAAGCGGGCTTTGCATGCCCAGACAATCTCGTTTTCGATAAGGCCGGTAACCTGTGGTTCACCACAGACATCTCGGGTGGCTCCATTGGTAAACCTCCTTATGAGCCGTACGGAAACAACGCCTTGTTCTATGTGCCAATGAAGGGTGTTAATGCCGGTTTCGCGTTTCAAGTCGCATCAGCACCAAAAGGGGCAGAACTCACTGGCCCAACTTTCTCGCCAGACTACGAGACATTATTTTTGAGTGTGCAACACCCAGGTGAGCGAACTAAAGATTTGAAAAACCCGGTGAGCCGCTGGCCATTGTTTGGCGACAATTTGCCAAAGCCATCAGTAGTAACAATTCAGGGCCCGCTGATGAAAAAGCTAATGAGCTAGCATTTTTCGTTTTCGTAGCGAGCTCTCTAGTCGATTAAATGTTTGCGGTGCCTTTGCCCTGTTTTTCTAGACCAAAAGGTGTCGCAAACTTTACCCCCCAGCAAGCCTCTTGCATGCTTCTGCTCTACAGATTAGGTTGAATTTGTAATTAAGGGGGAAATTATGAAGTCTATCTGCCTATTGCTTTTGGCTGCTTTTGGCCTTTCTAGCCAAGCTCTTGAAACTGTCGAGTTTGTTGATCTCGAAAAATATTCTGGAGCCTGGTATGAGATGTCTGCCAATCCACAATTCTTTACGCCTAGAAACTGCATGTGCACACGGCAAGTGCTAACTCCACGCGAAGACGGCCTAGTCGGAGTCTACAACTCTTGCAGACGCGGCTCACCCACTGGGGACATTCGTGACATTGAAGGTACTGCTTTGCCTCTTGATGAAAGCAACTCAAAACTTGAAGTCGATTTTGGGCTGCCGTTCAAAGGCTCATACTGGGTGATTGCACTCGCCGATGATTACAGCTGGGCCGTTGTAACAGACGCCAGAGAGAACTCTCTCTATATTTTATCTAAGACTCCAGAAATGGACGAGAGCCTTTATCAAGACATTGTTGATCTGGCTGAAACCAAAACTGATACCTCTAAGCTAGTTCGAACTTCACAAGAGGGTTGCAGCTATCCATGATCGCCATTCATACTGAGCAGCTTTCGTAAGATCGTTTAGAAGCTGCACAACTTCATTGTTGCTTGAGATCAGTTTCAAAAAACGAAAAGGTCGCCTCGAGGCGACCTTTTTTGTGTTGTGTTTCACTTATTCAAATTATCAAAAATAGAGTGACACACCAGCAAACAGTTCAATGTCCGTGGTGATCTGCTGCTCATCGTCACTGTCTTTGATATCGACAGTTTGATAACGAGCTCCACCAGTGAAAGCAACTTGATCGTTGTAAGGAAAGTACTTCAGCCCCCCCTCAAGAGAGTAGAGAAAACCTGACGCATCAGAATCTCCGCTACCAGAATCAGTGTCGGCCTTTGAGCTTTCTTGTAAAGTCGCTAACTTCAAGCCAACATAAGGCACGTACATTACGCCTGTGTCGTTGAGTGAAAAATTGTAGTCGAAAAACCCACCCAGAGCCAAGGCTTGTGTCTCCAAACTGCCCCCATCGTTTTCGAGGCTGCTGTTCTGAATGGTAAGTGTCGGGCCAAATTCGAACTGTTTCTGGTTGAAGCCAAAGGTCACTGTACCCGCAAAAGAAGTGCCCGTTGTCTCAACGGCATCACCACCGTCAGGCACGATTTCAATTGTAGATTGGCCAACAGAAGCATCAAAGCCCATCCTATATTTACGAATGCCGTTGTCGGCGCTCGATTGGGTGTAAAAGCCAGTGAAGATGCGAACATCATCGCCTTTTTCAAAATCGCCTTCAGGCAGCACAACGACAGCCTTTTGGCCCTTAACCTTCAATATCTTCATCGTGCTCTCTTTAGCTGGAGCAAAGCCACCCAGGGTGGCCAATGAAATCAAAGATAACTTGTATGCTAGAGACTTGATTAATGCTCTCATCTTCACTTTCCTTCTCCGACTTAGAAGTAAGCAGCCACCCCAGCGAACCCACCGATTTCAGTTGTGTTTGTCTGGTTTGAGTCTTGATCAGTCAGACCGGTGTTACGAAAGCGAACACCTGCATTGATTGCGAAGTGATCATTGAACGGAAAGTATTTAACTCCACCTTCGATACCGAAAGTTAACCCCGACGATGAGCTCTCAACCGCCTCACCACCATCGGGCTCAGTTGTTGAATTACTGCTATTGTATAACAGCTGACCACCAACATAAGGCACCATCTCTACACCCTGTTGGTTCATGGCAAAGTTGTATTCAAAGAAGCCACCAACACCAAAACCTGTGGTCGTTGAAGTTGCAGCGTCGCTAGATGCACTTGCGTACTCCAAACTAACGATTGGTCCATACTCGTACTGCTTTTGGTTCCAACCGAAAGTCAAAGTAGCATCAAGGCCTGTTGCACTTGTCGTACTTGACTCGCCACCGTCAGGAACGGTTTCTACTGTTTGCTGACCAAGAGTGGCGTCAAAATCAGCTCTATACATTCTTCTACCATTCATCTGGCTGCCACTAGAAAACCCACCGCTGTCGATTTTGACTTCATCGCCCTTTTCAAAGTTTGCATTTGGAAGCTTCACGATTGCTTTGCGACCTTTAACCTTCATGATTTTAATGAAGTCATCTGCCATCGCTGGGTTACTCATCAACCCAAATCCCATCACTGCAGCCGCAGCTGTCACCAAAATTCTCATTGCTTTCTCCTCGTTGTCGGATTCTGGTTAAGAAAATTAGCAAGCTAACCCTTTTGCGCTAGCCAACGACTCAACCCATTCTGGTTACATACAGTGTCAGAGAGGATCACTCTCAGGTCAATTTGCACACATTTTTCTGATTAAAATCAGGATTTTAAGGCACCTTTTGAGCCCTTGGCTCTAGACCAATGGCGAGACCGCAACAGAATGCAATAGTCAAAACCCAGACTCGAGCCCAAGATAGTGTTTGCTTACTAATTAAGGAGAAACACAAATGAAGCTTACATTTTCAATTGCAGCACTACTATTTGCTTTTTCACTTCAGGTCTTTGCTGATTATCACGAAGCAGATGACATGAAAGGTAAGAAGTTCGAAGAGGCCAAAACCATGATGCTCGAAGGTATCGATAAGAGAATGGCTCACGTTGAAGAGCGAAAGAATAACCTTACTGAGATGAAATCTTGCGTGTCAGGTGCTGCTGACAAACCCGCCCTCAAAGCTTGTAGGACCAAACACCGAGAAGCTATGAAAGCCCACAAAGAGGCCGGTAAAGAGATGCGTGCTGAGCGTAAAGCTATGCGAGAGCAAAGAAAAGCAAACCGAAAGAACAAATAGTTTTGCCTCTGATAACCTCGAGGCCCACAAGTTTAGCTACTGTGTGGCCTCAGGCTTTCTCTTCAAATCGATAGCTAGCGGCCAATGATCCGAAACCCCTGAAGGCCCTTCAATTTCAAATCGAGCAGGTGCCCCTGAATCAGCAACCTGACCTGGCCCCTGATTCAAAATCCTCATCGACTCAGGCAAAACAGACCAACTCGAGCCCTCACCCGCTGACCAAAGAATCATATCTAGAAAAGACCAGCTATCTTTAGGTGGATAGTAGGTCGAGCCAGGACAAGTGGCGCAAGCTACCTTGTGACCAATCACCCAATCGTCGCCAGCAGCCTTCAACACAAGGTTCATTTTTTTGTCTTCTCGCTTGGGCACATTGAAATCGCCAGCTGCTAACACCAATCTCTGCTTGGGTAGAGCCTTCTTGATTTCATTCAACTTTTTGTAAGCTTGCTGCCTCATTTTAGCTGGGTGAAAGGGTGCTGGAAAATGCACACCCAAAACAGTCACGATCTCTCCACCCGGCAGCTTCAAGTCAACTTGTAAAACGCCCCGAGTATCGCCAACTCGCTTTTTGCCAAAACCCTCAAAAGGAATCTTATGCAACTTGGCCTCTCCTCTTTGTGGGAATCTCGACAAAAGAGCGACATCAATACCTCTCTTGTCGTGACCTTCAATAAGAACCACGGTCGGGTAATTCAAATCGGTCTCGTTCAAGGCATTGAGAGCACGTATATTTTCAACTTCTTGCAAAACCAGAATGTCTGGCCCTTTGCCAGCATTGGCCTGAAGTATGCTCTTCGACAATGCTTTTCGCTTGAAATCAAAAACCTTCTGACTCCAATCCCAGTTTAAACACTGATCACGCCACCTTTTGTTCTTTATCTTGCTGCAAGTTTTTTTGTGCTTGGCGGTTTGCTTGAGTTTTAATGGCAAAAAAGTCGCATCGTTCTTACCTGGCTCATCTTGAACATCAAATAGGTTCTCAACATTGAAGGTCATAAAGACAACCGAGTCACCCGACGAAGACCAACTGTTGCTGTACTCTAGCCCTTTGTAAGCTTGCGTCTGCTTTGACCCACCAGTTTTGTTCTTGTTTGGCTTACTCGTAGAAGTGCAACCCCAAACTATGGCAACACTGCAGACCAAGCCTGCAGCCAAAATAAGAATCTTAGAGCTCTTCATAACTCGCTCCCCTATAATCATCTGCGCTCAACTTCGAGCAATAAAACAAATAAAAACCAATCGCTACAGCATTAAACAAATGCCAAAACATATGCATTTGAAAGTAATGATTCTGCGGATCGCAAAATACTCTATTCACATCTAAAATCTGACTCGTCAGTGCTAGCACAAAAAACACCAAACTGAAAACCAGCCAGCGCACAAGCCCTGACCCCTTCTTGTAACTCGCGTATTCGAGATATATCGGAAGGCCCCCTGCCAATACGATTAGCTGCTTTGGTATACCTAAAAAATGAAAGCCGACTGTGGCAACAGTAAAAGCTATCAGCCCCAAAAGATAGGCTGATACAACCGTCTTAGTTGATATTTTCTCAATTTTGAGAAAACCAAGCAAAACCACCAGCGCGACAAAAAAGTACATCCCGAGGTAGTCAATAACTTGAGTCAAAAAGTTGTTTGAAAGGTGATAGATAAAAGATAGCAGCCCCATTGCAATCACAGACAAGCCTAACGATTTCAGCCATGGGTTCTGAGATCTTTTGCTGTAGAGCACCGCCCACAACCCCGCCACCATTATCGGCAGATTGGTCCAAGTCAAAGCTGGCTCTGAGATCAACTGACAAAGCGTTTCCTCACAGTATTTGATATCTGGGGCACCAAAGACTTCGGCATGGAGATGCCATGGGCAACCTGGCTGGTGAGGATTATTCGGCATAGCACTAAAATTGCCAGCTCGTGAGCGAAGAGGCAAGTTCTATTGACTAGAGTTCAGACAGCAAACTGTGAAAAAGGTAGACGAAAACCAGTCAGTTTGTATCAGATTGAAACGCCTTTTGATTCAAGTTGAGACGATGTGCAATCTGTTGACAGCATCTGTAACGAATTGCGCTATTCTCTACCTGCTACGGCTAGGTTTTTTGTTCGCTACAAGTCCTGGGGAGGATTCGTGATAAAAAGATGCATTCAATTCGCAATGCTGAGTCTCATAGTTATCGCCTTTCAAAACTGTGCGCGAGACAACAATTTCGCAGAAGAAGACCAAACGTCAAAACAGAGTAGCTCAAACACATCCTCATCTAGCAACATCTGCCCAGACCTCAATGTGCCGGTCTGTGCTGCGGACGAAGAGCTTTCGATAGTTTACAATAACAATGATTGTGCCTTTGCGCTTTGCCGAGACAAGAGCAACAACGGTGATCAGTGCGGACCAATGGGCCCACTGACCTGCTCACCTCCTTTGGTCGCTACCCCGAGTTACGACTCTGATGGCTGCCTTAGACAGACTTGTGAGCCTGGCAACCCAAGTGGAGATGACACTGGTGGTGGTGACCCTGGCGGAGGAGACCCTGGCCCCACTTCAATGTGTTCTTTTGGTTCAGACTCAGACACAGTAAGAGTCGTGCCTGGGCAGTCGTACACACGAGCATTCTTCTATCAGAATTTAAGTGTAACAAACTACCGTGAGGGCAACTTTGGCCGTAGTGGCGCCTATTGCTTTCAGCAAAGCTTTGCTTGTTCTGAGTCAGGAGAGCCTTCCTATAGCACCCAATACATTCACATCAGTGACGACTCGAACTACTCAAGCAACTTTCGAAATAGCTACACTGATGAGCAGTGTGATGCTCTAGCCACCCAACATTCTAGTTTCTACCAAAGCTGGGCTGGTAACAATTATGATGCTGTTCAACAGGCTTACCAAGATCATTTGGGTAGAGCTGCAGACGTGAACGGCCTAGAGTTTTATTTTTACGCAATGAAGTTTAGTGGCCTAAGTCTGAATCAAGTCGTAACGAATCTAAGTATCTCTGTTGAAGCTCGAATTCGTAATTGTTATTTGGATCACCTAAGAAGAGAGCCCGATTCAGCCGGCATGGAGTTTTATAAGGGCGAGGTTGCAGCTGAGAGAATTGATGTGCCAGGTGTTTGCCACAACATCTTCAGTTCGCCAGAGAGAAGCATTGTCGATTGTTATGAGAGGTACTCGAATAAGCCTCAAAACCAGTGGCGTGGTGAGTATTACGGCCTAAGAGTCATCAACAACCAAACGACCGTCGATGCTGTTTGCCAATTGATTGAAAATGGTCTGGATTAAGTTTGAGGCAGCATAGCTGACTTCATCTCTTTGCAATTCAAAAAGCTAAGGCTAGGGGTTGAAAAGCAAAAGGGCAATCTTGGATCAAAAAGGCGACCGGGGGGCGCCTTTTCTTTTTCACCCTTCGTAACCTTCGGATTCGAGCATGTCTTTTGTCGTCTGTGCTAGGTCTCCCTGTGCTGAACCCTCTAAACTCATTGAGCAGCACTGAACATAGCCAATCATCTTCATCAGATCTGGCTTTATAGCATGATGATTCACCCAACGATAAACCCACAGCAGGCCATCTACCCAGGCCGACAAGCCAAAGCTCGACTGGTCAGTGTGGTCCACAACAATATCATAACCTGATTTGGCATCAGGGTTCAGATCGGCGTGAAAATCAAAGAGAACCGTGCACATACGGTAGGCCTCTGGAGACGTACAAGCTTTCGCAAGCTGCAAATACTCACCATCGGTAAGCCCCCCGATAGCCAATGACTCTGAGCAATCGGTCAAAGTCTGTTCCCACTCCTCCATGGGGTGACCTGTTTCTTTTGATTTGTCTTCAGCAATTTGATCGATTTCAATCATTACGAACTCTGGCTCCCTTTATTAGAGAGTAATTGATCAAAGTACTCTATGGTCAACTTAAGACCGGTCTCAAGACTGGTTTCTGGTCGCCAGCCCAGTGATTTTTCAGCCAGACCAATATCAGGGCACCTGCGATGCGGATCATCACTTGGAAGATCATGAAAAGCCAGCTCACTCTTCGAGCCAATCAAGCTTTTAATAGTCTCTGCCAACTGAAGCATTGAAATCTCATCTGGGTTGCCAAGGTTAACTGGCCCAATAAACTCTTCGCCCGACTCCATAGTGCGTATGATTCCCTTGACCATATCATCGACGTAACAAAAGCTCCTGGTTTGGGTGCCATCTCCAAAAATTGACAAAGGCTCGTTCTTTAGTGCCTGAACGATAAAATTTGAGACCACTCTACCATCATCAGGCAACATATTAGGGCCATAGGTATTGAATATTCTCGCAACTTTGATCTCTAAACCGTACTGCACATGGTAATCGAAAAATAAAGTCTCAGCGCACCTTTTGCCTTCGTTATAACAAGCTCTGCGGCCAATAGGGTTCACGTTTCCACGGTAGGTCTCTGGCTGAGGATGCACTTCGGGGTCGCCATAGACTTCACTAGTTGAGGCTTGAAAAATCTTAGCGCTTGCACGCTTAGCCAAGTCGAGCACATTTATCGCACCATGAACTGAAGTCTTGGTAGTTTGCACAGGATCTAGCTGATAATGAATGGGAGAGGCTGGGCAAGCCAAGTTGTAGACCTGATCAACTTCAAGGTGAAGCGGAAAGGTCACATCATGCCTCAGCAATTCAAACATATTGTCTTCTAGTAAGTGCGTGATGTTTTGTTTTCGACCCGTAAAAAAATTGTCGACACATATGACATCGTGCCCTTGCTCAACAAGGGTTTCACAAAGGTGCGAGCCTATAAAGCCTGCACCGCCTGTGACCAGTACTTTTTGCGACGATAAAGAGTTCGAATAACTCAATTTAGATCCCCTAGTCGGTTCATTAGGCTACCTAAGAACTGGCGATAACCACTTCTTCATCTGCGCAGCACTCCAACCCTTTCGGGCAGCGTAGTCTTCAGCTTGATCCATGCCGATAGGCCCTACGTTGAAGTATTTCGAGTCAGGGTGAGCAAAATACAAACCACTTACGGTGCTTGCCGGAGTCATCGCAAATGTCTCTGTCAAAGCAGCACCAGTTTTGTCTTCGGCATCAAGTAGCTCCCAAATCTTTAGCTTTTCAGTGTGATCTGGGCAAGCCGGATAACCCGCTGCTGGGCGAATGCCTCTATATTTCTCATCGATCAGCTCTGTTATGGAAAGGTCTTCACCCTCACCGAAGCCCCAATTTGCCCTCACCCTCTGATGAGTCATCTCAGCTAAAGCCTCGGCCATTCGGTCGCCAATAGCCTTCACCATAATGCTATTGTAATCATCACCAGCCTCTTCGTATTGCTTAGCCAATTCATCAACTCGCTCGCCCATTGTGACGACAAAGGCCCCTAGAGAGTCTTTCATGTTCGCAGACACTGGAGCCACGAAATCAGCCAAACAAGAGTAGACCGCTCCAGCTTTAAGCTTCGCCTTCTGCTGCCTCAAAAACTCAAAACTGACAAGTGGGCTCGCTTGCTCATGATCTGAGAACACGTGCACCGTCTCACCCTCACTTGCAGCAGGCCAAACGCCGAAGGCCGCCTTAGCAGTAAACAGCTTTTCATCTACGATTTTCTTTAGCAAGACCTGGGCATCATCATAGATCTGTTGTGCCTGCTCACCATACTTCTCATGGGTTAAGATTTTCGGATAAACCCCTTTTAGATCCCAAGTCCAAAACAGAGGCGACCAATCGATAAACTTCGCAACCTCTGCCAAATCGATTTCGGCATCCACCTGAAGGCCATAGGTTTTTGCAGCTGCGATATCTTGTTTTTGCCACTTTTCGATCGCGGGCAACTTTTTGGCGTCAGCGAAACTCAGCTGCTCAGTTTCCGCATGATCTTTGCTCTCCCAACTTTGTTTGAGCTTGCTATACTTTTCAGAGATCTGCTTTCGAAAGGCTTCACTCTTTTCTTCACTCAACAGGTTGTTACAAACGCCAACAACCAAGGAGGCATCGCCAACATGAACTACAGGCTGTTCATAGTGCTCCATAATTTTGATGGCCGTATGAGCCTGACTCGTCGTCGCTCCGCCCACTAAAACCGGTGTTTCGAAACCCTGACGCTGCATCTCCTTCATGTTGTGAATCATCTCATCGAGCGATGGGGTAATTAGCCCACTCATACCAATAACATCGGCATCGAGCTCTTTGGCCTTTTTCAATATGTCTTCACAAGGCACCATGACACCCATGTCGACAACTTCGTACCCGTTGCAGGCCATAACGACAGAAACAATATTCTTACCGATATCGTGAACGTCGCCTTTGACAGTCGCGATCAAGAAGACACCCTTCTTGTTAACTGCGCCCATCTTCTTTTTCTCTTCTTCCATGTAAGGCTCGAGATAGGCTACCGCACGCTTCATTACTCGCGCCGACTTCACAACCTGTGGCAAAAACATTTTACCTTCGCCAAAAAGGTCGCCGACGACTTTCATACCCGTCATCAAAGGCCCTTCAATCACTTTAAGAGGCACTCCCAGCTCACTCCGAGCCTCTTCAGTGTCTTCTTCGATAAAGTCAGCAATACCCGTCACCAAGGCATGGGTAACTCGCTCTTGCAGAGGCAGTTTACGCCACTCATTCTTGTCAGAAGCCTTTTTCTTGTCACCACCCTTAATGGTTTCAGCAAAGGTAATCAGCTCATCTGTCGAATCGGCGTGCTTGTTAAAAAGTACGTTTTCAACTTTTTCTAGCAGCTTTGGCTCAATCTCTTCATAGACCTCGACCATTCCTGCATTGACAATGGCCATATCAAGGCCGGCCTGAATCGCGTGGTACAAAAATGAGGAGTGCATCGCCTCGCGCACGGGGTTGTTGCCCCTCAGAGAGAATGAAATGTTACTTACACCCCCGCTGGTTCTTGCTCCCGGGCAGGTCTTTTTGATTTCACGAATGGCTTCGATAAAGTTCACCGCGTAGTCATTGTGCTCTTCGATGCCCGTAGCAACAGTCAAAATATTGGGATCAAAAATAATGTCTTCTGGCTCCATTCCCACTTCTTCCGTGAGAATCTTGTAGGCTCGCTGACATATACTGACCTTGTCTTCCTTCGTTGCGGCCTGACCCTTTTCATCAAATGCCATCACCACCACTGCGGCACCGTAACTCATAGCCTTTGCCGCATGCTCTCTAAAGACGTCTTCGCCCTCTTTCAAAGAAATAGAGTTCACAATAGCTTTGCCCTGAACGCACTTCAAACCAGCTTCAATAACTGACCATTTTGAGCTGTCGATCATAATAGGGACTCTCGAAATATCTGGCTCAGACATACAGAAGTTTAAAAACCTCACCATACAGGCCTCTGAATCTAGCAAGCCCTCATCAAAGTTCACATCTAAAATATTGGCACCGTTTTCAACCTGCTGCCTGGCCACCGAAAGCGCTTCATCAAAATTGTCTTCTTTGATCAAACGAGCAAATTTAGGTGAGCCGGTGACATTGGTCCTCTCACCTACAATTAAAAAGTTTGAGCCGACACCTTCATTCTCGACCGTTAAAGGCTCGAGACCTGAGAGTTTCAAACTAGAAGTGACTTCAGGAATATTCCTTGGCTCGATAGTTTTGAGGGTATCGTGAATGGCCTTGATGTGGCCAGGAGTGGTTCCACAGCAGCCACCCACTGCATTCAAAAACCCTGCTTCCGCGAACTCAACCAGCAAGTTCGAAGTAATCTCAGGCGTCTCATCATAACCAGTGTCGCTGAGAGGGTTAGGTAAGCCTGCATTCGGGTAACAACTAATTCGAACATCGGCCACTTGTGAAAGTCGCTCAATGTAAGGCCTCATCTCGCTAGCGCCTAGGGCACAGTTGATACCAACACTAAAAGGCCTTGCATGCCTAACAGAGTACCAAAAAGCCTCAACTGTTTGGCCTGAGAGAGTTCTTCCTGAGTTGTCTGTAATGGTAACCGAAATCATGGTTGGTAACCGTGGCTGATCTGGATTGTCGAGATAGTACTTCTCAATTGCAAAAAGTGCCGCTTTCACATTCAAGGTGTCAAACGTCGTTTCTGGCAACAAAGCATCAACACCGCCATCAACTAAACCTGTAATTTGCTCGTAGTAGGCTGCAACTAACTCGTCAAAAGTGACACCCCGAAGAGCCGGATTGTTCACGTCTGGTGAAATTGATGCTGTTTTGTTGGTTGGCCCGAGCGCCCCAGCTACAAAGCAACGTTTTCCTGTTTCTTGCTCGTACTCATCGCAAGCTTGCTTGGCCAACTGAGCCGATGACTTGTTGATCGCGTAGGCTTGATCTTGCAAACCGTAATCGGCCTGAGCGATGCTTGTTCCTGAAAAGGTATTGGTTTCAATAATGTCGGCACCAGCTGCCAAGTACTGCTTGTGAATCTCAAGGATGATTTCTGGCCGCGTTAGTGACAACAAGTCGTTGTTTCCCTTGAGGTCAACTTTTGTGTCTTGAAAAAGATCTCCTCTGAAATCAGCCTCTTCGAGTTTGTACCTCTGAATCATGGTGCCCATTGCTCCATCCATGAACAGAATTCGCTCATTGCTGATTTTCTCAAGAGCTCGGTAGCTATCAGATTTGGGGTTTTGTAGATTACTTTCCAAGAGCATGAATAGCCTCCAAGGCTATAGAGACACGATTAAACGGAGCACTCACTTGAAAGCCAGACACAAGGTCTTGGGCTGCTTCCATAGTTCGAATTGAAATTTCGAGCCCTCTTTTCAGAGACTCTTTTTTGTCATCTCCCGCTTTTTCCATTTCGGCTATCACCCAATCTGGAACGGATACTCCTGGCACTTCGTTCTTCAAAAATTCAGCATTTCTTAGCGACACAAGAGGCCAGATACCCATAATAATGGGAACATCTGGTATCTCACCCATGTTGTCGAAAAATCGTTTGTAGGCATCGACATCGTAAATGGGCTGACTAATCGCAAAATTAGCCCCGGCCTCAGCTTTGTATTTAAATCGACTGGTTTCAAGCTCTGGGTTAGAAGACGTCGGATTCAAGGCAACACCTATCAAAAACTGAGTCGGCTCACCAAAACTGGAACCACCAACATCGAGACCTTGATTCATTCGTTGCACAATGTGAGTCAAGCCAATCGCATCCACATCGTAGACACCAGATGCTCCAGGGCAATTACCTAGTTTCGGTGGGTCACCTGTGACCGCAAGCACGTTTCGTACGCCATTCACATGAGCCCCGAGAAGGTCACTCTGCAAGCCAAGAAGGTTGCGGTCACGAGTCGTAAAGTGTGGTATCGGCTCGAGTTCGAATTCGCGGCTCACATATGCCGATAGCTGAGTCGAACTCATGCGTGCCATCGCTCTAGCTCCGTCAGGAATATTAACGAACTCGACTCCACCATCTTGAAGAGCCTGGCAGTGCTTCAAGAACTTTGAGAAATCGATCCCGCGTGGTGAGTTGATCTCAATACTGAAGACCCTCTCCCCTGCCGCCAATCGAGCGCCCAACTTACTGCGATCTTTGGTCTCTACAACTTCCACAGGCGCATCAGTAGCTGGGGGAAGCACTTTCTCAAGCTGGATGTCGAGAGAAGACTTGCTTTCTGCCGACTTCAAACCAGCCGTCATTCGCAAGGCATTCGAAATGGCTTTGACGTGCTCTTCATAAACACCCGAATGACCACCAACAAAGTTTGCACCAGCTTGCACGAAACGCTTGGCAAACTTACCCATGTAGTCTGGGTTGCATAAGTAAATGTACTGGTCATTCACATAACGAGGTAGGCCAGCGTTAGGCAAAAGCGCAATCGGCTTCTCTGTGAGCGGCCGTAGCATTTCAAGCGCAGTCAGGGTTCCACTAGGCCCAACATCACCACACAGGCCGATCACCTCAACGTCGTATTTCTCAGCCAACTTCACAAACTCTGTGAGGGTGTGCCCATAAGTCGTTTTTTTGTTCTCTTGAATTCCGATGTAGGCCAGTATCGGCCTAGCGCTATGGCCGCGCACGGCTTTGATAGCTGCCTCGAGCTCTGTTAGGTCATGAAAGCTCTCAAGCGAGTAGCCATCTACGGCAGCTTCTTCCATAGCTACAACCATCTGGGCGTAGTGATCTTCTGCTTCTTCAATACTCGTTGGCCCTAAAGGCTCAAGCACAAGGCCAAGAGGGCCAATGCTCCCTACGACATAGGCCTCATCATCAGCCACTTCTTTCGTAATTTTGACCGAGGCTTGAACGATCTCAGCGAGTCGATCTTGAATGTTGTGCTCAGTTAGTTTCGGAACCGAGGCACCAAAAGTGTTGGTACGAAGAACCATTGAGCCAGCCTTTTTAAAGCCCTGGGTCACTTCTTTGACTGCCTCGGCAGAGGTGACACTCAGCTCTTCAAAAGAGCGATTGATGTAAAAACCTTTATTGTACAATGAAGTGGCCATGCTGCCGTCAAACACATGTGGCGTGGTCTCGGTCAGCAAAAACTCTTTAAAATCTTTCAATGGCTAGCCTTTTGAAAATGGCAACTTGCCGCCGCGAGAGACCTTATCTCTTGGCAGTTTGCGTAATAGTTGAAAATAACACTGAGAATAGCCTCAAATCAACTCTACACGCGGCTATAGTCGTCTTTATAGCGAACGATATCATCTTCACCAAAGTAGCTACCAGTTTGAGTCTCAGTGAAAATCAAAGGCGTCGAACCCGGGTTACGCATACGGTGCTTTGATCCCTGAGGAATAAAAATGGCCTCACCAGATGACAGCTTGTGAACCTTATCATCCAACACCACCTCAGCTTCTCCTGAGACCACAACCCAATGCTCTGAGCGCTTCTGATGACTCTGATAGCTCAGTTGATGCCCAGGGTGAACAGTGATGACTTTCGACTTGAAATCGTTGCGGTCACACAGAACCTCGTATTTGCCCCAAGGCCTGGTCTCGAAAGGGTGCTCAGTAGCTTCTGGAAGCCCTTGATCTTTGATTTGCTGCAATAACTCTTTCACCTTTTGAGATTCGCCTTTGTCGGCGACGAGTAATGCATCTGGCGTGTCGACTACGATCTTATCACTAATGCCGACCAAGCCAATGACTTTGCTGCGAATCGAAAAGATGTAGTTGTTGTTAGAATCGACGTTGAAAACTTGAGCCGCCCCCATGTTCTTAAGCGCTGGGTACTCTTCTCCGAGACGGGCCAGTTCGTCCCAAGAGCCCACATCAGACCAACCCATGTCGCATGGTATGCAAACCTGGCTTTTGACTTTCTCCATGATGGCATAATCAAGACTAATTGCCTCTAGATTGGCGTAAACGTATTTTGCGTCACTTAAGTCAGGCTTGATTTTGCTAACTCGCTCCCACATTTCTGGCTGGAATTCTTTGAACAGGTCAATCATGTGAGAAACCTTGAACAAAAACATGCCAGCATTCCAAAAATAATTACCTGCCTTCAAAAACTCAGTCGCCGTATCGGCGTCTGGCTTCTCACGAAACCCTTCGACTTTGACAGCCTTTAGGCCATCTTGCTCTCCAACAGTGTCTTCGGTGACTTCGATATAACCGTAGCCGGTTGCGGGGTACTTGGGGTGAATGCCCAGGGTCACAATTTCATTCTGCATGGCCACTTGCTCGGCCAACTTGACCGCTGACAAGAAGGCCTCTTGATTGGTGATCAAGTGGTCAGCCGGAAACACGCCAGCGACCTCATTCTCTTTTCCGCGAGTCTGCAGAATGTGACAGAGCAAAGCCACAGCCGGGGCCGTGTTGCGGCCCATCGGCTCATAAATAGCTTGCTCAGCCGGAAGACCTTTTTCTTCAAGAGTCTTTTCAGTAAGCGCACGCATTGAGTTTACGGTCAAAATCAAGGGATCAGAGTGGCCTTTAAGCCGGTCCAGAGATTCACGTAAAAAAGATTTGTCATAGAACTCGCAAAATT
>JABSOQ010000046.1 GCA_013216195.1 Bdellovibrionales bacterium
CTCCCAGCCCTTGTATTCATGCGAGCGGCCTTCGATAGCTAACTGATCCCAATCGACTTCAACCTGCACCTCAAACCCGCAAACTTCGGTGAGTGCGGACAGAAACTGTGCGTGCTGATTCTCTTGAAACTCTTGAATTGATCTGCGTTCTTTTAAACCCATGTCTGACATCCTAATGTGAGTTTGAATTGCTAACATTAATAGTTTCGAATCCAAATGTAGGTGCCGTCCAGAACTAGAATTAAACCAGGAGTTTGGTCCAGCTAGAAATGGGTTTCTATCGAGTATTAGACCTCATTGGATGCCTAACAAAACGTCTTCAAATAACTGAAATTGCCAGGTTTCAATAACATACCAACCATCAATGGAACATAATATAACTTATCAGGAAGGTGAGTGAGCTTAGTTGCTGTGCTGCTCGTGTGTCTTTTCGAGCTCGGTCTCTCGATTGAGTCTGTTGACCGTGTAGATCCAAAGTGCGACTTCATTTCTCGCGAATTGTTTTTTGTTTTCTTTGTACTCCTTGAGTTTCAATTGGCGTTCCTGAGCCGATAGGTTCGAGAGATCTGGTTTTTTATGTCGTTTCGCTATCTCTCGTTCAAAAACCTCACAGTCTTCAGACAACTTTGCAACTGCAATTCTCACGATCACAGATCGGTTTCTACTTTTTGAGTACTCTTTGCAAACCGTGTAATCAGCTGCCGGCCTAAGTGGCCTTGTCGTAAACCAGAAGATGGAAGATAAACACGATGGCTGTGCCGGCGCCCATAAGTGTTGAAATGATCTGATAGACCTTATTGTCTTGAGGCACTCGCAGCAACAGACTTATTGCAATCAATAGGAACAACACTGGCAAAAGAAAAAATATAAACGAAGGCGCTTCAACAACTGCAAATCTCGCCCCCTGATTGAGAGGCTTGAAGGTTGAAGAAAGTGTTGAGATTCCGCTGAAAAAAATCCAGCCAAATGCCAGCGCAAAAATCAAAAGGCCCAAAGCTTTCTTCATAAGATAAGGCTCTCACATGCGAAAAGTCTGTGAAAGCTTTAGTCTACCTGCCGGCAGACGTTTGACTAGTTGGCAGCGTAATGCTGAGGCACGGTCAGCCGTAAGGCAATCTGAGCGAAAGACTCCCAGTCTACATGATAATAGCCGGCCTCCCCGCTCTCTTCACCCCAGCTGTTTTTTAAAAGGATCCACTCAGGGTTGCCGTCATCATCAACTATGTAGTCGACAATAGCGATAGCGTGACTGCTGTGCTCGGCATCGACTTTGTTGATCTCCATTAAGTCTGCAAAAATGAGATTGTGAGGATTAAAAGCTCCGACAGAAAACAGAGCTTCATCGTGATCAGTCAGAAACCGAGGTGACCAAATCGAAACGATCAACTGATCCTTGCTGTCGACAAGCTCTTTGATCAGCTCAAAATCAAAACGATTAAACTTCTTTGGCACAGGCCTTTCGAGTAGGCTTCTAAAGTAGAAGTCGTTAAACAGCTGAGACTTTATGAAAGATTGAGGTGTTTCGAGGCCGCCCCGCCATTCAAACTGAGTGGGAGGCTCACCAACGTAAGACACAAGCGCCGTCCACACCTGAGAGTCGAGGGATTGCAAAATCTCTTTAGTCGCAGGCAGCTCATTGAATGGTGGAAACACCGGGTAGTCTAGATCGAAATCGTGACCGAGACCGAGCTGGCCCAGTAGGCCAATTAGAGCTTCTGCGGTGTAAGGGCTACTGACTGGTGCCACTTGCCTCTCGTACAGTCTCGTAATGGCCTCGTAGCTATCAAACAAGCTGTCGAGCTTTCTGTAAGCCTCTCTCTGTAAGGCTCTTATAGAGCTTAGCAGGCGCTGGTCTTGTGAGGGCTTAGCACCAAAAACTCGTTTTGGAGTCCAGGCAGATTTCGGCATAAGGCCAAACTTTTTCATGGTTCCAATAGCCTCAGATACACCCGCGCCTTCTGTTAGGTATTCTTTTTTAGGAGCTTGAGGCGCCGGATTGTCTCGTGTTCGCACCTCGTACTGATTGCCGGTTCTCGAGTTGGTTTTGTTCATGTAAGTTTTTGCATCAGCCCTAACTTGGTGAAGCATATTTGTGATGATCATGAACTCTGTCGACAATTCAAGGTCGACACCTTTTTGATGGGCAACGTTTTCAGGTATTAGCAAGGCCGCAGAGGCCCAGCATCCCCCAAAGCGACATTGGTTTTTAATACTAGAAGAGAACTGGGTGCCTCCGCCGTGCGCGTAATCACTTCGCTTCGGAACCTTAAAGTCTTCTGGCAAGTTGGTGATTCCAAATCCGCCATGATCTGCTGATACTCTATTCAAGGTCGCTGAGCAGAGCTGGGGCAGTGGCGAGCCTAGGTGGTCCCAGTCATCTTCTGCGAATAAACTATTTGGCAGCCATCCGATCATCGCGGCAGCAAATATCGCCAAACCCTTTACTAGGACTGGTTTCGTTGTAGAGTTTGCTGGCGAAATGGTCATGTCCTAGGCGTTGCAAGAAAGGGGCGCAAATCGACTCGACTTCCAACTGTATGTTGGTTGATTTTTAGCTGTGATTTTAGGTACATCTGGCAAAGACCTCGTAAGTCAGAATAGCTGTCGGGCTCATACCCAAAAGAGAATGAGCATTCTCTGTTCATTGAGTCAATTTTTGTCTTCAACTAAAGTGCTTGTTATTTATGAGTTTGAGAGCTGTCTGAAGCAATTTTGATCTCTCCAGATTGTAGAACTTCGACTCTGGCCTCTCGCCAGCTCAGCAAAAGCTTGCCGCTCTCACCAGACTCTAAGACTTCAACTCGCACGCTCTCCCCTTCAATCTTGGGTTCAGACATAAGGTTCATTAAGCCCGATTCTGAGCTAGGTTTTTTGTCAAAGATCACTCGCTTTGGGTAAACGCCCCACCTCTTTTGCGACACCTGCATCGAGCGATAGGCGTTTGTTCCGATAGAAAAAAGTGCCATCTTCTGCGCTCTGGTGAGCCGAAAACTTTCGACTTTTGAGTTTGCGGTTTGGCTTTTAGAATTGCTTGTTTGATTGGGTTGAGTACAGGCTAGTGCTGTAAATAGTGCGAGCCAGCTTATTGCCGACAACAAGATTTTGAAGACAGAGTTCATGCTCTATGACTTTGGTTTGCCCATCAGGACGCAGAAAAACGAGATCACAAAAAAAGGCGCGGCAACCTCGATGTTCTCTTTGAGCATACCGAGTACGACTCCAAAAACACCCACTGACTCTGCCAAGGCCATGCGAATCACAAAGGGTACAAAATCTTTATGAGTGAACCCTTCGTTTGGAGCAACACTGCCAGGCTCTTTTTTAGGGCCCATCATCTTCGGCAGAAAAAAGCTAAGGGCTGCATTTGTTGCCGCTAGGAAGCCAAAAATAAACACCTCTGGGTCGAGACTAAGAGGCTGAGGCTCTGTAATCGTAAGAAAGAGCACGGCCACAAAGGTGCCAACAGAAAACAAGAAGGCCATCCAAAGAATGTTCGCCGTGGCTGCTGGGTTTTGTTGTTGCTGAGAATTTAAGCTACTGGGGTCATTATTTAGATTGTTCATGACCCAAGTCTGTCATCGCGCTTTGGAAAACACAAGTCTCATGATAGCGTGTGATTTATGGTGCGCGTCTATCATGAATCCTTGGACAAAGAACTCGTTTCTGCAGAGGAAACTCTGTCGTCTGGTTTGCTTACGATCCGAAACACTGAGCAATCGATTAACCTGGCCATACCAGTTGAGCAATTGCATATTGAAAAAGGTGGCTCGAATAATCAGTTGTTTTTGGTAACGAGCCCGTCAAAACCGGGCTGGACGATCTACGTCAGAGATTATGAGCTGATAAAATCTCTTCGGGCTGAGGCTCCTCAACTCAAGGTGCCTCGAAAGAATTTACTCGATACCGGCTTCTCAATTGCAGTTGCAGCAGTATTGGCAGTTGTTGTTTTGTTGGTGGCTGCCTACTTTTTGAAGGGCCCACTGGTCGAGATGGCTGTTGAGAAGTTCCCAAAGGAGTACGAGGTTTACATTGGCAAAACCCTTATCAATCAAGCTGTCGGTGCCGAGAGTGGCCGCTATGAGAAAGCTAGGCAGAAGTTAGAAGTCTTGCTGCAGCCCCTGGTCGACGTCGCCAAAGAAGAGGGCTACGATTTGAAGATCTACATTAATGGAGACGACTCGTTGAATGCATTTGCCCTGCCGGGAGGCTTTGTTGCCTTCAACACTGGTTTCTTGCTGGCGGTTGACTCCCCTGAAGAGATACTGGGCGTCGCTGGTCATGAGCTCGCTCACGTCACGAAAAGGCACTCTCTCAATCAGCTGATGCAAACTGTTGGAACTTATACTGTTTTGCAGGTCGTTTTTGGAGATGTGACTGGCGTGGCAGGTATCCTTGTCGACAATTCTCATTTTTTGTTGAGTCATATGTATTCACGTGATGCTGAAAAAGAAGCCGACTTAGTTGGCATTGAGTATCTCTACAGCAAAGGCATTAGCGCCAAGGGGCTTCCAGAGTTCTTCAAAAAGGTGAAAAAAGAAATGGCAGAGATGCTAGAAGATCAGCCAGAGGCCTTAAAAGCCTTGAGTGAGACCAGTTTTTTGAGCACTCATCCTGCGCCTGATGACCGACTAGACTACCTGAAGACAGAAATTGACAGGTATGAATCGAATTTGAAGAATGAGTTGAAGCCTGTTGAATTTGACCTCGAGTCGTTCAAGCAGGCTTTGAAAGATGCAAAAGGCTTAACGGAAGAGCCTGAGAATCAGCTAAAGGAAGAGCAAGATGGAGATACAGGAGAAGGGTAAAACCTCATTCACTCACCTAGCCGTTAAACTAGATCCCGGCGAAGAAATCGTCACTGAGTCAGGCGCCATGGCAAGCCAAGAAGCAGGTATCGATTTGAAGGCTAGTTTGAAAGGCGGCTTGTTCTCAGCTCTTGTAAGAAAGATCTTTGGCGGAGAAAGCCTCTTCATCAACACCTTTACAAACAAAGCAAGCGTTCCACAGACAATGGTGGTTTCAAAAGAAACACCTGGCGATGTTTTCTGCCATGAGCTCAACGGCGATAGCCTCTATTTGCAGCCAGGCTCATTTTTATGCTGCACCCCTGGAGTCAAACTCATAACCAGGTGGGCAGGTTTTCGTTTTTTGATTGCTGGAGAAGGTCTCTTTCGGCTTATGGTCACAGGCAAAGGCAAAGTCTGGGTTGGCGTTTTCGGCACCATGCTCGAAAAGCAAATCAATGGCGAACTCATTGTTGATTCAGGTCATCTGGTAGCCTACCCAACAGACATCAATTACAAATTGCAACTATCTGGAGGCATTATTTCAAGTTTAACTAGCGGCGAAGGTTTTGTGGGCAGGCTTGAAGGCAACGGCAAGATACTTTTGCAGACCCGAAGTCTTGGTGGGCTAGTGGGCTGGCTGAATCCTAGGTTGCCGGGTTAAGGGGGGGAAGATATGGATATCGAGTTGCTCAACAGACCTTCCAGTACCGTTGCAAAAGTGACCCTCGGTCAAAATGAGAAATGTGTCGCTGAGGGCGGCAGCATGGTGGCAATGTTTGGCACGATGACAATAAACACCACCACTCATCAAAAGGGCAAAGGCGGCATTATGAAGGGGCTGAAAAGGCTTATTGGGGGAGAGTCTTTCTTTTTGAATCACTACCAATCTAGCGAGTCAAACGACAGCATTTGGTTTTCGCACCCTCTCCCCGGCGATATGGAGGTTATCAACATTCAGCCCGACCAAGGCATTGTTGTGAGTGGAGGTTGCTTCGTTGCCAGTGATGAAGACATTGAAATGGATATGAGCTGGCAAGGGATGAAGAGTTTGTTTTCTGGAGAAGGTTTATTTTGGCTCAAAATGAAGGGCACTGGCCCTGTGATTGTGAGCAGCTACGGAACCATTTATAGCGTCATGGTCGAAGACGGCTATGTCGTCGACACTGGTCATATTGTGGCTTACGAAGACACTCTGAATTTTGAAATCACCAAGGCTGGTGGAAGTTGGGTTCAGTCATTTTTAGGTGGAGAGGGTTTTGTTTGCCGGTTTAAGGGGCGCGGCCGTATCTGGTGCCAGTCTCACAACTCTTCTGCTTTTGGAAAACTCTTAGGGCCAATGCTCAGACCAAGGAAGCAATAAAATGAATGAAGTAGATCTGACTCAGTCTTCAAGTTTAACAAAAGGATACCGGCAAGAGATTATAGGAAAGCCTGACTTTGCCTACGCTCGGATTCAGATACCAGCCAACGAAACACTCATGGTTGAGGCGAGCGCCATGGCCACCATGGACACACATATACAAATGAAGACCAAATTCAAAGGCGGCTTCAAGAGGTTTTTCAGGGGCGAGAGTCTCTTTATCAATGAGTTTACTGCTAAGGGGGCCCCTGGGCAGATTGAAATTGCCCCTGGACCACCAGGCGACCTTCAGCACACCTATTTAGATAATCAATCGGTGTTTCTACAAGCCTCATGTTATGTTGCATCTTCTGGATCAGTTGAGTCTTTCACCAAGTGGGACGGCATGCTGAAGGGTTTCTTTTCAGGTATGGGTCTCTTTTTGATTAAGTGCTCAGGTACTGGAGACCTCTGGTTCAATAGTTTTGGCGGCATATTTGAGATTGACGTAAAAGGTGAAACCGTTGTCGATAATGGGCATATCGTTGGGTTTACCGAAGGTCTAGAGTACGAAATTGGCAGAATTGGTGGCTTTAAGTCGTTCTTCCTGTCAGGCGAAGCTCTGGTTTGTAAATTTAGAGGCGAAGGCAAAGTGTGGGTGCAGAATCGTCAAATCCCGTCGTTTGTGGGCTGGATCAATCCCTATAGAAGAGTGCAAAGAAACAACTACAACTGAGGTGGGCTTACCTCTGTGAGCTGGCCCTCCTCTTTGTAAATGTCTATAACTTTGATGCCTTGAGCTTAATTAGTCGTCAAGAATCTGAGACTCGATATTGCAAGTGTAGTCATAGCCAGGTACAGGCATCCCGAGATCATCGACTCTGTCTAGAGATACCGATTTTATTAGTAAGCCTGCGGCTTCAACTCTCCCCGATATTCCAAAGAATCTAGATTGGCTCTCGTAAGTTTGAGTCGTCGGGGTGTGACCATCTTGCAGAAATAGTCTTCCTGAAAAACGCTCGAACCTCACAGGGCCTTCTATAATCACATCAGCATCAAAGCTTGTGGGTGGTTTTGCTACATCACTAGCTATCGAGAACGTGTTTCGAACCTCAAGAGCAGAGGTCTGCGCCGATCTGAACTTTTCCCTCGTAGCGAGTGCTAGACTCGGCAAAAACAGAATCTGTTCTCTTTTTGACCAAAAACTTTTGAGTTGCAGGTAGGCCAGCAAGTTCAAAAGCAGAGCTGTAGACTTCAAGAACGACACCCCTACTCTCGAGATCATTCAGTCTTACCTCCGAAAAATTAATTTTCTGAGAAAACAAAGGAAGGCCCGGAGACATGACCGAACAGTTCAACTCACCTTCAAACTGGCTGTCTATCACTTCATAGGTGCCCGAGCAGCCAGGCTCTGGTGTGGCCGGTAGGTCACTCATCTGCTCGCGGTAGCTGTAGGTACCATCTTCGTGAATCTGAACCTGTGCAATGAAGCTCGTGCCAGATACAGATTGAAAAGTGAAATATCCATTAAGGTCAGAGGCTTCGATAAATTCAGCTTGCGCACAGAAACCAATGATTGCGAGTAGCAGGCTTGAGTAAATTGTGTTCACGGTACCCATTCGGTTCTCTCCTATTACCCCCCCCTTTTTTTTATATCAAAACGGTCAATGTATGGCATTTGAGCAACTGTTATGGCTTTGGTTGCGACAGCTTTTTGGAATAAATTCTATGGTTTGGCGAATTTAGCTCAGCTAGGGTATAAGAAAAGCTACTAGAACTCCTTAGCATGGCTACTGGTGAGTTTGGCTAAACAAGGTGTGCCTTGCCCCTGAGTTGATACTTGTAGCTAACCAGACCTTCAAGGCCCACAGGGCCTCTTGCGTGTATCTTGCTGGTGCTAATGCCTATCTCAGCCCCGAACCCATACCTAAAGCCGTCAGAGTGCCGAGTAGAGCAGTTTACAAACACGTTGCCAGAGTCGACCTCAGCCAAGAACCGCTCTTGATGAGAGCTGTTCTGAGTTAAGATCGCATCGGTGTGGTGAGAGCCGTAAGTGTTGATATGATCGATGGCTGAGCTAAGGCTCTCTACTGACTTTATGGCAAGCTGAGCGCTGCCATACTCTATAGACCAACTCTTTGGTTTCTCGATCAGCTCAATCTCTGGAGAATGCTGTGCTAGAGCCTTTTTGAAATCATCGAAACGCAATTGGTGAATTAAAAGTGTTTCGAGTGCATTGCATGTGCCTGGGCTTTGAAGCTTGCTGTTGCTTACAATTTCAAGCGCCTCTTTTTGATCGTAGTCTTCATCGAGGTAAATGTGGCAAATGCCATCGGCGTGACCGAGTACAGGTATCTTGGTTCGACTCATAATTGATTGGACGAGCTGATTGGAGCCTCTTGGTATCACCAGGTCAATGTACTTTTCGTAAGCCAAAAGCTCCGAGACATCTTCACGAGTTTGAATGAAAGACAACCAATTTGCCGGCACAAAGTCGTGGCGAGAAGTCGCCCTGGCCACAACGCTTTCGATCGCCTGCAGGGTGTGGCGCGCCTCTGAGCCACCCTTTAAAACGCCAGCATTTCCACTCTTAAGCAGAAGTGATCCAATTTGCACAGCAACGTCTGGGCGACTTTCAAATACAATAGCGATCACGCCAATTGGCGTAGAAACTCTTTTGAGCTCGAGGCCAGGCTTTAGCTCTCTTTGAAGGGTAACCTCTCCGATCGGGTCTTTCATCTCTCGTATGTCGGCAATACCAGCAATCAAGTTGTCGATTTTTGAATCGTCAAAAACAAGCCTTGAGTACATAGCCTGCGACAACGAAGACTTGCCAGCGTCAAGGTCTTGTTGATTGGCCTCAATCAGCTCTACCCTCGAAGCCTCAAGCTCGCTGGCAATACTCTGTAAGGCCTGATTGCGCTGCTGAAGACTCAATGTGGCCAACTCAAGGCTAGCCTTTTTTACCTGTGTTAACTGTTCTTCCACTTGTTCTCTCCTGCAAGCACGAAGGTTCCACTGCTGGGTAGGGTCTTGTCTGGCAAATTCGAAAAGAAGTGCTTCAGGCCACCGTGATCAGAGCCGGCAGTTGTCCAGGTCGGCACGCCATTTTGAGCGGCTTGCTTTATCGCTTCGATCTTGCTCGAGATTCCTCCTCGACCTTGCGAAGACCCCTCCCAGACTTTGACTTGATCGAATTCGGCCAAATCTGTAACGATTGGAATGGGCGTCTCGCTATCGCTCAGAGGCTTGGTTTTGAAAATGCCCTTGCTGGTGGTTAAGATCACTAAGACTTGGGCTGAAACCTCTATTGCCAATAGGCATGAGAGCTTGTCGTTATCGCCAAACCAATTAACCTCATTACCAGGCAGTGGCTTAAGCTCTTCAGTTGAAATCACGTCATTTTCATTAACGATTGGCACAATCTTGTGTCGCTGCATTTGCTGAAGGCAAGAGATCAGGTTTGCGCGCTTGCTCTGGTTTTGTAGATCTCCGGAGGTCAGCAAAATTTGAGCGGTGGCGTAGCCGTACTTAGCAAGAGCCTTCGAGTAGCATTCTATCAGCAGAGTCTGCCCGACAGAGGCGCACATCTGCGTCTCAGAAAGGCTTTTGCTAGATGTCGGGTCTAGCCCCAGAATTGTGGCGCCTAAGCCAACAGCACCAGAGCTGACGATGATGAGCTGCTGAAAATTGTCATCTAATGAAGGCACTGAGCTCTCTACAATTTGGTCAATTGATTGCTGGGGAGAGCTTGCTGATTCGCCGCCAGCTCGATCCAGCGAGCTATTGAGCACAGCGGTGCCAATCTTTAAGACGATCCTTTCCATTTCATCATTGTAGCAATCGTTCAACCATTTGACACCTTTAAAAACTCTTCTTTGGTTTGCTGTTGAGGTTGAGCCTTCTCTCACATTGAAGTTAGAAAACCAATCATGGAAAGTCTAAGAGTGTTTTTAAAGTATATGTTGGCGCTAGTCGTAATTTTCGCCTCTGTGGGTTGCGGAGAAAAAGAAACGGATAGCAATAAGAAGTCGGTTCCTTCGAGCACCTACCTTTGTTCAAATCGTGGTGGCGATGTACAGGTGACTGTGGTGATGCAGGACTACCCTGATGACAAGTACCTGGGTGATCTTGTGACTACCGCTACGATCGAAACAGAGGGTTTAAGTCTTGAGGTCGACCTCATGTTGGCCATGAGTTTTCGAGACAATCGTGGCGTTTATGAGATCCGAAAGGCCTTGGCTTTGCGAGACATCGACGGGCCAACAGCAAATAAAAATATTGTGGTTGTTCCAAACGCCGATCAATCACCATTGATGATGGCGCTTGATATCGAGCGCTCTGAACTCGAGATCGTCGCGGCTCCGCTCAAAAGACTGATTCGTTTTGGTTTGACACGGGTTGAATCAGGAAGAGTTCCTCCATCTGGTCGCCTAGACGAGGGGTTTGTGCCCTCTGATGAGATTCCTAGACCAGGTCTTGGCAGGCAGCCGCTATTTATGAGTTGCGATAAGAAGTAAGCTGGCTCGAGGCTGTAAAATGCTTAAGATGCCGGTTATTTGCTGCAACTAATTCAAAATGGTTTTTAAGGCCTGGGACGACTCAGGCCTTTGTCGTAGGGTCACAGACTGATCCAAACATGGGGAGGGCGTTTTGCTTTTAACAGATCGAAATTCAATTTTCATGGGCCTAGTCGCGGTCGCTCTGATGTCTTGTGTGTCAGCAACTGCTTTTGAACTGACTGAGCAGATTTGCTCGAACCAGACTTTGGCTACCGGCACTGAGCAAAAGACCATCGGCGCAGGTGCGACTTTGGCAGATAAGCTTGGGGAGAGCCCTGAGAACTTGCTGCAAATCACAGTTATGCGCTATGTCCCCTGGAAAGACATGAGCTTTGAGCCAGAGCCTAGACTGCATGGCTGTTTCCGAAATTGGGCGACTCGCTTTTATGTGCGCTATCTCACGACTCGAGTCGATTCAGAGCAAAATCTACACACATGTGAAGTCACACTAGCTGGTCAGAAGTATGACGACGTGATGGGCTCAGCTGGTGGCAACACAGCCGAAGTGAGAGTTGTCTCTGAGATTTGCACATTGGCCTCTGAACGCCTGGTAGAGAGAATCGCATCCTGCACCGCTAAGATAGAAGCCGAAGGGCCTTGTGAGTCTTCTAGTGGCCCACAGGCCTACCCAGACGTGTTCGACAACTGCACCTGTAAAACAACAGATGATTTGGTGAACATGGACAACTTGCAAAACAGATACGGCGGCTTTTTTGTGCCTGGCCGCTTCGAGGGCAGACCGAACCATGTGGTCCCTTTCGATGGTCTAGAGTCTACCACTTACAACAGTTTGAAAGACTTGAGAGTAGCTACAGGTCAGCAGCTGTTTCAGTAGTCTCGGTTTCAATCGGCGCAGGCAAGCCTTCGCTGCCTGTTTCGAGTTTTAGAATTTGCTCCAACTCGCGGTTGGCCTGCGAGGTGAAGTGAACGAACTCGTCTTCATTGTCTGAAAACTGCATTTGCTCTCTTAGAATGTCTTCATCTCGATTTCGAAACTCAGCGAGTTTCATATTGATGTCTTGTCTGGCGAAACCTTTCTCCATTAAGACCTCTTTTGCGACCTCAAGGCTGGTGAGGTAGGTTTCGCGGTGAACGTTTTCGATCCTCATTTTTAACAATTCAATTGCGTGCTGCCGGTTCCTTACCCGGGCAAAGATCTTAACATCAGGGAAGCTCTCTCGAACTAGGCTCGCAATTTCGATGCTTTTTTCCACGTCATCAACCGCCAAGACGAACATTTTGGCTTTACCTGTGCCAGCAGCTTCAAGAATATCTTTTCTAGAGGCGTCTCCGTAGTAGACTTTGTTGCCAAACCGTCTTGCGGTTTCAACCTGCTCAGCACTGTGTTCAAGAATGGTGAAGCGAATGTCTTGAGCTTTCAAGAAACGTGTTACGATTTGGCCAAATCGACCAAAGCCAGCCACGATGACCTCGGCATCTTCTGACACGATGTCATCATAGGAGGCGTGCTCGTTAGAGCCCTCGGAGACCTTCTTCTGTACGAAGTTAAATATAAAGGGCGTAGCAACCATGCTGAGGGTTACGCTGGCACCTAAGAAAGAGACCAGCTGGCTGTCAAAAAGCTTCTTTTCTCCGGCTAAAGCAAACAAAACAAAAGCAAACTCCCCACCCTGCAACAAGGTCGAAGAGACTCGGTATCTGGCAGTGTTTTCACACCTAAAAAGAGTGGTAGTAGCGAAAAGCAAGAGCGATTTAGAGGCCAACAAACCCACTGTGAAAATCAATACCCAGTGAGGCTGCGAGAGAACAGTACCTAAGTTCAGCGACATGCCAACAGCGATAAAAAATAGGCCCAGCAAAAGGTTCTTGAATGGCATCAGGTTCGACTCAAGTTCATGCCGGTACTCTGAATCTGCAAGTAGCACTCCTGCCATGAAGGCTCCCATGCCGAGCGAAAACCCAATCGACTCCATGATCAAGCCCGTACCGACTACGATTAGGAGAGACATTGACAAGAACACCTCTTGAATTCGGCTCGAGGCAATCATGCGAAGCAGATGCCTCATCACGTAGCGCGATATCAAGATAATGCCGACAAAAATAGCGATGGCTTTGACCACTGACAAAAGGGTGACTTCGCTAGCTCCAGTTTCGCCTGGTGCTAGGTAAGTCACCAAAGCCAAAAGCGGCACCACCGATAAATCTTGAAACATCAAGATGCCAAATGAAGTCTGGCCATGCAGAGTATTAAGCTGATGGCTCTCTTCCAGTATCTGCACACCAAAGGCTGTAGATGACAAAGCCAGGCCAAAGCCAATGACACTAGAAGTGCCAGCATCAAAACCGTAGAGCATCGCGAGACCCATAAATAAAGAGCCCGTTAGAAGCATTTGAGTCAGACCAAGGCCAAAGATAAGTTTGCGCATTCTCCAAAGCTTATGAGGCGCTAACTCTAGTCCGATGATAAACAGAAGAAAAACAACACCCAGCTCAGAAAAATGCAAAACCGTCTCAGGCTGCTCGATAAAGCCTGCACCCGATGGGCCAATAACGATACCGGCAAACAAATAAGCGAGAATGGCCCCTATGCCGAGCCTGCGAAAGATCGGCACAGCAATAATGGCTGCCGCAGCAAATATCATAAGATCGTGTAGAAAATGATGAATGATGTCGCTCCTACTGTGTGCTTGTAAACACAATAGACTCGGTTTCATTGCATTGCAACGACCAGCAGCTTTGCTGGTCCGCTTATAAGTTTCGCTAAGTTACCGAGAGCTGGCAGGGTCTCGAGTCGACTCAGACAATCTCTTCATGCCAAGATACTGTTTGGCCAGGTTTGAGCGATGAACAGCCACTGACCCTTGGGCACAATCGTTGGTATATTCGATAAGGTCCGCCACGTCTTCTCCTAGAAGATCTGACTCAAGTTGCTTATCACAGGTGGCAATACAGCTCTTCTGCGCTTTCGCGCAGGCTCGGCCCATGCTGAACAGTTTCATACTCTCCATCTCAGCGGTTCTTTTTTTAGTGGCATCACCGACATTCTTTAGCTGACTGCTGTCGATCGAGTGCTCGTAAGATGAACATCGCTGAACAGCCTTTTTGTAGGCTGAGTGACAAAGGCTGTCTTCAGCACTTGCTGAAAAACCTATACTTCCGGCAAATAGAAAAATAAAAACTGTCTTACCCATATTAGTTTTATCGGTGAGGCTGAATTTTTGCTAAATGGGTCGCCGTAGAGTTTTTTTGCTTTTTTTCATATTTAGAGTTTGTTCAGCTGTACAAAATTTAAGCTAACACTCCAACGGGTTTCTAACTCTAGTCATGTAACGAGTTTCGCTTTGTACTAGCGATGAAACTTCTTTGAAATAAAGCCTTCAAAGACTCCAGGTAGATGGTGTGCGAGATTGACTCCGACACGGCTTGAACCGGGCGGCCATAAGGTATCTTGGTCGCTCTCGATAGCCTCAAGAACCTTTTCAGACCATTCAGCAACAGGAATCGATTTTAAAAAATCTAAATCGAGATGGCCGCCGTACAAATCATGTATCTCGTCGTACATCTCGGTTTTAACACCAGCGGTGATGAGAAGTAGTGTGCTCACGCCAGTATCACGCAACTCTTGTTTTAGAGATTCCGTGAAACCAACAACTCCAGCTTTAGAAGCTGCGTAAGTACTTGCACAAGGGAAGAACATCTTGCCGCTTACGCTAGCATTGTTCACAATCTTGCCTGATCTGCGCTCAAGCATGGCGGGTAAGAAAAAACGAGTAAGCAAGATCAGTGTGGTCAAATTGACTTGTAACATACTGAAGATCTTCTCAGGAGGCTGCTCTTCAAGAAGCCCACCGGTAAGTTGGCCGGCATTGTTGATCAAAACATCAGGAGTGCCGACTTCGCTAGAGAAAGCATCAAAGAAGCCTTTTGCACCTTCATAGGTCGTTAGATCTACAGGCCAAAAGCGATGAGACGAAGCACCAGTATTTAACATTTCATCATCGATGCCCTCAGGTCTTGACCGAGACACTGTATGCACCTGAGCGCCCTTGGCGGCAAAAGCTTTTGCAATACCTTTACCAATCCCTTTAGATCCACCGGTTACAATCACTGTCGTTGAACTATTGATTCTCATTTCTCTCCCCATCAGGCACCTGAGATGGCCTAGTTGTAATGAACGTAATCACACTGATTCCAATAATGAAAAGAAGAATCTTCACCGGTATCATGATCGGTCTGTACAGTAAGACATAACTGAAGCTACAGGTGATGAAAAATACAGCAATCACCTTCGATCTCTTTTTGATAACTCCGTGCTGTTGCCAGGCCAGGATAGGTGGCCCAAAAGTCTGGTGAGAAATGATCCAGTTATGCAACTTGTCGGAGCCTCGCTCAAAACACCATGCTGCAAGGAGTAAAAATGGGACAGTCGGCATAATCGGCAAAAATATCCCGATAACTCCCAAGGCTACGCAGATAAAGCCTAGACCAATGTAGAGAGGGTTTTTTCGTTTCATGAAAACTCGTCTTTCATTTGTAGCGAATTCTAAATATCGCCAATCAAAACGCCGATATAGGCATGGTAGAGGAGCGTTTTTTGAATGCTAAGTAAACTGTTGGGTTTATTCAAGTCAAATAAAGTCAAGCCATCACTAGGTGAGCTTGCCACGTCTATGGGCCTTGAGAGACGTCGGCACTACCGTGCACTCTACCCCTCTTGTCACTCCCCTTACATTTTGCCTCAGATTTGCTTTGAGGATTTCTCTGTGAAGGCAAAAGACATCAGTGAAGGTGGTTTTTGCATAACCTCCAATAGCCTGACTGAGAAGCTGCAAGTCGGCGTGAGTTATGAATTCGAATTGCAATGGAGTGATGAAAAAGAAAATGAAGTCGTGCAGGCAACGCTTATAGGCGTCTCTTTTGAAAGGATTCACTTTCAGTTTAATAAAATTGACGACTCTGCAACTCAGCGCTTGTCTGAGGATATTTCAGTGGCCTCTCGTGGAATGAAGATGACACCATCATTTCTGACTCTAAACAGTGGTATAGAAACCGATTGCAAAGAATTATGGGCAAATCGTCTAGGAGACAAACTCCTATTCAAAAAAGACCGAAACCTTTGGGTAGAAGGTTCTTGGTGTAACTCTGAGTTTCAGCTGGCATCAGATGAGAACGGAGTGATCTTTCCAGACAGTTGGTCTCGTCCTGATCGCAGCAAATTTGCTGTGTTCTTGACGAACATACCGGCGCCATCTGCAGACCTAAAATTGCTGATTGCAGCACTAATGCAGACTGAGCAGAGAAGGGAGAGTGCCTGATGTCGACCTCCCTTGAGTCTTTTAAGCCGGTACTGAAAGAAGGAAAACTAGAGCCCAAAAGCGATCAGTTAATTTATGAGCTGAAAAACCCTGTTCGACAGATTTCTGTGCCCATTCACATGGCAGACGTGCTCACCCTCTGCAACGGCAACAATACAGTTCGCGATATCATCGAGAAGATCTACAAAAAACAAAAGACCGTGCGATTTCGAGAAACATGTGAACTGATTTTGACCCTAAAAAAGAGGGGCTTTTTTGAAAACGGCAAAGAGCTTGAAATCGACAACTCAGTTCTGGTTCAACAGGGAGCCTTTAAGTCTGCTCTTGAGGCGATAAATGAAGCCTCTTCTTTCACCTTGCTTGAAAAAATTTGCCTGCGCCTAAACACTGCCAAAGCCTTTCCTTTTGTGGCGCTGATTTTTATGGGCATTGGTTTGTATTTGGGCTTGAATGCCGTCATGGATTTTAAATTCGAAAGCACATTTCGAGTCAATAACTCTTACATGCTTGGCCTTGGGCTGTTTTTTGGCCTGTTCTCATTCATGATGACTGTAAAGACTGCAGTTAAAACCGTGTTTCTCATCATGGCAACGAACTCGGCATTCGAACTCAAGTTGAGATTCACGCCACTGTTTATTGGCTTTTCGATAAGCAACGAATCGGCAAATACGATTAAGCAGACCTCTGTTAGAACACTTTATTTTTTAGGTGTGATTTCAACTCATCTTTGGACAATGTCTCTTTGCAGCAGTCTGCTTGAAGACCCGGCGATGAAGGTCAATGCGATTTTAGCCGGTCTACTTTTGTGGGGTTATGACATGAATCCGATTGGCTGGGGAGAGCTTAAAGACTGGCTCAACTCACTCAAGACCTCTGACCCCAAAAACCCTTGGTACCTCCTGCAGTATCAGCCGCACAAAGCTGTGAAGCTCGACTCTCAGCTTGGGCAAAGGTTCAGATGGCTTTACGACAGCTACATGATTGTGTGGGGCCTAATAAGTCTCATGTTTATGGTCAAATTGACTTCTTTGAACATACCCTACTTGCAATATGTTATCGAGTCAGACTCCCCACTAGACAAATTGGCGGCTTTGCTAATTTTCACAGGACTCAGTTCTGGGAATCTCTTTTTGGTCTATTTGTCTCTTGTCGCGATCAAGAACAGATACTGGGCACAAACCACCGAGTTTTTATCAAATGCCGTTGCTAAAACCCGCAACCAGCGGACACCGATGATAGACAAGAAGCAAACCCATGAAGAGTTGTTGTCTCTCCCTGTTCTGAACTGGTTCAATGAAGACGAGCTTCATGAACTGCTTAAAAACTCTCGGTTTCTCTCACTTCAAAAGGGTCAAGTCGCCTACGAGCCAGGAGCAAAAGCTGATCACCTTTTGGTTTTGTTAACAGGCAAACTTCATATGGAGTCTGCAATCACAGACTCTGATCAACGCGTAAAAAAATGGCCACTGCTTCCTGTTAGTATTTTTGGAGAAGAGGCATTTTTAAAAGACGGCGTGAGAACGACCCGAGCAGTAGCAGCTGAGCTATGCACAGTGATCGAGATCCCGATCAGAGAAGTCATTCAGATGATCGATGAGACACATTACGAAATTCAGCTCAGTTCGTTTCGTACGGCCATAATGCTAAATCAGTACTTTCACTCAGCCCCCATTTTTTCAGAGCTCTCAGAAGATTCGATCGCTTTTATGATGGCTAAAGGTGTTTTAGAGGAGGTTCGGGAGGGCGAGACCGTTTTTGCACAAGGGACTGCCAGCAACGACTTTTACTTGCTCATTAAGGGTTCTGTAAGGGTCTTAATCAACAATGAATGGATCAACACGATACCTCAAGGTGGTTTCTTTGGTGAAATTGGAGTGATCGCCGATATACCCAGAACCGCCACAGTTGAGGCAGAAGCTGAATCAGTACTCTTCAAAATATCAGCTGATGACTTCTGGGAAGTTCTGACACAAAGACTTGAGATGGCCATATTTATCGAAGCCGTTGGCGAGATCAGAATGAAGGCTGATTATCAGGTGTTAAACCAGCAGAAATCTAGAAAGATTGCCTCATAATGAGACGTCTCATCTCATGTTTTAACATGCCAAAATGGGACTCTGATACAATAGAGGCATGGTGAGAGTGATGAGTTTTACAAAGAACACCTCTATTCTTGTGACCTTTGTGTGCTTTTTAAGCCTGCCTATGGTCTTCAATTCGTGCCAACAAAGTGCTCCAAGCAAAAAGAAATCAGGGTCTTCTAACACAGAGACTGAAAGCTTTGCTGAAGTGGATCTGAACCAGAAGTACTGCAGCTCAACTTTTGGTGCGAGCGGCAAACTTCAAGCTAGCATGTCACCCTTCGCAAAACAAAAAGTGTACGTAAATCTATCAGAGGCCGGAGCATCACAAAAGGCCGCCGCCTCAGACCGGGAGTTGCTGGTCTTGATCTATAACAGCTGTTTGCAAAGAGCTGACGATAAGAGCTTTTCGAAGTCTGTTAGCTATGGTCAAAAGGCGATCTCAGGGATCGATGCACAAGCTTATCGCTACACACTACCTGACTCTATGAGTGTTCAAACTTTAACACAGCTCGCAGAAGCCGATGATTGTGTAAAAGGGGTTTCCCACAACAGAGTTCAAGAAACTGCATCTATTCAGGCTCAATTTAGTGATTCTCTAAAAGGTGACATGAAACACCTCGAAGCCATTGAGGCAGCAGCGGGCTATGAAATCTTGTACGGCTCTCGTGGCATAAACAAAAACTCGAGCGCCAGAGATGTTCGCATAGCCGTTGTCGACACGGGTGTAGATGTTGATCACAATGATTTAGCTGATAACATCTGGACATTTCAACTCGATGGCGAGCAGGCTGTTCGCAAAGGGTTTCGGGCTGAAACCTACGGTGACGCCATTCAAGATTACAACCCAGTAGATCTTCGGGGCCACGGAACGCATGTGGCTGGGCTTATAGCTGCTGTTTCAAACAATGGCATTGGGGTAGTAGGCACAATGCCTTATCGCGCTCAAATCATGGCAATCAGTGCCGACTCTTACGATTCGCAAAGCCAGCGCTATCTCATGAGAACAAATGATGTCTTAAACGGCATAAGATGGGCTGCAGCAAGAGGTGCTGATGTTATCAACATTAGTAGCGGCAGCAAGACCTATGGGGCCGCATTTGATCAAGGGTACCTAGATGTCATCATAGATGTTTTGCAGAATGCGAAAGTTCCAATAGTGACTTCAGCAGGTAATGACACGACAGGTAGGCGCCTTCTAGACGGCAGCTCATTGTCGGCTATCCCGGCTATCTATGCTGCTGGTAACGAAGGGTTAATTTCAGTTGGTGCAAGTGTTGCCGAATCGAAATCGCTCGCATTCTTTAGTATCTACAGCAACCGCTATGTTGAGGTGATGGCTCCCGGCACTCAACGAGGTCGTGTAGCAGGTGTTGATGGTCTGGTCTCAACCTATCCAGATGCATTGTCCAACAACAATGGCTACATCAGTAGAGAGGGAACATCTCAGTCTTCAGCCTTGGTCTCAGCGGCTGCAGGTCTAGTGGTTGGCTGGATTCGTGAGAAGACTGGCTCAGTACCCTACCCATGCGTTGTTGAAGGGGTGATCAAAGAGAGTTCTGAGAGTTTGCCTGAGCTCACTGAGTTTGCTCAAAATGGCCGGCACCTGAACCTAAGAAGACTCGCTGAGCTCTTGCAAACCAAGTGGCCATAAGTCAGATAAAGTCATGTTAGTAATTGCGAGTCAGGCTGTATGCGCCCGAACAAGCTGTCATCGACAATGGGAAGCTTGCCTCGCTTAGACCTTCTTGCTTCATATGATTCTCGATCTGCAAAATCAGATTTCGGAGGCCAAAAGATTCTTCATATCCAGAGTTTGATATAAAATGCAGGTGTCTATGATCGAGCTTCTTGCAGCTGAGATCGAATACTTCTTTTAGCCTTTTGGCACTTGGTTTGTCGGTTTCAAAAGCTATCGAAACTTCAACGTTTGCACCAACCCCATAAACTTTACCATGCTCAGCCTTTAGTCCAACACAGAGGAGTCTGTTGTGAGTTGTTAACAGATACTTCAAGTCGTTTACCTGCAGGCTATTCAACTTTGTGGAGGCTCGAAAATTGCCCTTTAAGCTTCTTCGCTCCAGCCAAAAAGGCAAGTTCCATCATGAAGACCATGCCTGAGACGATGCCACCAGTTTTCTCTACTAACTGCTCCGCGGCGGATGCGGTGCCACCTGTCGCGAGAATGTCGTCGACTATGCAAACCTTCTCACCTTTTGAAATCGAGTCCACATGAACCTCGAGTGTGTCTGTGCCATACTCGAGCTCATACTCTTGTGAGAAAGTTTCGCGTGGGAGTTTGCCTGGCTTTCTCAGTAAAACAACCTTTCGAGGCACTCTTTGCGCCATGGCAGCAGCCAAAATAAACCCTCTACTCTCGATCGCAGCAAGAGTCTTTGTTTCAGCAGGCACTTCGGCATTTAACGCTTCAACAAGAGCCGTGAAGGCCTCAGGGCTTTCAAAAATGGGTGTGATATCTTTAAAAGTAACGCCTGCTTTTGGAAAATTTGGCACGTCAGCAATAAGCCCAAATACCTGTTCATTTGTCATGCGTTCTTTCTCCCTCAGTTATTCGTAAAAGGTCCACTTTTTAAAGCCCATGGCTGTGGCTGTACCTAGATCTGATTCACTGATGACATAGACATTCGCAAGACCTGTGGGAGAGCCACAAACCTGAATATGCATGAGGCCGTCAGGCTTTTTTTCCATATTAAAAATCTTAATTTTCTTCTGCTCAAGATCCTGGGCCATCTCTTTTAACTCAATGGGCTGCCCCTCACCGCACTGCAAACTGCCATCGTACTTGTAGATCTTAACTTGCCTACCGGCAGAAGCTGTCTTCCCATCTGGCGAGGCTGGCAGTTCAACAGCCGGAATATTCTTTTGCGAACGCCTGCAGTGACCAGTCTGGCAACCAAGAGGTAGCAAGCTCATAAGAACGATAAGCAGTCTTAAATGTTTCATCACTTCTTCTCCCAAGGCCAGCGGGCACTTTGACGCTCCCAGCGCACAGCCACCGACATAACATTCGCGTCGGCACTCATGAAGTACAGGCTTTCAGTTTCATCATCTAAAGTCACTTTTGAGTGAACCCCTCTACCAGGGAAAAACTCTTTCACAAGTTTGCCAGTTTCGGCGTCTAAAAACTTGAGAGTGCCTCTGTATTCGCCAACTATGACTAGACCCTTGTAAAACTGAGGCTGGGTCGACAAACTACGAGTTTCAGTGGTCCAGAGAGTTCGGCCAGAGTCTTTATCAAGGGCCGCGACCGAGTTGTTACTGCTCGAAACAATTAGCTTGTTGTTGGCAAGAGTCGGCTTGCTGTAGCCGCCAAACTCTGACCTCCAACGAATTTGGCCAGAGCTCTTCTCTAGAGCTACGATATCTCCATCATAGCTTGACACGTATAAGGTGGAGCCTGACATCAGAGGTTCTGCATCGATATCTTTAAACTTTTTATTCCTGTTAATTCTTTTTTCCCAGATCAAAGTGCCCTTACTGCTATCTAGAGCGACTAGGTAGCCATCACTGAAACCAAAATAGGCAATCCCGTCGTCTATCAAAGGCTTAGACCCGCCTCGCACTGAAAGGTATGACGATCGGTTTCGATTGTATCTCCAGATTGATTTACCTGTTTTTTTATCAAGACAGTGAGCGACGCCATTGCCGGCAAGAAAGAAAACCCGGTTGCCTTGTACAGTTGGTAAACTCAAACCCTCAGACTGAATAGGATAGCTCCATACTTTGGTGCCATCGATCGCTTTTATCTTATAAAAGAAGCCATCGCCACCGCCAAAGAAGAGGTGACCATTGCTGAGTATGGCACCCGACTCTACCCCACCTTGAAGCTTGAAGCTCCACAGCTTTCGGCCTGAAGGCTTGTCGGTCGCAGCCAGACCTTCAAGTGAGTTGCCTGTAATCAAGACATCGCCTGCGACTATGGGCTGCATGCGGTGTAGTACCCTGGCTTGCAACCATGGCTTGGCAAGTGTGCCGCGTATCCATTTTTTCTCGACCTTAAGAACTCGTGGTCTGTTGAGTTCTTGCTCTTTAAGGCTACTGCAGCCTGCGACAAGCCCAAGGGCGATAAAAGTTGAAACCAATAATGAAAGAGATCGAATATTTATTGAGCCTGAGATACTTCATCTCCTGATTGAGATGGTTGCACGTAATCAAGCCAGCGAAGGTACTGAGCAGCGATTTTACCTGATGTGAAGCTGGCAAATTCAGTTTTCGCTCTCAACAGTGAAACCTTAGCTTTCTCGAAGTCTTTGTTCTCGTAGTGCAAAACCCCAAGCTTAACAAGAGCATCACCGTGGAAGTACACAAGACTTGTGTCGTCTACAATCTCTTGCAAAAGCATTGAGGCCTGTTTGCTGTCTCCTGTGTAACTAAGAACACTTGCAAGCTGAGACCTCACAATGCCGTAATTGGTCGTACCTTTTTGAGTCTCAGGCAAAATGCGCTCAAGGATTGGCTTGGCTTTGTCATACTGTTCTTTGGCTATATAAAAGCCTGTTAGATTCAAAGTCGCAATCTCAGCACTTGTGGTGCCTGAGTTTTCAGAGATGAGCTTTTCGAGCTGATTCGCCTTTTCTCCAAGCTCTTTTTCGAGCTCCGCCACTTTAGCTTTGTCGACCTCTGGTGTTTTTTTCGACACGGGCTTTCCGTCTTCGCCAAACTCTGGAAGTGGGTTTTCAAGCTCGCTGATTTTCTGTTGAACTTCACCAAGTTGCTTTATGGCTGGGTATATCTGAACTTGAGCAGACTCTTCTGCAGCCTTGTCTAGAGACTGCTTCACAACCATACCAAGACTTCCAGCGACCACGACGCTTATGACTGCTGCCATTGGCTTCCAGTTCTCTGACAAGAACTTTGAAACTTGGTCAGCTGCACTTTGAAATGCATCTGGTCCCTTGACCTCTTCTTTTGTGAGTTTTTTCTTTTTTGCCATATTCAACCTCTGTCGTATTCAGTCGCGAGTCTTATTTCTGCCGAGTTGTCATCTCTTTAAGTGTGCTAAATGGTCTTGCCGTTCTGCCGTGATGCTGTTTTCTAAGTGATCCAATTTCATCAATTCTTCTTTCAGCCAATCGGTCAGCCGCCTTCTGTGTAGGAATGTTTTCATCTTTCGCGATTTTGAAGACATGCATAAGGTTATCGAAAACCTGAGTCGTCTTTTCAAAAGCTCTATCTGAAGAGTAACCCTCAAGCTCGACAAAAACGTTCATGAGCCCCCCGGCATTCACGACGTAATCAGGAGCATACAAAATGCCAAGTTCCATTAGCTGATCACCATGCTTTGACTCTGCGAGAATGTTGTTGGCTCCACCAGCTATCATTTTACACTTAAGATTGCCGATTGTGTCGTCGTTGATAACTGCTCCAAGGGCGCAAGGCGCAAAGACATCGCATTCGCTTGTGATGATACCGTTTGGATCCTCAACTTTAAGATTGTGCTTTTCAGAAATCATTTTGACTTTGTCTTGATCGATATCGGCAATCGAAACAACAGCGCCCTCTTTGACCAGAAAATCGACTAGGTTTGAGCCAACGTTGCCCAGGCCTTGTACCGCGACTTTTACATCTTGCAAAGAATCAGAACCGTACTTCTCTTTCACAACGGCTTTGATGCCCATAAGTGTACCGTGCGCGGTGTATGGACTCGGGTCGCCAGACCCACCAAAGGCAACCGGAATACCTGTCACAAAAGGAGTTTCCATGAAAACGTACTCCATGTCTTTCACGGTTGTGCCAACATCTTCTGCTGTGATGTATTTGCCCTGCAATGAGTTTACGTAAGTTCCGAATGCCCGAAACATCGCCTCAGTTTTTTGAGTCTTAGAGTCACCAATAATGACGGCTTTGCCTCCGCCCAGGTTCAAGCCAGCAGCTGCAGCTTTATAAGTCATGCCCTTTGAGAGTCTGAGTACGTCTACCAGAGCATCTTCTTCGGAGGCGTAGTTCCACATGCGAGTTCCGCCAAGTGCTGGGCCAAGTGTCGTATTGTGAATGGCAATGATCGCCTTCAGCCCTGCTTTTTTGTTGTGACAAAAAATCACTTCTTCATGCTCACCGTGCTTTTCTATATGTTCGAAAGTAAACACAGAGGTCCTCCTTTAATTCGCGCCCTAACTGGCGACAGGTAGGCCGAAGAATGGTTCAAAACCACAGGGCTATCAAGGAAAAAATGCACTATATACAGAGGGTTGTGCTTTCGATTAAAGCACGTTCCAGACGAGCCAAAAAAACAAGATGATAGAGTTAAGCAAGATAAATAGCTTCCAGATTGCGAGTGCAGTGTCTTTGTTGTCTACTTTTTCAGCAAAGCTTTGACTTTGCTCATCGAGAGATTCTTGCAGTGCTGCAATTTGGCGAGACTTCATTTCGTGCTCATGCCTAAGGGATGCCAACTCTTGATGAAGTCTAGAGCTATCTCCCGAGAAAGCCTCGTCTATTTTTTGATTCAGCTTCTGAGTGAGCGGGCCAAAGCTATTTTCAGGGCTCCATTGGGGCTGTTTTTCTGTGAGCTCCAAATACCATTGCAAAGAGCGATAGACGTGCGGCGGGACTTTATCAGGGTCTTTGATCCATCGCGTCCAAGCGGATGGATCGACCATTAAAAGTTGAGCCATTTTTCTTTGCGAAAGCCCTAATCTAGATCGAATTTCTTCTAGCGACCCAAGTTGCTTCTCTAGAGAGCGCTTCTCGGCCTCATACTTTATTCTAAGAGAACTTTTTGTTTTGCCATCTTGCCCAGTGCCCTCTATACCCTCGGATTTCAAATTAGACTGTAACTTATAGGGATCAGCTATGGGTTCCGCCGCGTCATTTTGCAACATGCTTTGATCGCTAGGATGTTCAACTTCCATGGAAACTCCGAAAGGCGCTGTATTGTTTCATGTCTAATCATCCCGGCTAAACAGCACTTCGTCAATGATTGCGTTTCACAATATAAATATGTATTTCGCAATAGTTTACGTTGCGATCGGCATGTTTCTCTTTTGCCGCGAAGCGGCTTAGGTCTGATAAGTATCTGGGATGTTTGATGTTTTTCTTTATGCAGGCTGCTGGGTGCCCAATTCCAATCTGAACTATAACTTATAGTTATAAGTTACAGGGCTATGTAATTGAAAAGGTTGACGAAAAGTAATGGGGGGATGGAGGTTTCCACGTTTGGGTGTATTTGACTTGTCGTGTCTACATCAAATTACTTTAACGATTTTTCTCCAGCGAGATTTGTGCGACGCATTGTAATTGGCTGCAAAAATTGGCCTCTCTCGTTTTTAGTTTCATTCGCAGGAAGTAGGATTAGGAGCCATTCCCAGTGCATCAATGATTGCGAGCTGAATGCTTTAAAAGTCATCACCAGAAGTCACAGTGCGGCACTTTGTCGTCGCTCTAGGGCTTGAAGATTTAGTGCTTCACCCCAAATTCGAGTCGCCTGTTTTTCTTGCCTACCGCTTTTAGGTTTCAGAATTGCAACGGCTCTTAAACTTTTAGATAGCTTAAAACCCTAGCAATTACAGATACTTCCTAGACAGCCTCAAGAACTCTGCTAGACTTTCAAAAGTGGCAACAAAGAAAAAACAGC
>JABSOQ010000047.1:0-19136 GCA_013216195.1 Bdellovibrionales bacterium
GCCCGAACTCAAATCTGCCCAGCATCTGCAAAGGGCCCCTCTACCGAATCGGGCCGCTATGTGTTTGAGCCACCTCTTGGGCACAAGGGAAACGCAGCTCGTGCCCTGTTTTATTTCTCAACACGATATCAAATGAATATCGACGAAGAACAAGAGCAGTACCTGCGGATGTGGGATTTACTTGATCCAGTTGATGATGCTGAGCTGAGAAGAAATGAAATGATTTTTGCCTCTCAGTTCAACAGGAACCCATTTGTCGACATTGAGGGTCTAGTTGCCCTAATTGAAGACTTCTAGAATCGGCCAATTGATCTGCAGCCTCCGACTTGGGGCCAGTGCACTTGAGACCAAAATTCAGGCTGAACACCCAAGCGGTGTTGTGACTGGCTGAGGCACCTCCTATACTTGAATAATGGCAAAGAAGTCAGCACTTGTAATGTCAGGCGGAGGAGCAAGAGGAGCTTACCAAGCGGGATGCGTTCGCGGGCTTTACGAAATCTGCGAGGAGCTCGGAGACTTTTCAATTTTTCGAACTCTCTGCGGGGTCAGTGCCGGTTCAATCAACGCCTATCACTTAGCAGCAGGCACCCATAAGCTAGATCAATCGACTCAATTATTGTGCAATACCTGGAGAAAGCTAACCGCTGAGCAAGTTTTTCGAACCGACTACTCTTCTATTACAAGAAACGCCTTCAAACTCATGCGAACACTGTCGCTCTCAGGGTTCAGCAGTAGGCAGGCTGGCCGAATCGTTGCCTTGTTAAATACCAACCCTCTTCGTGAGCTGATTAGCGCAGGCGGTGGCACTGCGGGCATTCGCAAAAATCTTCAAAACGGCGTACTTGAAGCCCTCTCAGTAACTGCAACAGATTACTCAACCTCGTTTAGCGTGAGCTTTGTGCATACAGCTCAAGCTTTTAAAGATTGGGCAAGTGACAACAGAGTCAGCGTACAAACTGAGATCTCAGACGAACACATTATGGCATCGAGCGCGATCCCCGTATTTTTTCCACCTGCACTGATCTCTGGACGCTACTACGGTGATGGCTCTCTAAGAAACTCGGCCCCTCTCAGCCCGGCCATTCACCTTGGTGCCGAAAAGGTTTTTGTGATCGGAGTACGAAATTGGGCCAATGTGTCCCTTGAATCATCGAGAAAGCTTCACCCGTCTCTTGGTCGAATTGTCAGCGTTCTAATCAATTCGATTTTTGTCGACTCTATTGAAAGTGATCTTGAGAGGGTCCAGTTGATCAATCAGTCGGTAGAGGCCATAAAAAACGCCAATGGCAACACCAGCCTGCGCCCCATTGAGACTTTTTACGTTCACCCATCACAAGACCCCGCGGAGTTGGCAATGGAGAGAGCTGACGATCTGCCAAAGATAATTAAGTTTCTGTTCGAAGGCCTTGGAACTCCTGAAGAATCTGCTGAACTTCTTAGCTATTTTCTTTTTGACTCAACATATTGCGCTCAACTTGTGGAGCTAGGGCGTAAAGACACATTGGATCAAAAGGAACGCATCGTGCAGTTCTTAATCTCGGACTGATCTGCTACCATAGAGTTCTTATTTAAATCGAAACCGAAAGGAAAACCTTGCAAGCATGGAGTTAATGACCCACCTTCTCTTATTGGTGACTTTGTCCAGAATTCTGGGGGCTGTTGCCAAATCTCTGGGTTATCTCGAAATCATCGGAGAGATCATTGCCGGCCTCATGCTTGGCCCTGCTATTTTTAATATCGTTCACACTTCTGAAGAACTGAGTGGCATTGTCGAACTTGGTGTGTTCCTTTTGATTTTTTCTGCAGGGCTCGAAATGGAACTGCATGAAATCATAAACGCTCTTAAGAAAAATTCGCTTCTAGTTGCGGCCAGCGGTTTTCTAATTCCGTTGGTTGCTGGTGTCGGAATCGGCACAGCTTTCTCATTGGGTTTTATGCAGTCTGTCTGTATTGGTTTGTGTATGGCCATCACCGCTCTACCAGTGGTCATTCGCTTTCTTGGCAGTGCTGGAATTCTCGACACCGAGGTCGGCCACAACATCATAGGAGCTGCCATTATCATTGATGTAGCTGCCCTACTCGTGCTTGGTATTGTTTTCGACACCAGTCAAATCAAGGGCTTTTTCGACCTGGTTACAACAGTCGGCAACACTGGCCTCAAAATGGCAATCTTCTTCGCGCTGATCCTGATAGTGAACAAACTGCTGCGCTCAGAAATTGGAGCCGTTCAGCGCACCGAACGGGCTTTTCAAAAGCTGATTGAGCGAGTGGGTGAAGAGGCCATTTTTGGGTTGGGTGTGTTTTTTGTGATGGTGTTTGCTACGATTTCTGAAAGCCTTGGCTTTCATTTCATTATCGGTGCCTTTTTCGGTGGCTTACTGCTAAACAAAGACATCATCGGCGAAGACTATTTTAAAGTCATGAGCCACAACCTCGAGTCGATCTCGAATGGTTTCTTAACTCCGGTTTTCTTTGCCTACATTGGCCTTCGCTTTTCGACTGAAGCCTTTAGCGATATCTGGTTGGCGATGTCAATTTTAGTCGGAGGCTACCTTTTCAAAGTGGTGGGAGCCTATGCTGGCGCTCAGCTTGCCAACTTCAATCCCGAAAACCGACTTAAGATTGGCATCATGCTCAATTCTAGAGGGGTACTAGATCTTGTCGTAGCCGACCTTGCCTTTGAAAAAGGTTATATCAATTCAACGGTGTTCTCTATTCTGGTCGTTTTGGGCATCTCAACTGTGATAGTGAACCCGATCATGTACAAGCGACTAATCTCTTCAAAACTCACTGACAATGAAGACCTCGCACAAGAATCGATGGCCAAATAGAGGGCTGCATCTTATGCACCCTACCTCTGGTTGACATTTCAGGTGAGACATAAAGAATAAGGCTCTGACCTAAGGAGTTACATGATATGAAACTGCGCCACATATTTACCTCGACCCTAGTTGCAACGGGCCTTCTGTTTTTCGCCGGCTGTAGCAAGTGCAGTCAAACTCCTGAGGGCGCGAAGCCCAAAGCTGATGCCCAAAAACCCGACAAACCAAACTACGGTGGCATCTCTGTAAAGCGAGTCGTAACCCGTGAGCTGGGCAAGGGCTCTGGAAGCAAAACCGTAACTAAAACCAGCACGATCAAATACAAACAGACCACCTGGATTTACGACCCCAAAAAACCTGCCAACAAAGGGCAAAAGGTGAATGGTGGTGACGACAAAATCGAAGAAGTCAAAATCGGCACAGGCAACGTTATTCGAGGCATTGAGCAGGGTGTGCTCGGCATGAAAAAAGGTGGAAAACGACAGTTAATTATTCCAGCAGAACATGCCTATGGCCAACAAGGCATGCCTCCGCATGTATTCCCAGGCGCTATACTTATGACTGAAATCGAAATTATTGACCTGATGTAAGAATCGCATATTGTAGGCCTCTATGGGCCTTCAAGATTTAAAAAAACGCTACTATAACCGTGAACTCGGCTGGTTGAATTTCAACCGTAGGGTTCTCTATCAGGCTCGCGACAAAAGGCTCCCCCTGCTGGAGAGAGTGTTCTTTTTAAACATCTTCCACTCTAATCTTGATGAATTCTACATGAAACGAGTGGGCAGCTTGAAACAACAGATCTTGGCTGGGGTCACAGACACCTCGATTGATGGGCGAACTGCGCAAAACCAGATCGATGAAATAAAAAAACGAGCTGTCAAAATGAATCAGGAAATGAGTGATCTTCTACTTGATGAAATCTTGCCAGCCCTTGAAGACAATGAAATACACATGCTGAGATGGAAGAAACTCACCCCGTCTGAGAAAAAGTGGGCTCAAGATTTCTTTGACTCACGCGTGTTCCCAGTACTAACACCAATGGCTGTCGACATCGGGCACCCCTTCCCTGTGATTTCAAATTTGACCATATCACTCGCCGTGGCTTTGCGCCCGCCTGGTAGTGAAGAGATGCAATTTGCACGCATCAAGATACCCGACATTTTTCCATCTTGGGTTCCGATACCTGAATCGGTGGCTAAAGATGGCTCAGGCACCCGATTTATTTCGATGGTCGAAATGGTCAAAGCGCAGATCAAAAAGCTGTTTCCAAATATGGAGATCAAAGATGTGATGACCTTCAGAGTCACACGCTCAATTGAAACCGACTCTGACAAAGAAGGCGCTGAAGATCTTCTTGAAATAATCGAAGAAGAGATCAAACAGCGCCGTTACGCCACAATGGTGAGACTCGAACATGGCCCAAAACCTGACCCTTGGTTGTTGAACTTCTTAATGGAGGAGATGGGCCTCGATGAAGGTGACATTCACCCCTTCCCGATTTCACTCGAGTTCAAAGACCTCAGCGAGGTTTCGAAACTGAAGATCCCTGAGCACCGCTTTTCCCCGTGGTCACCAGTTGTGCCGCTGATGTTTCAAGATGAAGACAGCAGCATGTTTCACCAGATTCGAAATCAAGACATACTGGTGCACCACCCCTATGAGAGTTTCGCGGCCAGTGTCGAAAAGTTTGTTGAAGATGCAGCAAGAGATACTGATGTGGTGGCCATTAAAATGACTCTGTACAGAACTGGTGAAAACAGTGCTATAGTTAGGTCACTCATCAAAGCCGCTGAACGAGGCAAGCAGGTCATCTGCTTGGTTGAGCTTACCGCCAGAATGGATGAAGAGAGAAATATTCAGTGGGCCCAACAAATGGAGAACGCAGGGGTGCACGTGGTCTACGGCATCGTAGGCCTTAAGATTCACGCCAAACTCACCCTTGTAGTGCGGCGAGAAAAAGACGAGTTTCGCTCTTACTGCCACATTGGCACCGGTAACTATCACTCGATCACAGGCAAGCTCTACACCGACTTCGGCTTGTTCACAGCCAAGCCCTCAGTGACTTCAGAGGTAGTTGAAGTTTTTCACTTTCTAACGGGGCGATCTTTGAAAACCGATTACGACAAGCTATTGGTTTCACCGATCAACTTGAAGTCTTCATTTTTGCAACTGATAGCAAATGAGATTTCTAACGCCATTAACAAAAAACCCTCTGGCATAATCGCCAAGTTCAACAGTTTGCAAGACAAAGACATTATCGACGCTCTTTACAGCGCCTCTCAAGCAGGAGTTCCCATAGAGCTGATGGTCAGGGGTTTTAGTTGCTTGATTCCCGGCAAAAAAGGTCTCAGCGAAAATATCTCTGTCACCTCTATGCTAGGACGCTTCTTAGAACACTCACGCGTGTTTTGGTTTCGTAACGGCAAAAAAAACGAAATCGACGGCAAATTCTTTATTGGCTCTGCTGACTGGATGTCTCGAAACCTACTGAGAAGAGTCGAAGTCGTGTCTCCCATCGAAGACAAGTCTTGCAAAGAGAAGATTTGGGAGACCCTAATGGTTCACCGAGAAGACAAGCGGCTGGCTTGGGACATGAATTCAGATGGGGAATACAAGCAGAGAAAGGCCAAATCGGGTCAAGATGCCGAAGGTTCGCAAGCCAGGCTCATGAAAATCACTCAAAAGCGCAATGAGATCTTTCAACCACGGCCCAAAAACAACCCTAACACGATGCGATAAGCCCCGGTAAACACAGAGTTCTTTACAAAATGGGAGCCCCTTTTTAAAGTGCGGGCCTATTTTCTAAACGCCGAGGTCTATCGCATGGAGAAATTTGTTCCCGCTAATTTTCAACCAGAACTGCCAATGGATGAGCTGATCCTAAGACAAACACCTGAAGGTGACGACGTTGTTCCTATGGATGTGATTTTTGTCGGAGCCGGCCCTGCAGGCCTAGCTGGAGCGATCAAGCTGGCACAACTGGTAAAAGATGATCCTGACTTGGCAGATATCGAAATCGGAGTTTTAGAAAAAGGGGAAACTCTCGGCGAGCACAGCTTATCTGGCTCAGTGGTAAACCCAAAGGTCTTTCGTGAACTCTTCCCAGAACTTAAAGACAAAGACTTCCCGTTCAGAAAACCCGTGAAGCACGAAAAAGTCTTTTTGATGAGTGAGACCGGTACGACACGCTTACCGACTCCTCCGACCATGAAAAACGCTGGCAACTACACAGCCTCTTTGAGTGAGATGGTTCGCTGGCTTGGCGACAAAGCAGAAGAACTGGGCGTCAACATCTTGCCTAGCTTTCCTGCTGATTCTTTGTACGTCGAAGGCGACCGAGTCGTAGGTGTTAAAACAACACCTATGGGTCTAGTTCGTGATGGCAGCCCTGGTGACCAGCACATGCCTGCGACTGATCTCACCGCGCAGATCACGGTGTTGTCTGAGGGAACAAGAGGTACGCTAGCCCAAGCCTTTTACAACTGGCAAAATACCAGCTCAAAGTACCCACAGATCTACGCCCTAGGAGTGAAAGAAATCTGGAAACTCAAAAAACCAGCTCCAGACTACATCTTGCACACCCTTGGCTACCCATTACCTTTAGAGGTGTTCGGCGGCTCATGGATGTACCCATTGTCTGATGACACGATCTCACTAGGGCTTGTTGCCGGGCTCGACTACCGCGACTCCAACCTAGATGTTCACAATCTTTTGCAGCACATGAAACAACACCCGCTTTTTGCAGACATTCTCGAGGGTGGCGAATGCATTGAATGGGGCGCTAAAACAATACCAGAGGGCGGCTATAACGCCATATCTGATCAGTTGACCGGCAACGGAATTATGGTCCTCGGAGACTCTGCTGGTACAGTGAACGTTCCAGCTCTTAAAGGTATTCACTACGCCATGAAGTCAGGGGCACTCGCCGCTGAGACAATTTTCAAAGCCTTGAAGGCAAAAGACACCTCAAAAGAGGCCTTAAAAGAGTACGACACCAACTTGCGTGAGAGCTGGGTTGGCAAAGAACTCAAAGCTGTTCGAAACATGCGGCACGCCTTCAAAGACGGCTTCTACTCAGGCGGCATGAAAGCCGCGATCATGACTCTAACAGGTGGCGCCTTCCCTGGCGATGGCGATCATCCTCTCGATGACGCCGAAGAGTGGAAGTATTTCGGAGATCCAGAAAAAGTTCTGAAACCAACAGGCCTTTCAAAAGTCGATGCTGTTTATCTATCAGGAAACAAAACACGAGATGACATCCCTCAGCACCTGACGGTGGGTAAAGACATCTCTCCTGAAATGGCTGACTTCTACTCTCACCTCTGCCCAGCTGGTGTCTATGAAAGACAAGGTGACAAACTCGTTGTGAATGCACCGAACTGTGTAGACTGCAAAGCCACCGATGTTCTTGGACCAAGATGGAGACCAAGGGAAGGCGGCAGCGGGCCGAAGTACAAAGAGATGTAGCCTGTGCCTTGTGACTAGTCGGGCTTTGACCTTGCTCACCGCCAACAGTAGGCTCTAGTTTTTCAACTTAAGGAGACCTAACTATGGCTGATTCAAAAGTGGGAAGCATGCTTCCTGAGGGCAATTTCAAAGTGACCGGCGCAGACAAAGCAGACCTCAATCTACCAGCTGACCTTAAAGGTGGCTGGAGCCTGATTTATTTTTACCCAAAAGACGACACCCCCGGCTGCACGAAGCAAGCCTGCGGTTACCGCGATCAAATTGCAGACTTTGATCAAATCGGCTTAAAAGTCTACGGTGTTAGCCTTGATGACGAAGCTTCCCATACAGCATTTCAAGACAAGTTCAGCTTGAACTTTCCTTTGATCGTTGATTCAGAAAAAGTCTTAAGTGAAGCGCTTGGTGTTTATGGCGAACAGACCTGGAACGACCAAACCTTTATGGGACTGAGCCGCGACAGCTTCTTGATTGATCCCGATGGCAAAGTGGCCTACGAGTGGCGCAAAGTGAACCCAACTGAAACTGTTGGCGAGACACTCGACAAAGCCAAATCAATGATGGGCTAAAAAGCCATGTAAAAGGGCCCCTGGCTCTACTCGTTTGAGCGCTGCCGGTCGCCTGAGTTTTGCCGGCGGTGCCCATTCAAGAGATTTGAGCAGAACCGACCGACAGATCTAACCGGGCTCACCACTGGCTCATAGAAGTTCAACATGAAAGACTCACCCTCTCGGCCCAATCGGTAAGCAACCGCGCCTTGAGCACTTCTTACCGCCCCTGTGACCGCTGCTATTGAATCTTTGTAAGGCTTCAGTTTTTCATCAGTTGAGGTATTCAAATACCCCGCAATTTGATTGATCTGATTATGAATGTGCTGGGCACTGTTCATAGCCCCTTCTTGAAGTTGGCTGAAAAATGCACTGAGTGTGGCAACAGAAAGGTTGTAGTTTTCAACCATCGGCCTCGATTGGTACACACGCCTGGCCACTGCCAAACCAAAAATGAACTCATCTACCTGCTTTCTCAACTTTCTTGCGTCTTCGATATTGGCCAACGTGGTCCGCTTCACTTCTTTCATCAGGTAGGTATTGCCCGCTGTCACGATTGGAGGGTAACTGCTGCCCAGAATCAACATGTGTGCAACATGAAGAGGGCTATAGCTTCTAGCATAAGCACTCACCACTTGAAGGTAGTGATCAACCTTTTCACGATCGGCAAAGTAATCATGGCCACGCATAAACCCAACCATAAGGTAGGGCGCAAACTCCGCAGAAGGCAGAAATTGAGCTCTCTCGCCTGTATCACGACTGATAAAAAAATCGAGCTCAGGAGCATGTAGCTTTTTACCAGGTACTTTTCTTCGGCCCACAATAAAGGTGACGGCCCGACCTCCTCCGCCAATGTTCTTGTGATTAGCAGTGCCGCGCAAATTGGGGATCCAAAAAACAGCTTGGGCTGTGGCTCTGATGACGAAGGCGATCTCATTCTTATCAGCAATCACTTTTGAAGTGTAAAACAGCTGCTCGTCATACTCTCGAAGCTTGCCTTGCAGAATTCGCCTCGTCACCTCACGCACCCCAGCCTCTGCAAGCGGATGCCCATCCCATTTTAGGTGTTGCTTGCCATCAACGAACAAACCCTGCTCATTGACGTAAGTTCGTGAGGCCAGCTTCTGAAAGAACTCAGACAGGGCTCGTGCCCGGTACTGAAGCAAAGTTCTTTTGTGCTCATCGCTCATAGAGAAAAACTGAGACAAGTACTTCTTGTCATACTCTGTGGGGTAGAGCTCTACTTTAAGAGTCTGTTGGTAAAACGAGTCCCACTCCCAAAGCCCGAGCTGCTTAGTGGCTGCGAGATCCCAACCATTTTCAACAAAGGGGTTTCGAATTGTGTATAGCAGCTTCTCATCAAAGCGACGCATTTCACCTTGCAACACACTTTGAGTGATCTGTCTGGTCTCTTCGTAGCTGGGTGCTGACCCTTGCCACCGAATGTGCATCTCTCCATCAATGAACAAGCCTTGCCTATTGGCATAGACAGTACTGACCAGCTTCTCAAACTGCTGCTGCAGCATTTGATCTCTGTACCTTAAAGCTTGTGCCTTTTTCTCATCATCGCCGATCGTGAAGAAGGGTTTCAAAACCTCGGTGCTATAATCTGCAGGATCTAACTCAACACTCAGACCACTTCTCTCGGTGCCAACCCACTCAAATACACCAAGAGCCTTTGTGCCCTCGAGGTCCCAGCCATGCAGTACAAATGGGCTTAAGGTGCTGAGGTCTCCCCAATCAGAGCTCAAGCCTGGGTCTTCTCCAGAACTCATACTGTAGTAAGGCTCGCTCGGATTCGTCTCATATGGGTAAAGGTAGCTTGTGTGAACACGGTTCACGTAGGTAGAGAGCGGAACATTGTTGGCAGCACTTTGGCTTGACCAGGCAATCAAAAAACCAGCTAGCATCAGAACAAACTGATACTCGCCGGTAAGAGCGGCAAAATGGCGCTCAAAGCTGGTTTTAAGTAGCCCAAAACAGGTCTTCAATATTCCTACCTTCTGATCTGTAGCTCACCGGGAACACAAGGCTTTTCTTCCATCTGCACATCTCACAGCTGCCCTAGCAAAGCTAAAACAGTGAAATCTATGCAATTTCAATCCCAATCTGCTCGATTGAATTTGATCACATATCAGATAATCAGAAGCTCCCCGCCTGGAGATGATTGAACTTGTTTCCTGGCCAATCTCACCCCCCAGAAGTACCTCGATTCACTATATATCTGTGTTTAAAATCAAGGTGGACCTAAAACGCATCAAGTGACACTTTTTGCACGCTCAAATGCAAAACTTCGGCGTGTGAGTAAGATTTCAGCCTTTCATTTTTTCTTACCAGCTAAAGAATTTACCTGAGCTCTGGCACAAGCTATGCACATAGTCAGGCTCAGATGTATAACCATACGCAGTCGAAATGATGCAGACAGGGTTGAGCCCTTCTCCAGCTTGGATCGTTAACCATATGTTAATGGCGCGAGAAATGCATGGGTGTTGGAGCACGTGAATCGGGCGAAGCTTGATGACCCAAGGCTTTAGAGTTTGAGGGGTCTTTGTTTAGTTTTTTGATTTGAACACAGATTTTAGGTTTTAACAATTTTTAGGCTTTGAAGAATCGAAGACTTTTTAGGAGGAAACATGAAGTTAAAAGCAATCTTAGTATTGGCAGCAGCATCAGCGTTCATTGCTGCAGAAGCAGGTGCACAGGGTTTGAGACCATCTCAAGCGGGCACAAGACCTACACAGAATACTGGTACAGGTACTGGTTCTGTAAGCACAGCTGGTAGAGTTTCTACGTTGGCTGGTAACCTTTCAGCAGCCCTTTCGGGTTCTGGTCCTGCAGCTGGTTTGGCTAGCAGAACTGTACAGGCGAAAATGGTTCAGATCATCGACAGCGCAAACAGCGTTGATCTTCAGATGCCACTTAACCAAGCCATGGAGCAAGCTGCTTCACTTTACGAAGTGAGAAACAGCGAAGAAGGCGCTCGTGCAAAAATGGAAGCACTCGCTGTGGTTATGAACACACTAGCAAACCTTTACGAAGTGTCTTTCACAATTCAAGGTCAAGATGTCGTAGTGAGCGGTGTTTCTGATGAGTTCGAGCAAGTGTCTTTGGCTACAATCGCTGAATTCGTTGTGAGTGACAAAGGTAACCTTGTTGCTAACTCTGCTTCTGGTGTTGAATCAGCTCGTGTTGACATGGGTGAAGTTGGACCAGCTAAACTGATCCTACAGGTTTACAACCGTGAAATCGCAAACGGCACTTCGCCTGCTCAGGCTGCTGCAATTGCGATGAGAGAGAACGGCAGAACAACTGTTGCTGAAGTTCTTGCTCTGAACAGAGCTTGCGGATTCCAAGCAGCTAACTAATTTGAAGCTGTTTACGAGTTTATGAAAAAGCCCGACATAACTGTTGGGCTTTTTTGCGTTTGAAGGCCCAGAGCGCACCCAACGCTGTCGAGAAACAGTGCTCAGAAATCGAGCTCTTAGGCTCACAGCAAGGCCCAAATAATCATTTTAAGCCCAGTAAACAGGTGCTAGCCTTAAACTCTCACAAAGCTTCCTGAGGCCGTATACCAGCATCTCACGAGAACCCGCAAGGAGACTCTTCTTACCGACCCAACTCAAAGCACGAGATGGGTTTTGAATAACCAAACTTGAGAACCAAGATTAGCGCCTTAAAGAGCCTCTCTGAAGACAGCAGATTTTCGCTCTACCTTACCTGCAAGCTGAAAAAGCCGCTTCAAAGTACCCGCCTCAAACCTTCAAAGCTAGGTTGAATCGGGCTCAAAATCTGGCCTCAGAGTACTTGATCGGCTCAATTGGTGATTGGCCAGCTGTCAGACAGGCCCATGACAATTTTGAGCTGCAAGCGATTTGTTGGTTTTTTCGAGAATGGGCAGATTCACCCCAAATCGCTAAATATCTGTTTTTACTATTCTTTTGTAATCCTATCTTGTGGCATAAGCGCAAAATTTATGGTGTTCATGGCATAGCCATTGCTCAATCTAGAGTTGATGGTTTTTGTACGCTTTGACCAACTGGTCCTCATTTTGTGCATTTTGACTGTGGCTCTGCCGAGCAACGGTTTCGCACTGAACGGCCAATCGCTTAACCCTGGTCAGCTCGCAAGACATGCCATCAGCAAGGCTGGAGAAGCAGGATCTGCAAAGCACCCTATGTCTCTTAGCTGGCAAGATCACGCCTGGCTCGCAACCTATCAAGCCAACCCCCTTAGCTCGGCGAGCACAGTTCAGATCTTTCAAGACCAAGCCATCTTCGGCGATGAAGAGAGTGGCTACACTCAGCTCGGCAACCGCGAAATCGCACGCTACTCAACAAAAGCGGCTTTCGATGCTTACCGTAGACCTAGGGTGATCCCGATGCTGAGAGAATTTCGTGGCTACCTCAAAGGCGCTTTCATGGCGAACCAGTATGTTCTGCAAGATGCTTACAAGTGCACAGAGTCTCTCGAGATTTTGATGGGCCCTGATTGCAAAGATGATTTTTACGAGTTTTTCGAGAATCGTTTGATCCCTGGGTATATGAGAGCTCGCTTACTTGCAGCCTTGCAAGAGTCTGGTAGATGGTTATCATATGAAGCTCACCTCACAGAGACCCCTTCTGTGCTCTCAAATATTCGAGCCAAAATGAACCCAGACCGAACCAATCACCCTTTTTACTACTACTCTGATATTGGGCCGAACGACATGCAAGATGAGCTTGAAGTCGAAGACCTGCAGCCTCTATCAGCTGAAGAGATTGTTCAGGCCTTAGTTCGCTTCAAGCAAGATGGTCTGCATCACCGAGCAGACCGTGACTACGAAGAAGAGGTCAGAGAAGCTGTTGAGAGACGTGTTGAGCACAGCCCTCACATTGGTCAAGAGCCTGAGCTTTTGAGAAGAGTGACTGAGCAGTATGAAAACTTCATCGGCGGCCAGATCGATCAATATGTTCATAATCAAAGAGCCGACATTGACCGCCCAGCTTACGATCAAGAGTACCAAGATTTGCTTCATGACTTTCCATCGATCGCTTTCTTACAAATGCCGATTGATCCCAACCCTGGTGATAATTCTAGAGCCTATGTAAAAGATCTGTTGTGCGCCGAGGGTGAGCTCGCTGCTGATAGAGCCTTGCTCTGGGAGGAAGACACCGTCGACGCTATGTTTGGTGGCATTTGCAAAAGTGATGTCGTACCGAACGACTGGTCTATGCGTTATCTTGCGGGTCGCAACCGCTACCTTTCAGACATTGAGTCGTTCTTAGGTGAGATTCGAAAAGCCGTTGAAGTTCAATTGGTCTACGGCGAGCAAATCATAACAGCTCCTTATGAGCACGATGAAGATGATTTTGATGACATGATTTGGCTTCTCTCTTACAACCAGGCCTTTGAGTACTTTGTAGCAGACACCGCTCCCCCAGAGGGTTTAAGCAATCATGAGTCTTATATGAATGAGGCTTATGGCCATCAAGGGCGCGAAAGGGATAGACCACATCAATTCGCATTCTCTACTAATGCTAGAGAACGCCATTTCGAAATGTATGAGTACTTAAAAAGCAGCTATGAAAGCAAAGTGTTTTGGCGCGACATGCGAAACATTGGCGCCGCTGTGGGCCTTGGTGTGGCCTGCGCCTTGATTCTTGGTCGCTTAAAGCCAGCCACATGGGCTGTCAGCACTGGTGCAAGAGCTCTAGGCTGGAAGCGCTTTGCCGCAGCTGCGAGTTGTTACTTGATACCTGGGGCTATGGTGAACCTTTGGTTTTTGGATTTGGCAAACAACCGCTACATGCAGAACTTTCGAAGTTTTGTAAGTAGTGCCGGAACACTCGAAGCTAACGGCGACTTACCAGAAGACCTGCACAGCCCTGAAGGCCGAGTTCAGTCGCGTTTGCTAACTAGCCTCGACAAGGTTGTCGAGCATGACCAAGCCTTGGCCTGGGAGTATGCGTTCTTCCTGATTGGTACAGGAACTATAGATACGATTAGACTGATTTTAAGAGGATTATAACGGAGCACCTCATATGAAGATCAAAAAGAAGACCCTGTTCGAAACACTCTCGCAGCTCACAGCTATTTTGCTGAGCATGAGCCTCGCCCTTAGTGGCCCAGCTGCTTACGCTAACAAAGGCCGATTCGGTCAATGGCTTGGTCGCATCACAGGCTGGAGTAGCCCTAGCACTGTTGACCTCGCTGAAGATATCACTAGCCCTTATGCTCCAAGGGAAGTGGTACCAGGTGGACCAAGAGTCTACACAAATGGTGTTTTGCCTCCAGCTCCTAGGCCAAAACTTTATGACTTTCTGGTAAAAGACGCGAACGGAACAGACTTAACCCTTGAAGCTGCTCAACATGGCAAATATGCGAAGTACACGACTCGAAAAGGTGAAATCAACGAGCTCATCAGAGCTTTCTCTGGCGGCCGCGGCAAGAACATGGCCATGGTAGCCGAAGACGGAGTCGAGCCAGAGACTCTGCTTTATGGTCTGGCTCACAAAATTGCCTATGAATCTGAAACTCTTGGTGAGCACCTTGGTAACACTCGCATCTTTAGCGTCAACGTCGGCCAGGTCTGGGCTCGTAAGTCTCAAGATGACTTTAGAAAGTGGTTTACCCAACTCATGGAAATGCTTGAAGAAGAGGGTAATGAAAATGTCATCGTCAACCTTCAGGGGCTCGAGCTCATCGCTAGAGGTAAAGATGGCGACATTCGTGTTCTTGACTCGATTTATGAAGATTTAAGACAACCTGAGAAAAAGGGCAAAATCACAACACAACTCACCCCCGATGAGTGGAAGAGCATGGAAGACGCGAGGAGTAACTTGGGCTCTTTCTTTCCGAAGAAAATTATTGATCCTCCAACAAAAGAAGAAGCCTTTGTGATGTTGAAAGACAGAGTTGATGAGCTTCTCGATGGCATGAATGTGAGATTTCCAGTGGCTCAGTTGATGACAGCCATTCGCTACGCTGAGCGCTTCAATGGCAACAAAAAGTTACCTGGCTCAGCCATGGATCTCATCAAAGAGATTGCAGATGCTGTGAAAGCTGGCAGGCAAGGTGTCGAGCCTGCAGTGCTAGATGATTTAGAGAGAAGTGTCGAAGCGCTGCAAGAGGCGATCTCGACTGTTCGAACACAAACAGGGCCTTTCTTTAGATTGCAAGAGGCTAGACTGAACAAACAGCTACAAAAGCAACTCGGCAAGCTCACAATGCTGAGATCTAATTTTCAAAACTCGGTACCGCACAGAGCTGAGCTATTTGAGTTTAGTCGGCACGTCGACATGGCCGTTCAAAACATTGCCTACTACTCTAACCAGCTGAAAATGCTCGACGAAGCTGGCTCAGAAGTGCAGATCACACCTGAGGTGTTTGAAAACACGCTTGGACCCATCAGAAGCTACCTAGAGACTACTGGCAGACGGTATATCAACCCTCAGACTCTCGAAGGCGAAGCTTTCGAAGAGGCTAAAGGGCTGCTTGCTAAGATCTTAGAAAATCCTCAGCGTTTGATTGATGGCGAGGCCGCCATTCGACAAGACTACGACAGATTGCAAACTGTGCTCGGAGGCTTGTTGTCTGAGCAACGAAACATCTTCACAAGAGACTATCAGATCCCACTTTACGATGAAGTCGACCCCGACACACTGGTCTCAACAGCGGCCCGAGTTTTCAACAGGTCTGACGATGCCATCAGAACCGCTGACGGTGACTCTTTCTCTGACTTTCTTTCTTCGTTAAAAGAAAACCTCTATAGCAACGTGGCGGGTCAAAGACGCTTACTGAATGCTCTCATTCGAAATGAAGCGAGGATGAGAATTGGTGCCCACGGTAAGATTGGTGCAAAAGGTATTTTTGGTCTATTTGGCCGACCTGGTACTGGTAAAACCTTTATCAGTAAACTCTTTGCTGAGTACTCTGGTGCGAAGATGATTCGCTACAATGGTTCTGAATTTACACTTCAGCATGAGGTTGCAAAAATTAAAGGTGCCCCTCCAGGCTACTCAGGCTTTGACACCAACTCGGTGAAAACCCTATGGGATGAAATCCGTGAAGCCAACGAAACTGGCACACCTATTGTGATCTTTCTTGATGATGTTCACTTAGCCCACTCTGATTTTGCCAACCTTCTGTTCTCTCTTCGAAACGAGCAGACGATGGTCGACAACTTCGGTAACACCATCGACTGCTCAAACGTAACTGTGATTATGGCAGGTAACACCTTGCAAGAGAATGCCGAAGATATCGTGCAAGCGGTTTCAGAGATGACCCCTGAAAGAGCTATGGCCTACCAACAAGAGCAATTGGTGAACAACGGTGGCGGCAGGTTCACCCCTGAATTGGTTTCCGGCTTCACTCACCTTGAGGTTTTCGGCAAACCACCTGCTGAAATGTTTGACATGATGATCACCAGCAAGTGGAAGGAATGGACCCAAAACCTTGAAGTCTCTGAAGATTTCAAAAAGGCTGTAGAGCTTTCACCTAACACCATCGCCTTCATTCAAAAGCACTTTAATGGCTCGAACGGTCGAGACCTTGAGAGATTCTTTTCAAGAATCTTGTCTGAGCCGCTAATCGATGTTCAACTCGACAGCTCAATCCCGCCAGGATCATTCATCGAGATTGATATTGTTGATGATGCCGCTGACGGCGTGCTTGACCAAGTGGTCGTTAAAGTTGTCTCAAACGAAGATCACATTGAAGTTGTAGAAGGGACCACTCGAGTCACTTATGTTAATGGCGAAGAGATCATCGAAGAGATCCCTGAGCACGAGAGAGACTTTCGAATCAGGGTGTCATCTGACGCAGTAGTTGAAGAAGCACTAAGACGTGATCTTGAAGGCTTTGCCGACCATGTGGCCTTTGATGAGCTGGTTGAGAACTTTGACATGATCATTGACGAGGCGAATGTGTTCGACTCTCCGTTTGTAAAAGAACAAGTCGACCTGTTTGCTGACCTCTATGCGCAAAATGCCGATGAGGCCCTAGACATTACAAAGCCCCCTCGTGAGGTTATCGAAATGCAAGTTCACGAGTACTTCAAAAGCAAAATCTTAGCAGAAGTCACCAAGCAACTTGAGACAGAAGGCCAAGATGCCTTCCGTACCCTAGATCAGTACGAAGAGGCCGTTAGAGCTTGGCTTGCTGCCCATGCTGATAACCCTGAGATGGTTGGCGAAACCGTTGAAGGTCTAGAACAATATATCGATAGTTTTATCCGAGCGCTTGAGACCTCTTCAGGAGTGGGTCAATGATGAAGACCGGATTCTGGAACTCAACCCTAATTGTAGTGCTGACGCATGCGCTGTTTTGGACGCCCATGCTCGCCTTTGCACAACCATTTAGAGTGCCACCGAGAATGCCAGCCAACGAAGCTGGCGCTGCAGCTACGCCAAACAACCCTCTGTTTGCCAGAAACCAAATGCTTGGCATCACTCCTACAGGCCGCGCTGATCTCTATTGGGGGTTCGCAGAAGACCCTGTAGCTGGCCGAGAGCGAAGTGCTAGTGAAATGCAGCGCCGAATTGGCCATCTGCAATCACCAAAACCTCTACTCAGCGGCACTTTTTCAGTTAATGTTGGCGGCACCCTACACAGCTCAATCTCTGCGAATTCGATCGCAGCAATGCAAGCTGTTATTGATGAGTACATGAGAGCCATGCGCTGGATTCAGTTGGTCGCACCCAATGAGCGTATATTGACGCGCTCAACGCAAATGCTTCAGACGACAAACCAAGCCCAATTATCAAGAGCTGCTTTCTTAAGACAGCAAATCACAGCCTATGGCGAACTTATTCGAAGCATTGCAGACAAACCAGCCGGTAACGGTCAAACCATCGGGGCTCAAGCTGACAAAATGTTCAGAGAGGCGCAGAGCACACTAACAACTCAAGCAAGCAAAACTGAGTGGGACCGCAACAGTGGCTACCGCAGACAAGTTTCACGCTTTAACGTGATGACTGGTGCCATTCAAGTGACTCAAAACACTCTGAACTCACCATCTGTTCGCAACATGGGCCGAATTGCTGGCCAAGCTCCTTCGCAAATCATTAGCGCTCTTCAAGCTGGCCGAGCTGTGCCGATCACAGGTACCTCACTAGGTATCATGGCGATTATGTTTTCTTTCTCTTACGGCAAACTCATCGGCACGCCTTGGGTTAAAGGCTATCAAGAAAACCCGAACGCTGTTGAAGATGCCTACGATCAGTACATCAACGTCATGACCTTCACTCAGATGGCGCTCTTCTTTGCATTGGGCTACCATGGCGACAAATTGAACTTTATGAGATTACTCAAGTCTCACAGGCACTCAAATGCCATCGCTAAACACGCAGGTGCTTCTGCTGAGTTCAGAAAATCACAAAAAGCCTTTCTTGGAGGCATGAGCCTTTATGGCCTGGGTCTTGGAGCCATTGCAAGTTTTGCTTGGGGCATGAACGGTCAATACTTAAAGGCCTGCACAAATCTTTTTAACAACGGCCGGCCAATTGATGAGAGACCAGGTCTTAGCCCTGCAGAAAAAATTCAGTACGCCCAGATGTGTGATGAGGGTTTCACGGCTTTTATTCAAAACAACTGGGGCCAGTTCGCTAGACAAACAGCTGCGCTGTTTCCAACGATTTTTATTATGGCCTACGCACAGAACAAACTGATGTCAGGCATGAATCCAAACAACACCACATTTCGCGATGAGTGGAACCGCTACAAGAGAGGGCTACCCGATGGCAAGCCTACATTTCGCGGCCTCTGGGGCCTAGCAAGAGGAGGAGGGCGAATTTTACTGATTATGGGTACTACATTTGTGGGCGGCATGATCGCCTTCACAGTTTTGCATTTTGCTATCGAACAATTGATTGAATGGCTGTATTACCGCTGGTCTGTGGTGAGGCCTCTCACCAGATCACGTGAAGACTTTGAGGAAGCTCTCGAAGAGCTGAGAAACAACAACTGGCGATTGATGGAGTATGACGACCTGCCAGCAACAGACCTTGAAGCCAATCAGCAGCAAGCAACAGAGCATACAGAAGCCCATAAAGCTATGCTCGAAAAGATGGCAGCTTACTCCAAGGCTTCAGAAGGCATCCGGAACCATGAGATTCAAAAGGTCACTAATGCTCTGACAAACTGGAGCAACCAGTACGCAAAGGCTGTGAACATTTATGCAGCAGCTAAATTGTTTTACACCGACATCGCTGAGCAAATACAGATTCGAAGAGATCAAGATAGACCGCTTACGATTCTCGCTCCTGACAACGACACTGACCCCTACACCTTTGAGAATCTGTTGTTGCATGCAAACGAGCCA
>JABSOQ010000047.1:19146-25506 GCA_013216195.1 Bdellovibrionales bacterium
TACCGCTGTTTCGCTCGAGCCCCTTTCATGGTCTCGACTCGACCTTGAATTTCACTTTCAGAACGCAAGTGGCAACTGAGGATGACGAAGAAGGTGCGACAGAAGCCGTTGATGCTATCGGTGCCATTCGCCCGGTACCGCACTGGCCTTATGTCAAGCAACTCTCTGATATGAGTTTCAACCCGGAACTCCTACCAGATGCTGCCTTTCCGATGCAGTTGATTACTGAGAATCGGTATCTTTCGTTCTTAAACTTACGCTCAAGGCTAATCAGCATTTTTGATGAAATCGAGCCTCAACTTGATCGCAGCTGGAGCCGCAGACTCAAAATGTACTTTGATGAAATGCGAATCGAAGAGGGCACTACGCCCTTGCCGGCCTCTATAAATGCTGAGATCAGCCCTGAAGCTAAAAAACTGATCGCCAAGCAAGTGAAGTACATGTGGGGTCTCAGCTACCATTTGACCGATAACTGGAGACTCGACGATTACTGCAGAACTCAGCGACTCGACAGAGAGGGCAACTTGGTTGTAAGAGGCCGTGATGATTCTCAGCAACAAGCTGGAGACCCTGAGAATTATGACTACTGGCCAGAGCCAGCGCAAGCCATACCTTTCTGCAAGCTCTATTTGACCTTTACCCAAAGCCTTGACTCACAGCTGTTTCATGGCCTCGAAGTGCCTTACCAAGGTGGCTTCCGCTACACTAGCGGTGATGACGAAAAGCTTGGATTTAAGCCCGGAGTGATGGGTGCGGAGTTTGTCGACAACTACCGACTGCGCTTTAAAGATATGCAAATCGACGCCGACTGGTATCACGAAGAGGCTTACCGCAACTGGTGGCTGGGTGGAGGCTATGAAATGCTCTCACTCCCTTATGAGCTTTTAGTCTCTATGTTTTGTGGACCAGATGCCGCAAGCTCTTATGGAGACAGCTCGCCTGGCTGGAAGAAAGACTTTCTTGCACCAAGACTGCCGATGAAATCAGGCCGTGACTTCTGCCCTGCGATCAAAACTGCGCTAGCTGATGGCGGCAAAGACCTACTCTTATCACTCGACGTCGAAGATGAGAACGGTCGCAAGTACCAAGGTGTAATCGATCTTTTATATCATGAGCTTGACGATTCAAAAGTGGGTCGCGACAACATGGAGATGTGGTTTGACACTCGAGTAGCCGAAGGCCTGCAAGCCGATCTGGCCCAAGCCAACGACGACTTTCGAGAAGATGTGATCTACGGCTACTTCGCGAAAGTGATGACTACGCAGAATCAAACTCGTGAGTTTGGCTTTGGTGGTCGCGAGTTCTACGGAGGCGTAAGATCATTATTTGAAGAGTTCTCTTTTTACTTTGAAAACATCATCAACCCTATGATGTACAACCATGAGTTTGAAAAACTGAACAGTGAAGACTACACGATTTCACTATTTGACACTGGCGGTAACTTGCTCGTCAGCCGTGAAGTGAATTGGTTCACAGACTTCTACCAATTCGAGCTCGAGCAGCCATTCGTACAACAAGATGGTGATCAAACAGGCCCGTTAAGAAACCAGTACGATGACCGCATTGAGCATGCTGGCAACGAAAACCCGCGGCTTATGTTTGATCTTTTGAAAAACACACTGCTCAGACGAGAGCAGGCTTTTCATGAACTCGATGTGATCAAACCTATCGAATTTCAAAAGCTGGCTTATCAAATTCGCCTCGACGTTTTGGTGCTGCGCTCATTGCTAGGCAGTAAGAACGGTACGATGCGGTTTAGCGACGCCGGCTCACTCCCCTACACGAACATTCTGCAAATGATCACAGAGCACCCTGACCTTGAAGCCACAACAGGTGACGCTATGGGTGAAATGATCAAGGCGGTGGTTACACAAGGTGCCGACCCGTCGACTCAAATGGCCGTTCGTCAAGACATTGAACTGCCTGAGGTTGTGGTCAGCATTATGAATATGATGTTCTTGGTGTTTCAAGATCAAGAGAGGCTCAGAACGAGTGAAGACGAAGAAGACCATCAGAAAGCGGAGCTGCTCAATCAGGTTGTTGGTGACTGCATCGCTTACCTTGGCCTTTATGCCAAGCTTGGCTTACACCAAGTCAAACTTGATAAAGTGGACATTCTCTCTTCAACGAGTAATGAGTTTCAGGGTATCCACACTGGCCAAGACCTCGCAGAGCTCAGCCTTCAGACCATTCAAGTCAAATACAAGGCTTTGCTCGACGTCTACCAAAATATGACAGCCCTCGAAGAGCTACTAGAAAAGGTGGAGTAAGTGCAAGCAAGAATCAAACTAAGCCGGCAAGCTCGAGAAGCTAGGATTTTAAAGATCTTACGACTTCAAGAGCTCGGCTTCTAGCAGACTCGATATTGGTTGTCTCTGGCGAGTAAACAATCTCAAACTTCAGCTCCAGAAGTTTTGCCTTCATGCTGCGATCGAGGGAGGCACCGAGATCTTGTTCTAGCCGGCTCATGTATAGACCTAGCTTTCTTTTGAAGTCACCATACTCAGATTCATAGAGATGAGCCACTTTGTCTTCAAATTCTGCAATTGCATCTAAATTCGCCATACCAACTCCCGAACACAGGTTTTTACTATTTGGTCTACTCTCCGACGTTACTTAAATGAACGCGGTTTTGTCTAGGGCAAACCCACATCAACAAGCAGCAAAATGATCAAACCTCGCCCCACTAAACAGAGCCATGCCCATTTCTCTTGCCCCCCAGCAGCTTGCAGACCAGCACCGTAGAGCTGCCCCGTTTCACCTCATTTTCGGTTGCAGATGGAGTGTAGATGTGAAACCTTTTGCGTGAGTTTTTTAAGCGCAAAGGAGCTACCGTGAGCGAAGATATCAGCAAGATTCTTGGAGGCAACGAGCCGATCGCTATTTTTAAAAACTGGTGGCAAGAGGCCAAAGACAATGTCTACAAACATGAAATGAATGAGGCCACAGCCATGACGCTCTCAACCGTGGCGCAAGATGGCTTCCCCTCTTCACGAGTGGTTCTGCTTAAAGAGCTTAGCCAAACTGGCTTTGTGTTCTTCACTAGCTACAGCTCGAAGAAGGCTGGCGAAATAGCCGAACACGACAAGGTCGCGCTGAACTTTTATTGGCCACAGACTTTCAAACAGGTAAAAATTCAAGGGCTAATTAAAAAGACCAGCAGAAAAGAATCAGAAGACTACTGGAACTCGAGGCCAAAAAGCAGCCAAATTAGCCAAGCTCTCTCGAATCAGTCTCAACCCATTGGCTCAAGAGCTGAGCTTGAGCAAAAGCACGAAGACCTGCAGAAGGAATATGCTGAGAAAGAGCTCTCTTGCCCTGGAGATTGGGGTGGTTACGAAGTCACTCCACACAAAGTCGAGTTCTGGATCGGCACAGAGAACCGGCTTCACGACCGCTTCGTTGGCACCAAACAGTCTGAGGGCTGGAGCTGGAAGCGTCTTCAACCCTAGATCTGCCTCAACTATAGTCTGTATTCGAAGCTTTAAATGCAAGAAAACACTGAGGAATCGTGTTTTTTGACTGCAGATTCGATATCATGTGTTGAGTAATCAGATAACTTCTAAATTGGTGCATGGTTCTAGATGGCAAAGAATGTGGTCATAATTGAAGACGACCCGAAAGTTGCGCGCGAGCTGCAGATGTTTATTCGTGACCTCGACGAGGCCCACCGCACCCACTACTTCAAAACCAAAGCTGAGTTTGAGGATCGCTACTTTAAGATTCGAGAACAGCCACCAGAAGATGAAGAGGGTGAAGAAAAAAAAGAAGAAGAGGCCAACGAAGACGGCGTAGAGCTCGAAATGATGGCCACAATCGACTTAGTCATATTTGGCCTTAACTCGATCAGAGACTTTCAACGAACCGAATGGATCAATAGCGCCAAAAAGCAGATTCGCGAATTTGGATACGTGCCAGAAACCGGAAAAACTCACTTTGTTTTGATGAAATGGGAAGACGACGGCATCAACAAGGTCAACTTGCTCGAGAAAGACTTGGCAGATCTCTTCTTTTTGCCACTTGATCGCTCACTCACCATGCAAAAGCTAGAGATCATTTTCACACTGCCGTCGGTGGCGAAACCCAGTTTTCTTTTCGTGCAAAAGACCGATCTTATTGTTCATCTTGCCAAACGATCAATGGCTGAAAAGATCAATGACGTGGGGTTGGCAATACGAAACCCAGTGCCCCTTAGAAAAGGTTTACTAGGCCACTTCTTTATCGACATCAGCCCTGGCAAAGATGCTGAGCCGATTGAGATCTTTGGCAAAGTGCAGTTCTGTGAGCCCCACCCGGAATACACCAATGAGTACCTGGTCTACTTTTACTATTTCGGCATAACCAAAGAGCAGATGACTAAGATTCGGCAATTTCTGTCACGGAACTCTAACTACCGGCCTCTTTTAAATGAAGAGCCCGACATGTTCAATTACAACCCAGACAATCTGTTTTACACTGAAGATGAAAAACGCATTAAAAACGTCATTGTCATCGACACAGACGAAGGCGGCCTCGACGAGCAGGTTAAAAAACTGAACGAAAACATGGATCAGCTGCGTATTGTTGGAGAGACCTCTTACTTTGCGTTTTACCAGAAGTATCTTTCAGACTCAGCTGAAGACGCTCAAGAGCAGCCAAAGGATATCAACGATGTCAGTGCAACTAGCGCCAGTGACATGGGCGTAGACCCTTTGGCGTTTTTTATTGACCCAGAAGATGACAACAAAATTGTGACCGCCCCCGAACTACCAGCTCTCGATGTTGAGATGATGGGGCACCCGCTCGCGCAAATGATGGATGCTAACAATCTCTGGCTGAAGTCGCTGTTTCCAACGGACTTCGAGAGAACTCCAGTCGAAGAGGCCATCATCGCAGCAAAGACTGGTCGCGAGGTTGAAAAAACACTTTTTTGCAAGAATGCTCAAGGTGAGTTCAAGGCCATCAATGGCCACTTCTCAAAAGGCCAAGGCGAAAAAGAAATTCGCGTTGAACTGCGCTCAACCACGAACGAAGTTGTTCGCACCAAACTTCTCAGAGAAGCCCCGCTCGATGCCATTGATGCTATCGTCATAGATCATGCCATCGTGCCAAGAAACGCGAGTGGCTGGGCCGAAAACCTGCATGAACTCGTACGCTCAAAGAACTTAATTGATCGCGGTAAAAAACTAAGAATCTTCATCACCGTGAGCTCCAAGACTCGAATCGATCACCAGAAGTACAAGTCAGAGTACATTTGCGGTATCTTCTATAGACCGCTCGACTTAAAGTCGTTTATGTCGACTTTCTCGATTCAGATTAACAATGCATTCAGCATGTACAACTTCGAAAACCTTGGCTGGCTAGACACTCGAATCGGTTTGCAGCTGGCAAAAGACACTCGCCTAAAAGAGATCTCTGAATTTGGCGCGACAATCTATACGCCAAAACCAATTGCCCCTGGCACGTTCCTATTTTTAAGAGGCGAGATTTTCGACAACGCACCTAGAAGAAACCTGTGTGCCAGGTTTTATCTCTCTGAAAAAGAAGATGACGGCTACAACAATTACCTCATGTACTTTGGTATCAACGAAGATTTTATGGTATTCGCTCGTAACTGGTTCCGCGAAGTCTACGCTGCCTCGAAGAAAGATCAGGGTTAAGCCTAAACTCAGCAATCGAACTCAATCGATAACATCAGCCATTTGGCACTCTCCTCAGAGCAGCTGCAACTCAGTAAACAATCTCGTGTAGGGCTGAATCACGCCATTACTAAAAACCCCTCGTAACCGAGAGGTTTTTGAATTGAATTGTTCTCATGGCACGAATACTAAAGGCAAAACCTTAAACCCAGGTTTTACAGAGACCTGGCTTCAGTTTCGAGTGTCGTGATTTCGCCTCTCAACTGCTCTTGCTTTGTGCGAGCTGAGCGAATCTTACTGTCATAGCCCGAAATTTGGCTCTGCAAATTTTCGCGACGTCTGCGAGTCTCGTCATCTTCTTTTGAGGTTTTCTTGGTAACGTAGCGCTTGTTTTTGGCATCGTACCTCCTAACAGTCTTCACCTCTTTGCCTCGACGCATAGTCATCAACCTTGCAGTTGTAGCCGCTTTTTCAACGTTCCACTGCCTAACCTGACCATCTAGGCTTCGAATCTCTTCTCTCTTTTGTTTTACCAGACCCTCTAGATAGATCTTACGCCCCACATTGTAGGTCGACAAAAAACCCTCTTCGAGCTCGGGAGGGCAAATGTTGTTGTACTTCCACCCTGTGGCACCTTTTTTCTTACCGTTCTTGGCCTGGCAGAGCTCTCGCACTCCCCTGTCGTGCTGTGCCTTGAGCTGCTTCAGCCCGCCCCCATCACATAGATTTTCGTTAAAGAACT
>JABSOQ010000048.1 GCA_013216195.1 Bdellovibrionales bacterium
TTGATTACGAGACCATTGATGGAAGTGCAGTAGGTGGCCTTGACTTCCCGGTTCAAAATGCGTCGACCACAATCTCTGCCGGCAATCAAACTGGATTGCTGCAAATTCCAACTACCGATGATGCTTTATCTGAGGGCACCGAGAACTTTACACTTAGCCTGAGTGGCGCATCAGGTGCGGTCGTCTTGACCCCCTCGGCCCTGGCCACCATATTTGACAATGATGTTCCTCCAGACCTTTTAGTGATGTCAGCCACAGTGACAGAAGGCAGCGTGGCGAACATCGAAATCACTCTGACCTCACCAGCTCCTTCTGATGTTACCTTTTTATTTTCGACTTCAAATGACTCGGCAACCGGTGACACTGACTACTCGAGCGTCAACAACCTGGCTGTTACCATTCCGTCCGGCTCTATGGGAGTTGCCGTACCTGTTACGACCCTGCCAGATCTATTGAATGAAATCGATGAGCAGTTCAATGTGGCCGTTAGCAGTGTCAGTGTAGCCAACCCAGTGGTGATCAGTAATATTGTCACCATTACCGACGATGACGTAGCACCTAACGTCTTTATCTCCAATGCTTCATCAGCTGAAGGCTCCGCGATAGACTTCGTGATTTCTCTTTCGGCAGCTAGCGGAGTCTCCACTGGCTTTGACTACACAATCACAGACATTTCAGCCAATGCCGGAATCGATTTCAGTGGCAGCTCTGCTTCATTCACGATCCCTGCTGGCATCACTCTTACAACTCTCAGTTTTGGGGGCATAGGGGATACCACTTTTGAGGGCGACGAAACCTTCTCAGTTTCATTATCTAACTTGCAATGGCTAAACCCTGGCAACCTCTTAGCGACAGGTACTTTGCTCGACGATGAAAGTGAGCCGTTCTTAAGCGTAACCGATCTCTCAATAAACGAGGGTGAAATGGGCACTATAAGTTTAGACTTATCAAACGCCACAACATCTGAAGTGACCGTAGGCTACCAGACACTGAATTCAACAGCCCTTGCAGGTTCAGACTATACTGCACTCAGCGGTGTTGCCACCTTTGCACCTGGCTCTACCACTAGCACTTTGAGCATTTCAAGCATAGAAGACGCTCTATATGAAGGAGACGAGACCTTCTACGTTTCTCTAAGCTCAATAAACGGGGCCAGTCTACTTGATAACTTGTCGGTTATTACAATCAACGAAGACGACACGCCACCGATAAGCTATTTCACTGTATCGGGAGTCGCAAGCCCTAACATTGAGGGCTCAGATAACGGGGTCGTCGTTATGGCCTGTGACAGCCTCGCCAATCTCAAGACCGATTTTGTGGGCACCGTGACTTTCTCATCAAATGACAGTACAGCTAGTCTTCCAGCCAGTACAAGCTTTGCCTTGTCAGATTCAGGCGTGATCACACTCACCTCAGGCATAATCTTCGGCACCCCAGGAAACCACTTTCTACGTGTTGATGACACGGCAAGCGCTGCATCAGGAAGCCAGACTGGCATTTCAGTCTTATCGAGTGATTTTCCTGTAATTCTGAATCAGGCCAGTGACCAAACTGACCCAGCCCTTTCGGCCCCGCTTGAATTCTCGATCACTTTTTTCGCCTCAATTGACGAGGCGACCTTTACGACTTCTGATATAGTTCAAGCTGGTACTGCATCTGGCATCACATGGTCGATTATCAACTCTGGTGACGACCAGAGCTTCACACTTCGAGCCAACAGCATCTCTAATGAAGGCACTCTGATCCCTTCAATCTCTGCCGGAGCTGTGCAGACATCAGATGGCAGACAAAATCTCGCAACTGCATCAACAGACAACTCTGTCACCTATTGCAATCTCGCAAGTGTTCAACTGACCGCAGCTGTCACCACATTGCCAATATCAACCAACCAACAGATTGTGGCCACAGGCATCTGTACTAACAGCTCAACAGTGAACATTACTGCGATCTCAACCTGGACTTCCGACAACAGCGCCGTCATAGATGTCAACAGCAGCGGTCAAGCATCAGCAATCGCAACCGGAAGCACGTTGATTCGAGCGAATGCAGCCGCCATTGAAGGCACCATTAACTTAACAGCCTCTAATGAGACCATAACGTCACTAGCCGTCACCCCCACCCCAACAGCTATGCCAGTGAATTCAGACAAACAATTTGTGGCGACTGCTACTTACAGCGACAATTCTTCGCTCGATGTAACAGAAGCTGCAACTTGGTCCTCGCAAAATGGAAGCCTCGTAACCATCAACAACAGCTCAGAAAAAGGCTTGGCAACTGCCTTGTCAGCAGGTTCGACAACTGTAACAGCTCAGTAAGATGGCCTCTCTGCCATCTCGAATGTCGAAATTAACAATTCAGTGTTGAGCTCGCTTGAAATCACACCCATTACCAACTCAGCCCCTGTGGGCTCTTATGAATCTTACTATCTCACGGCTATCTACTCTGACAACTCTTCACAAGATGTGACTAGCCTTGCCGACTGGACTTCAAGTGACGCCTCTATTGTCGACATCGACAATTCGACATTGAAAGGCCGAGCCCATTACATTTCTGCTGGTATTGCTATAATCAGCGGAGCCTTTGGCGGCATCACGGTGTCTGCCGGAGCTACTGTTGACACCAAATCGCTGACTTCTATAGAGATCAAATTTAAGAATCAGACCTTGCCTGAAAATTTTGAGCAGCAACTCACCGCTATCGGCACCTATTCAGACGCGAGTACAGCCGACATAACGGAATCTGTGACCTGGAGCTCTGACGCTAGTTCAGTGGCCTCCATTTCTAACGTTTTGGGCAGCAAAGGAGTCATCAATGGGGCCTCGGCAGGCACAGCAAATATTGAGGCTGCCCTTTCTGGAGTCACTCAAGCTCTAGCGGTTACAATCACCTCAGCCACATTGAGCCAACTTGACGTTTTCCCAAGCGAGACCTTTCTTGGGCAGGGACTTGATCAACAATTTTTTGTTACCGCACTGTTCTCAGATAACTCCACACTAGATGTCACTGACCAGGTAACCTGGGCATCTAGCAACAGCTCAGATCTGAACATTAGCAACGCCTCAAAAAGCGAGGGTTTTGCTAACAACCTGTACTCAGGAAGCGGAGTTACAACTGTTACAATCTCGGCCAATAAAGGCGCTATTACCGGCACATCCAAAGTCATCCTCTCTGATGCCACGCTTACTGGCATTACGACTACTCCTGCTTCAACCGTCCTCAACACAAGCAGCGGCGCTCTACTTAGAGCTTTTGGTCAGTACTCCGATGGAGGCTCTTATGAAATCACCAATAACGCATTCTGGATCAGCAGCAATTCAAGCCTTGGCTATGTCAGCAACAGCAGCACTAGCACTGGTGAAGTTGCAACTCTTTTAGCCGAGGGCACAGTTACTATAACAGCAAGCTACTCAGGGTTTCAGTCAAGCTCGGCAATCACTGTTTCAGATAGTGGCGGAGAAAGCCTAACAGAAGCCGGCCTTGGTCTGGCCGCACACTACTACTCAGGATCAAGCTTCGACAGCTTTGCTGGTCTTAGAATCGACTCGAATCTCAACTTCAACTGGGGCACCGGTACGAATGGTTTAGATCTAACCGACAACTTTTCAACCAGGTGGATCGGCCGAGTTCGGGCACCTAGCAGTGATAGCTACGTTTTCTACACCAATTCAGATGAGGGCGTAAGAGTTTACCTCGACTCGAATCTGATTATTGACAACTACACTCCCAATACGGCAACTACCGACACCTCAGCACCAGTGGCTTTGTCTGCAGGTCAAGAGGTTACAATCATAGTCGAATACTTTGAACAAACAGGTTCGGCTGAACTTGGTTTAAGCTGGTCAAGCGGAAGCCTTTCTCAACAACCAATACCGCAAGCCAAACTATTGCCACCTGATGAAAGCTCAAGACCGCCTGGTGTTGAAAACATGGCGCTTTGATTAGACAGCTCAGACAACACCACTCTTTTCACCGACACTGGCTGCTCGACCGCCGTCAGTTCTGATGGCGACGCCGTCGCATGCTTGAGAGACAAGTCGGGCTACGGAAGACACTTCACTCAAAGCACGGCAAACCGAAGGCCTGCCTACCGAACCTCAACTTTGAACTCACTGCCTGGCTTAGACTTCTTCTCTGCCGATGACAGCAACGGTGACTTCTTAGAAGATACTGATGCTGAAGATTACATAAACGGCTTTTCAGCCTTCGAGTTCTTTGTCGTTATCGAGTCTGATAGCACCAACACAGACGCAGGCGTATTGGACACCGAAGACCCTGATGGCGGAGACGACAACATCACCTTGCGATATGACGCCTCTGGCTGGGGCGGAGGCTGCTCAAGATGCATCAAAGGCGGCATCAACTCGACTGGCAGCTCTGTTCAGTCTGAATCGACCAGCTTCACCCAGGTTTCAACGGGGTAGGTCATTGGCGCCACTTGAAACAGTGGCGGTGGATTTAAGATTTATGTCGACGGCCCCCTGTCTGAGTCTTGGAGCGATGGAACGGCAAACGGAACAGTTAGAAACACAACAAAGATGATTATCGGAAAAGGACCTAAAGACAATGCCAACAACCGAGGCTGGAATGGCAGAATTTTAGAGGTGATCTACTTCAATACTGCGCTGACGAATGCCGAAAGAGATCAAGTCATGGATTACTTGCAGGGCAAGTGGGGCATATAAAAGAGATGGCAAGCCCGGCAAAAATGACTTCTTTAAGTTTCTCAAGACTGTGATCTAAAAACCGGCTGACGAAGGCTGATGTCAATCTAACACCAGTTATGCATGAAGCCTTGCTAAGTTGTGCTGTAACGACACCTTTACATAGACTTTTTCATTTGAAACCACTGCAATTAAACTGTGCGCTAAAGCTTATCTTTCGAGCACTTCCTTTACAGAGAAACATTAAAAACACTTAAATTGTACTGCTACTAACCCTTTCAAGCATTACTCATGTCTTAAAGTTACCGGGGCCAGTTTGCCACTAAAAAGCTTGGCATCAATCCTGCTCTACTAGGTTCTCGTCTAGCAAAATTGGACAAACTAACACCAACCAAAAGTTCAAATAAGGGGAGGGGAACAATGCGAGCAATCGTAATCGCGTTACTATCTGTTATCACAATGGCGTTCACTGTAAATGCAGGAGCACAAGAAACCAGAAGAATTGCAGTTGATATGGGAGACCAAGTCTATAGAGGTGAGTCGACCATTCCACTAAAAAGACTTATCAGAAGACAATATCCGAATGTGAATTTTGATAACTGGAACCTTTTAAGAGTTCGATTAGTAGCTAAATCACGAAGAGGCCGAGGACGTGCTAGCCTTGTTGTAGGTGGTTGGCAGTCTTACGATGAGAGAATCGGTGGCCGACCTGTAGATTTCGATTGGGATCAGCCGAGAAGCTTCGACAGAATTGTTTTTCAAAACAACGCTCGCCGCCGTGAAGGCAATGGGCGCTGGCAAATTCAAATGCGCGGAAACATCAAAGTTCGCCGTGTTGTTATCGTAGCTGAGAGAAAGCGCCGTGGCGGCGGAGGCGTTGTTAGAACCCATTGCGCAAGCTGGGGTGACAACTACAACACATGTGAAATGGATGGCCGAATCCTTGACGCAGAAATCATTCGCAAGCATTCAAACTCTCGTTGCCGCATGAACCGTGACTGGGGCTACAGAGGCCGCACCCTCTGGGTCGACAACGGTTGCCGTGCTGACTTCAGAGTCAGAATCCGGCGTAGGTTCTAATTCGCATATGATGATTTAACCTTAAAAGAGCTGCCAAAGGGCAGCTCTTTTTTTGCTCATTGACTGTTAAAGGCCAATTTGAAATTTTTAACTTTTACAGCCAACAAACAAACAAACAAACAGACGAATAGACAAATAGACAAATGTCCTGAGCTCTAAGGTCAGTTCTTCAAATCCTGAAGCTCAAAAAAACTTAAAAATCTAGAGAAATAGCCTGTTCTATAGTTCGGATTCAAAGGCAAATCACACTTGTAAGCATTTGGTGTTGTACCGAAATTGAAGCAATGATCTCAGCCATTGAGCTCAACTAAAAGAATACGACCACCGCAGGCAATAGTTGATCTCTGCTGCCACCTACCCCTCCTTGGAACGGTGCTTGTGTAGAGCACCGACGACTCGCACATCAGCTTCGAGCGCCACTGCAAAGTGACAAGTTCATTAGCAAAGTCAGGGCTTTCAAATGGCATCGCCTCCCCGGCAGCTCGCTTGGTCGCGGGGTCAAGATTTAAAAACAGGTCTGAAGAATGATCTATCAATTCACCTCCCCGAGTCTCCTCAACAATTTGAAGAATCCGGTCAAAATTTCCAGTGACTTGAATGTAAGGCTTGGCATCACTAGGCCTGCAGCTTTTCAAGAGACTGGCAGCCATCGGACCTGCTGATGAGCCGTAGGCAGAGAAAAGCTCAGGCTGCTCGCTCCAAACCCGATTGACCATAACGCCACCCATAGAGTGCCCAATCAAATACAGGTTTTGAAAGCCGCCATGACGAAGCTTTAGAGAAATATCTCTCAGCATGCTCATATCCTCTTGACCAGAAACCATGACGTGATTTGTCCAGCCTGTTGCTCCAGGCGACTCTTTAATAGACATGCCTCCGACAAAAACTACGCCCAAGTTTTGCTTTGCCAAGAACTGGGTGTTGTATTGACCCGTTTCTCTATCGAGCAGGCCTAAATTGATCGCGATGCCCTCTTTACTGCCTCCACCGCCATGCAGAACAACCACCACTTTGGTCTGCGCATTGACTAGTTCAGGCAAGACGGTGTCAATCAAGTGAGGGTGCCGTCTCAATGAGACATTGCGCTGAACACTCACCTCCTCCTCTGCCGCCAAAACCAAATCTATAGATGCAATACAGATAAGCAATAAAACCATCTTTAAAACCCTCATATCTAACTCCTTCGTTACCCTTCTAGATTCTCACTTAGTAACCCAGTAGCCCACGGAACAGACAGCTCAAAAAAGCTCTGTAACTGTTTGTAAATTGGTCTTTTGCGTACATGCGAATCAAATCAGGAATTCGGTATCTGCAATGCCTCTGCGCCCATTGCAACGATCTGCTCAGTTGATACAACCAGGGGCACAAAATAAAAGGGGGGGGAGTAATTATGAAGTACATCTTGGGGCTATGCCTTTTCAGCTCGCTATTCGCACAAGCCACTTTTGCTAATCAGGCCTCAGAGTCATTTGAGTCGGTCGTTAGTTTCAGCTGCACTAGTCAGCCCAATGGCATTGCCTGGTTCACTGGCAATACGACAAACAATTCCTTAAAGGGCTCGATTTTTTCAGAAGAGTTCCCTTGGACTTTCGACAATCAAATCTTAAGAGAGAATGAAATGCCTGAAGAGGACTTGGCCGTTGGCGTTATTCGCGACTTCTTAGGCTCCGGCGAAGACATATTTGGCGGGTATGCTCAACCCTAGAAGAGCCCTTCTCATTTGGCACTCTATTTTTACACATCAATGCAGCACTACCTGAAGGAGCAGAGGTCGAGCAGAAGATGACGCTTCTCTATGTAGAAGCTATGACTGGCAGACAGACTCAAAAAGAAGTGCTTTGCCGGTTCAAGCGCTAAAAGAAAGCTACATGAAGAGACCTAGACTTGTTGTTATCACAGGTTCACCTGCTTCAGGCAAAATCACCTTGAGCACCAAACTGTCTCAGGAGCTGTGCTTACCGCTCATAGCGCGAGACCCGCTCAAAGGTGGCTTGGTGTTTGGCGGCAATGTCGAACACAATCCAGCCGACCCGCAGTTTAATTTGGCCACTATTCAAGATGCAATGGGCTTCCTCTACTTTTTTGTAAACAAGTTTGTTCTGAAAGCTGGCAGGTCACTAGGCAATTCTCACCAAATTTCACTTCTAGAACAGTGTCAACCTGATTCATGGACAAAACTTGACTTCCTTACCGTATCAAATAGACACGCTATTTGATTACTAGTATGCGGCGACAATCATTCCCTATCAAGGCTTGCAGACCTTTTGTCAATTTCCTCTGTCACTTTATCTTTCTACCTATAGATGCGAAAGTGACAAACCGATAGGCCAATATGGAAACTTTAATCAAAACGACAATGTTGATTATAATTATTTTTACTACGATGAATCTTCTTTTGTTTTCATTCATCTATACATTCTCAAAAAAGAAGCTCTACCTTAAGTTTAGCTTTTTTTGGGCGAGCTTAATCGCTATCTTTGTTGTTCAGGCCCTGGCGCAAGGAAGTGAAACTCTTGTTATTGTTGGATTTGCTTGCAACTTGTTGCCACTAAATTTGCTGGCTGACGCCTCCATGTCTATGATCAACCAGAGTCTTCCCAGAAAAACCTTAGCAGCACTTTCATGCTTTGCCCTAGCTTCAAGTGGCCTTGCGATCTATTTGCTCGCACCTTTTTGGCTAAAAGCTTTACCCTTGACGATCGCGCTATCAACTCCAATGTGCCTAGTTTCTTGGAAGTACCTTCGCTCCCCTTCAAAGGAAGTGAACTCATTAATGAAGCTTTATGCAGTCATTCTTTTTGCCGTTGTAGTGCACAACTTCAACTTCGCTTTTTTTAGAATGGATCCAAATGCGGCCCTTTGGGGATGGCCAGTAGCCTATGGCATCTACCAAGCTCTAGCTGCAATCATCCCTGCAATGAGCTTGGACTTTTATCATCGAGAAGAAGAAGCCCGATTAACTGCCATCATAGATCAAAAAACAGAGGCGCTGTTGCTTCAAAATGATTCTCTTCAACAAGCCCTAACGGAAAAGACGTTTTTGCTTCGCACTCTTGTCCACGATGTTTCGAACCCCCTTATGGTTATTACGCTATCTTGCAAAGGAGTTGAAGGAAACGAGAAATTCAACAGTCTGGTCAACAAAATTGACCGAATGGCAACTCGGATTCAATCCCTCATTCAGCAATTGAAAACCTATGAGAAATTCAAGTCCGGACTTGCAGACGAAGAGCTCGAAGAAGTAGATATCAAAGAGGTTTTCGATGATGTGCTCGAACTTTTCCAAGACAGAATGAGAGCAAAACAAATTCAGATTCGTTCCAATACCCATGAATTCGCAGGTGTGGCATTCTTGGCTGGTCGGAATTCCGTGAGAAACTCGATAATACCCAACATCCTCAGCAATGCCATTAAATTCTCACCGCCCGGAGCAACGATTCATATTGTTTGCCATCAAACAAAAGATGAGCTGGCCCTTTCTATTCGAGATGAAGGCGATGGAATCCCGCCAAATCTTCTTGAGACAATTTTTGAATTCGATTCACGAACAAACCGGAAGGGTACCCTTGGAGAGACAGGAACCGGGTTTGGATTGCCGATTACAAATACCTTGATAAAGTCCTACGGTGGTAAAATTGAGGTGCATAGCAAGGTCAAAAGTAATGCAAATCCAAATCAATCAGGAACAGAGGTGAGATTGATATTTCCAAAACTTGATCAAAAACCTAGACTCGAAGCAGCCTAACCCAGAAAAAGAACTTGCGTTGCCATTGTAACGCAATCGTGGGGCGTCGAGTTATTTCCACTGTTAACAGAAACAAGATTTGTTTTCATAAAGCCCATCATTTAAGTTTGGTGGAGATGTTTTTGTTTACTACTTTCTGGGGAGATATCTATGTTAAAGGAAAATCTTGAAGCTCCTGTCAAGCTCATGAAATCGGCTCTAGACAGAGTCAATTTTAAAAATGAAATTCAGTACGCAGAGTTTTTGGCCCAATCACATTACTATGTTGCTCACTCTACCCGCCTTCTTGCCTATGCTGCTGGGCATATGTCCAAACATGAAGAGAGGTTTTTCAGAAGATTCATTAAACACATTAGCGAAGAGATGAGTCACGAGGTTTTAGCTGAGAGAGATCTTAACGATCTCGGATTTCAATTGAAAGATTTTGTACATAGACCTGAGACGAAAATGCTTTGGGAACCTCAGTACTACAAGATCCAATTTTTGGACCCTATGTGCTTCATGGGTTATATCTTAGCTCTAGAAATGATTGGCTGCATCGCGATGCCTGAGGTTCTCGAGCAAGTACAACCAGTCTATAAGGGCAAGGCCGTTCGTTTTGTACAACTTCACGCGGACGAAGACCCTGATCATGTGGATCAGGCGATTCACTTTTCTGAGCAGCTATCTGAAGAACGGCAGTTCAATATCCTTGAGAACGCTATTCAAACGGCAGTATCTTACGCAAATATGGTGGACAGCTTCTCAAAAAAGCCTATGCTCAGTTCTTTATCAAAAGACTTTGCTCTCTAGCCTAGGTCTGATGAATGAAGAGGCTAGATTCACTTGAATTTAAGTTATTCGATACACGCGGTCTCTGCTCCAGAAAGCAGAGCCTTGATGAATTGTACATGTTTTGGAAACTATCTTGGGAGAGGACATTCCTCCAACTCGGCATCTATGATAAAGATAATCTAAATTCAGATGTGTTTTTAGGGAAGAGGATATTCAGCTTGTGGGCTGATCAGCATCCGGTCGGCGTGGTTCTTCTTGAGACGCATGATTTGCGTATGAAGTGTCACCAACAAAGCTCCTATTTCGAAGATTATCCGAATCGAGCTATTAATACTTTGCGCGACAACCACCTTAACTTGGCCTATGTGATCTCAAACATGGTCATAGACCCAAGCTGGAGAAAAAGTCAGACTGATGTCCCCATGAGTGAAGCTTTAGTCTCATTAACAGTCTGGATGGCCAAAGAAGAAAGAGCAGATGCTGTTCTAGGATTCTCAAGAAAAGAACGAAGTGTGGACATGATTCTCGATAGCCATGGTGCATTTCCTTTGGCGGAAGGCTTTCGCTTTAACTGTGATGTTGTCTATCAATGCATTCCTGTTAAAGACGCCCCGACCTTCCCTAAGCCGGAGCTCAAGACAGTGTGCCTTCAATACTTGTCTCAAATGAAGCCTCACCATGACGAATTGGTTCAGCCCACCTTTGAAGGATACTCGATACCACAATGAAAATTTCAAGATTAAAAACAAAGGACCTTTCGTTCGAAGCTTTTCAACATACGTATCTTCGACTTGAAGAACCTGTGATTATTGAAGGAGTCAAGGCATTTCAAATTCCAGAAACCTCAGTCGACAGCAATTTTATCAAATCGAAATACAAGCAGCAGGGCGAAAAGGTCATAGGATGGTACAACTTGCCATTGCTTGAAGACAATAATTTAAAAATTCCCGAAATTGTTAAAAGAGTACTTAACTTACCTGAAGTGAGCTTGAGAGCTCTCCCATTTCGAATCTTCATGCAACCCAAGGGCAACCACACCCTTCCGCATTATGATGGAAATAGTCTATGCGGTTTTAACCTGCAGATTGCCGGCCGAAAAAAGTGGACGATCACATCCCCACAGACCCCGCTCCCCACGTCTCCGTTCAATTTTTTAGGATCCGTGCATAGAGATTTCCAATATTCCGAATGCACTCATACTTATTATGAGTTTGAAACAGTACCAGGAGACTTGTTGTTTCTACCTAGGTATTGGTTTCATGAAGTAGTATCTCTCGAGGAGTTCAATCTAAACTTAAATTGGGTATTTACGCCCAGATACCCGAACCTCAATAATCACTTAGGACGACGAGAGGCTGAGATTCTGAAGATTCGAGACCTCTTTCCATTTTTAAACGACTGGCTTTTCATCGATGATTTTTCTAACTACGGTGGAGCAAAAGACCAAATTGTGGCTAACTACTCAAGAAACGTAGGGGCAGTTAAGGTGCTCAAGAGGCTCTTGACAGAAGTCTCAAAATATCCACAAGCAGCCAACAAGCTGCATGTGGTAGAAGAAAGACTCAAAGAAATTTCGACAAATAATTTCAATGTGGATTCTGAACATTTCTACGAACCCTCCACGAGATCAGACCCCAATGCCGAAACCTAGACTTGTTGTTATCACAGGCTCACCTGCTTCAGGCAAAACCACCTTGAGCACCAAACTGTCTCAGGAGCTGTGCTTACCGCTCCTAGCGCGAGACCAGCTCAAAGGGTGGCTTGGTGTTTGGCGGCAATGTCGAACACAATCCTGCCGACCCGCAATTTTAATTTGGCCACCAACAGTCTTTTCTTTCAAACAATCGAAAACCATCTCAAGGCCGGCTCTAGCGTGATTGCCGAGGCCGCCTTTCAAAGAAGGCTTTGGCAAGAGCCACTCGAGCAGTTTAGCAAGATCTCACTTCTTAAGCTCATAGTTTGCTCTGTTCCGAATGAAGTCATGAAGACCCGTTTTCTTGAGCGAATCGAAAGAGACCCATCAAGAGACAAGGTGCATGCCGACTCGAGCTACTTTGATCAGCTTGAAAACTACAGGTATCAGGCGCCAGAAATTGAAGCTGACAGCCTCACACTCGGCACCCAGAATGGCTACAACCCGAACTTTGAAACTGTGATCCAATTCTTGAGCTGTTAGAAAAAGGCTAAAATGTCTTCTTTAATGGAGAGGTTTTTGTCGCCCAAGTGCCCTTAAGCTTATTTTGCAGAGACTCATTAAAACCGATGTAGCTGTATCCACCATATCGAAACATCTTTATGGCTAACTCTTCTGGCAAAGGCTCCTCTGAGAGACCCGTCCAGACAACTTGCCCCGAACCTCTTCTGCAAACTGAAGATGACTTGAAGGCAACGACAAGTGGGCTCGAGACGCGCTCAAACCTTTCGCCACCAATTAGGACGTGATCTTCTGAGAGACTCGCATTTTGATTTTCAAACAAACAAGACAGATCATCACTAAACTTTGAACCCCAGCCAAGAACCCAAACGGCACCCAGAGGAAGCTCATTCAGATCTACATCATCAATGACAGTCACTGCCCTTGAAAGCCTGGCCTCAAGAACGCTAGCAAACTGCTGGTAACTGGAATAACGTGAATCACCTGATGGCAACACAACAGTTAGAGGCTCTTCGCTGCCAAAGACCTTTGCCAAGCTGGCAGGGACCTCTTCATCGAATAGTGTGCGAAAAACATCAAAGTCGGCATCAACACTTACAGCTTTAGGGGCCTTAGTTTTTTCGAGACTCCAATTCTGAGTCTTCCTTGAAAGAAGCGCGACAGCTCTTCGCTTGACACTTTCTCAAACGAATCTCTCAACTCACTGTAGCCAGATTTTTGAAATAGATTGTGCGCGTAAAAATCACGTATACCATCTGAGAAAACACTCTCGCTTAAGCGAACCTTCAACATATGGAATAGCATCATCGCTTTACCATAACCAATAGCACTAGAGGCTCTATCAAAACGGCCAACAAACTCAGCAAGCGGGAAATCGTTATCCTTATTCACATAAGCAGAGAAATTGTTGAGCGCGTCTCTTCGGTATTCATGCCCTTGCCCGCGCATAGCTTTGAAATCGTGATCAGCTTGATAAGAGGTCAGACCTTCTGACCAATTGCCTTGGCCGTAGTCAACATAGACCCCATTGCCCCACCAATTGTGAAGCACCTCATGAGGGTAAGAAGTGTACAAAATAAACGGCAATCTGATGATGGACGAGCCAAGCAGAGTAAAGGAAGGCATACCAAAGCCGGTTGGCCAGAAGTTCTCAACAAGAGCGAACTTTTTGTAAGGATAGGGGCCTATCGACTCCGAATACATCTTGATGTACGAATGAGTCACTTTTAGATACTTCTCAGCCAATTGCTCATCTGGTGTTCTCAGCCAAGCCTCTGCCAGTAAACCATCTTGCTGAAGTGAGTAGTAAAAGAACTCAGCAGCTATCAAATAGATGTCGTCTTGCGGCAGCAACTCTTGCCAAACAAACTCGCTCTCTTCTTCGCCTTTTGACTGTGAGGCCAACTCTCCTTGACTGACGACGCTCCAATCTTTTGGCACTGTTGCAGTCATGTTAAAAGCTAACAACCGCCCCTCGACCTCTGGATACCACCATGTGGAGCCGCCAAGAAAAACACCTCTAGACTCAATCGTTCCAGGAGAGCTCTCACCAACCGGCGCATATTCAATCTCTCCACCATAACTGATTTCAACCGAGCATACGCCTGAAGGAAGCTTCAGCTTGTAGACCTCCAAAGGAACCCGAGAGGGCACGGTCTCCTGCAAACTCAAATGAACCCCAGGGGTCAGCACCACAGGCTCAAGGCCTGCGTGAAGTTTGAATTCAACAAATGGTTGTTCGCAAAGCTGATCAGGAAAAGTCAAAACATCCAAAACCGAAAGCAGTGACTCATCAGGGCTGAGCTTGACGTCAATTTTATGAAAAATCGTTGTCGCCAGAACTGGGTACGACCAGAGAGCAAACAAAAGCAAAGCTTTACGGAAATATTTGAGTTGTGTCATGAGCTGAACTTAAGAAAAACACCCCGTAGAGTCACGCTCTTAGTCCTACCAACGCCTTTGTCGTGGGGTAAACCCGGTTTTCAAACACCTCGGCCTGGCTATTTGCAAAGCCTACAACCAACAAAGCTCATTTTGACCTAGAGACTTGTAGATTCTCCTATGCCTCCTTTGAGGTTCACATCGGCCCAAAAAGAGTTCGCAGGGCCCCGCCGGATAAGTTCAGAATCATCAAAAAAGGGCTTCAATGTCTCTTGATAGGCTTGCATGCCTGAGATTTCCATTTTGGGCTTCTCATCAGGAGAAGGCCCGAACAGGTAGTAAGACAACAAAAAGACTTTGCCATCTAGCTCCACCACGAATGAGCTATCTCCAATGACCCCGGCTTGTCTCATGTAAGCAAGGTAGTCTTCACCGAATGCACTCTCCCCTGCTTTTAATGCTTTTCTAGGCTCTTCCGCAGAGGTGCCCTCTTTGGCTTGGTAAACCTCAAGCATCTGTTTGCGAATTGGCGTGCTTTCCCTAGACACCTCGACACCTCGCCTCTTATCGACCGGGCTGTTTTTAAAAAGCCTGTGTGGGTGAATGTGGCCCGGCACCTTTTATTGGTCCAAACCTCTTTTTCGTTAAAGCCGAAAGTCTTGCCATAGACACAGGGAGCCTTCGAAAGCTGCTCCTTCACCTTTGGTCGCCTGGCAACTCCTACAAAAGGACATTTGACTTTGCCCTTCTTTGTTTCGATCCCGCATGTGAGATCTTGTGTAAACGTGTTCGAATTCACACAACTGTTATCGTTTATACAGGCTGGCACTAGAGTGACGCGCTCACGCTTTTTTGAAAGGGCAACAGTGCTATCTTCAATCAAGCAAAGCGTCTCCTCAGCGTCTTCAAGCTTGCCTGTCGGGTGCAACCAATAGCTGCCAGAGATCATACTTGGGTCTGCTTTCAAAAGATCATAGCAATCTCTAGCGAGGGTTTTTGCTGCGATAAAATTCGACACGGACCTTTTTTGTGATCTCAAAATATTCTTACCGTGCTTGGATTCGACTTTCTGAAGACCTTCGTCCAAACGAAGGGACTCTGCCTTGAGCTGGTCTAAGCTCATGCTCGAACTCTCCACAGCACTCATATTTGTAAAAAGAAGAGTCATCGTACCGATCAAACTCGCAATTCCAATAAGTGCAATATGTTTTCTATATGCCGCTAAAGGGCAGTTTGGAAACTGGCTTGTTCGTCAATGTGCGGAACCACTGTCAGCTGACCATCTTGCCCAATGGTTAACTGACACCTTTCGAGAGTGCTTAAGAGGAGACCCCACGCTACTCAATAGACCTTCTTGAAAAAGAGTAGTCTAATTCCAATAATGAGTGATTAATATGGCCCGAGGTAGCTCAGCCAAATAAAGCTCTAGAGCTTCATAAATCGAACAAAAAGTTTGGTGCCCAAGGCCGGACTTGAACCGGCACGGTATTGCTACCCCAGGATTTTAAGTCCTGTGCGTCTACCAATTTCGCCACTCGGGCATTTTGTGGTGGCGCCTCATTTCAGTTCATGAGACAAAACAAACATTTATCTCTTCTGAGTGAAAGAAGCATCATTTTTTTTAAGAACTGAGGTTTTTTTGCCTGAACAGCAAAAGCGACAACCCCTACTGCGTTACGCACTGATGGAAGCTGGCCTTCAGATCGTGCCTATTTTAAAGACACGCTGGCTGTGGCTCTTGTTCACTCTCATCGTGGGCTTAAGCTGCGAGATGTACTTTGAGTACATGATGAATCTCGACCCCTACAACGATGTGATGAGAATCATTGGCCAGCTTGGCCTGGCTCTTTCGGCAATCTTGGTAAGCCTGTGCGTATTATTTATCGCCCCACTCACTATCGAAGACCTAAGAGGCAACAAAAAGCCCACCTCCGTCTGGAAATTTAGCAGCTATCATTTCTGGCCACTGACGCTCGAATCTGTCAGGGCTCTTGCTCATGTACTGTTTTTTATTGGCTTTTTCGCAGTGCCTGGAGTTTTAGCTCTTATCGCGGCCTACACCTTTGTTATTCCGCACTTGCCCGATGATAAGGCAAAACTCGCGGTCACTGGCGCAATCGTTGGGGTGTTTTTGATTCTGCCAGGCTTTTACAAATTTTTGAGGCTGCATTTTATGCCCTACATCATTATGTTTGACCCAAAATATGATGCCGGTGAGGTCAATGCCATCAAAAGATCTTATGAGCTAACTAAGCCAATCATGGGTCGTTTGTTTTTGTTTCTGACCTTCGGAGCCGCTATAGAGCTTGGCCTTGATGCTCCGCCAAGCCTATTCGAAGGCTCGCTGCGCGACATCACAAGAATTGCAATCTCGCCATTGACCATTTTGTTCTCTGTTTATAGCGTTTCTGTGTCGTACTTTATGTTTCAAAAACGACATGAAACCACTGCCCACCGGGCTAACGAAGAGATTGAGGGCAAAGCCTAAGAGCAATACTCAGGGCTAAAAAGCAGGGCACACTACAAAAGTAAGCCCTGATTTTATAACGATGGCCAACACAACGGCATAAACAGGAGACTCTATGCAGCTGACTTTCGACAAATCAGGACTAATTGCTCGCGGCAAAGGCTACACATTTAACGATGTCTTATTGGTACCTAACAAATCTGACATGCGCTCAAGACGAGACCCTGATCTGACTTCAAAACTTTTCAAAGACCAAGACATCTCCTTGCCCATGATCTCCGCCAACATGGACACAATTACCGAAAGTGCTATGGCAATCGCAATGGCCAATGAAGGCGGCTTAGGAATTCTGCATCGGTTTATGTCAATTGAAGAGCAAGCAGCAGAAGTCACAAAGGTCAAAGCGGCAGGTGTCAGTCAAATCGCCGCAAGCATCGGAGTGAATGGCGAATGCGAAGAGCGCTCAAAGGCTTTGGTTGCCGCCGGAGCTAACATTTTGACTATCGACATCGCACACGGCCATTCAGTTCAAATGATGGAAACCCTCGAGTGGCTCAGAAAGCAATTTCCAGAAGTGAAAATCATCGCAGGTAACGTAGCGACCGCAGACGCCACTCGTGAACTGATTGAAGCCGGCGCTGATGCCATTAAAGTTGGTATCGGTCCTGGCTCTATGTGCACCACTCGAATCATTACCGGCTGCGGAGTTCCTCAACTTACAGCCATTGCAATGTGCGCCGAAGAGGGCGCTAAACACGGCGTGCCCGTAATCGCCGATGGCGGCATCAAATCTTCAGGCGACATCGTAAAGGCGATCGCTGCAGGTGCTTCAACAGTTATGCTGGGTAGCATTTTGGCTGGCACTATCGAAACACCTGGCCTCATTCAACATGGCAAAAAGCAATACAGAGGCATGGCCTCACGAGCCGCACAAGACTCATGGAGAGGCGGAGTGCCTAAAGGCATGGCTCCAGAGGGCGAGGCCACTGCCGTGGCTGTGAAGGGTCATTTGAGTGATGTGATTGGTGAACTCGCCGGCGGTCTTCGCTCTGGCATGACTTACCTGAACGCCAATGAAATCTCGCAACTGAGCGACCGCGCTCTGTTCATGGAGATGAGTCCGATGGGCTTACATGAGTCAGGAGCTCATGGATTAAACGTTTAGATCCACCTGGCAGATGTGGACTCGCCAACCGCGCAATCCACTTGCAGCCTCCGAACACAAACGTTCAAACAAAAAAAGCTCCAGATTTCTGGAGTTTTTTTTTAATTCTACTAGAGAGTACAAGCCTCAGTACTAGAAAACTACGGGCAATCGAAGACAAAAGGCATCGACTTATAGGTGCCGGTTTTTTCTATCAACTCACGCGTTCTGAGTTTCACATAGGTGACGCCTCCAGATCTGTAGAATGCATTCACCGTCCCAGAGTATGACCTTAACTGATTCATCGAGCTCATCGACTGGTTCGACCAGTTGCGAACGATCGAGCATGCGCCAGTGTTCGGAAATGCCATCACCGGGCCATAACGGCCATTGTTTCTAGCCTCTAAAAAGAAGCCTGGTGATCTGACTACCGAGTTATCATAGTTAAACCTGTACTCGTGCCCTTCATCTAAAATCAAACCAGCCTTATTGTACAAATGCTCTCCAGCCCTAATATTCGTCGGCCTAAAGGTGGCTGCCCCACCTGGGCCACGAGATCGACTGTAACTGAAATTTATTTTGTTTTTCTCTGTGCCACCCTTGGTCTCTGTCCAGCCATGGTGGAGAGTTCCCAAGTCGTAATCACAACCGAGGGCCTTGGCTCGGCCTCCATGTAGCACTCGGCAACCAGGCTGATCTAATATAGCTGTACGAGGCACAATCAGCTCTCCCCTTCGGCCGTAAACAGAGCCCGTCACATCTCTTACACGAACGTGATTGACTGCATCTTTCCAACCGACATGCCTCGGCTCAAACAAAACCTTATAGTAAGGGTTGCCAGCAAAAGACAAACTGATCAATTGGTGTTCAAAGTGGCTGGCTCCACCAAACAGATGAATCGGAACAGGAGTCACCTCTTTTCGTATCGGTCGTCTAGTGTCTCGAGAGTCGACTGCATAAGTCTTGCTCGACGGAAAGCCTGCAAAATGCACTCTCTCAAGAGTCGTCGGTCCATCATAAGTAACCATTCCGATTTGGTGGCCAAAACCCCACCTAGTTTTAGTCACCTGAAAGTTCTTCTCTGCCGTAGACTGACCACTGTCACCTACAATTATGCTATCGCGAAAAACTTGTGAAAAGGCAATGAACAGGTGAACACCGTTGTCTGCAGACCGGTAATTTTGAAACACAGACTTGTTACCTCTATAGTAAACGCCGGTGTAGATATTCTTATACGAAGTCAGGTTGTTAAACCTCGGCATCGGGCCATTTCGGTTACCTGGCCCTCTGGCGTGGTAATGCTGCGACTCAATGTTGTGATCGGCAGTACGGTTTCGGTCATTGTTTCTCAATGAGCCTCGGGCAGCTCCATCCCATGTGAAGCCTACATTTGTTGAGTGAGCAACATTATTGTCAAATCGAAGTGTTCTCTCATAAGCAGGGTACACATTGGCTTGTGCCTCAGTGCCTACTACTCGGCACATCTTGCGGCCCGTTGACTCGCAGTTCAAATAAGGAACAAACGAGTTCCAGAAACCTGAACCTTGAGAACCTGAGGCGACGTTGCCCACGAAATCATTCTTCGGGTTCGAAATCCAAAAAGTCGCTGGCGAATCAAAGCGAGTCTTCTGGTTACTAAAAGAGTCTGAAATCAGAAGCTCTTTGCCTAGCGGAACTCTTTTTGAGAGCATCCCTACGTTGTAATGAAAGGCGTTGTTCACCTCATTGCCGTCTTCTAAGAAGTAGCCATGCCCGAAATGGTTGTAGCAGACATTGTTAATCACTTTCGCACCATGTGTGCCATGCACAGTCACACATCTTTGATACGAGTTCGTGATCGAGTTGTCGTTAAAGTACTGGTTTGTAGACGCAACGTTGCCGACCTTGTGCCAATGAAAAGGGTACCTGCCCATCTCACCCATCTGGCCCATACGATCGAAATGCACCGCCTTAATCTGAGCTCGCCCGCCCGTCATCGCCATCACATGACCACCGAACTGAGTTCTGTCGAGATGGCTGGTGTTGCCGTCAGTGGTGATTTTGATATTTCGAGTGAGATTGATGACTTCCGACTTAAGATTGATCCACTTTCCACCAATTGAGTAACCCACTCCTCGGTGAAAATGTCTTAAGGGCTGATGAATGGTGACGCCTTTGCGGTCGCGGTCAATAGCCGTCACTCGCCGAACTTCACTTTGCCACATATTAAAACTACTCGAGCCAATGGCTATGTTGTCGCCAACGTTCCAGTTGACGGCATCGACGAAACGCAAACGCCTACTACCAGCATTCGCGTTGGCATTGAGTCTTGTCCATTTGGTGCCATTATTTTTACCATGAAGAATCAATTGACCGTTTTCCATAGACATAATGCCAGCATAACTGTCACGGCCGCCCATGGTCATTGGCACACCTGTTTTCAACTTGATTTCAAGCCTGCCCTGAAACCGACTCGTGTTCCAACCGCACTGAAACATTGAGCCAGAACCGTGAATCATAATGCCATCTGTCTTCATGGTATAACTGCGAGTGTCGCTGCTGCTACATCTCAGGATACCAGCATTGTGAATGTGTATGTGCTTTACATCAATACTTCTATCAATGCGGACAGAGTCACCCATGATCATAATGTCACGGTTAGGTCTTATGTTAAACTCACTCAACTTCATTAATCGTTGCCTGGGCAATCTGAAACGAGTGGAGTTTGCAAGAATCTCATTCTTCACGCTACCTGTTCGTCTCACACCATGCACATGTAAGACTTCGCCTTTTACGCCCCCGAGCTTGCTGTTGGGGATCACAAAATCAAAACCATGTGTTCGTAAACTCGACTGGCAGGCTCTCTGCACAGCTGTCTCACGAGTTCTATTTGCCGGGTAACTACCTAAGAACCTGCGGCTTTCGCCAGAGTAGACATGCACATTAATATTTTGAGAAATACTGTTCTGACAAGCCCAACCCTGTACACGAAAGCCACCTTCGATTCTTTGAACCCGGTCAACATGACCTTTGATATTGATATTGCGAGCAGGGATCTTGTAGCGGCCAGAGTTTCCTAGGAGCAGATTCGGGTGCCTTTGTGATATGCCGTGAATGAAAATCGTTTTGCCTGCATGCTGAGCCTGTTCAGCCGCAGTCAGCTGAATATTAAACCGGTGTTTCACTGCTGAACTTGTACCGCAGTGGCGATGAACAGCACTTTCAGATGAAGAATTGGTACGAAACGATTTAAAAAAACGACCACCCTTACCTGCCGCACCGCCAAGGTAGACATGAACAGGGATGTTTGTGTTTTGGCGAGTGTCACAGGCCCAACCTTTTAGTACGCCACCTAAAGAAGGGGCTCCGACGTAACCTTTGATTTGTGCACTTACTGAGTGTCCTAAAATGAGACACAAGAGTAGCCCTACAGCTCTGCTGATTACAAACATCATCACCTCCCCTAGACAAACCAGTTGAAGAGCAAGCCTTAAACCATGTCTAAATTGTTCAGTTTCGAGAACAGATTGATCACCTGACGAAATCGCACACAGCTGATCAAAGTTGAAACACTTGGGTCACCCTGTTAACACCTCGACATAAATGATTATGTTTCCGGACCTTCGGTTGGTTTTTATTTTCATCGAATTTTGGCAGCCCCGACTTTCGGGCACTTAACGTGTTGCGGGAAGTGTTCAACCAGAATTGTTGGTTTACCATCGAGCCGATTCTTTCTAACCTATTTTCAGCTGTTGTTTTCTTACGTTGTCGTCTCTTAGGAAAGCCAGCTCCAAAAGATGAAATCTGCACTCCCCTGTGACGGTCAATGAACTTTTGGAAGCGGGTATTCAAATGTAGATGAAGGCCAAGAAGGATTCGAGGCCCTGACGTTTTTGTTGTGATTACGAGCCGATTCTCAGGATGAGCATCGGCTTTTTTTTGACCTCATCTGCCAGAGATTGGCAACAGCAGCGACATCTCGCGCTGGCTGGCTCGAGCTATTGATCGGTGCGCCCACTTTAACATTTTAAAAGAACAGCCCTTATCTTCTACAATTTCAAGCCTTTGCACATGCTTTGCTGCGACTGCTACACGAGGCAAAAACCAACTCCAGATCTACTGAAACAAGGAACGATTCTTGTAGTCTTTTCGGGCAATAGTTCAATGAAACCTTAACTTATTTGAAAGTTGCGAAATGAGCTTCTTCAAGCCAGAAACCAATAAGTGCCCAACTCTGAACCTGATAGGTTTTAACCCCTGGCTACCGAAAACCATGACTTTGGCTTTGTTTTTTTTGGCCTTCAGCGCCCTCGGGACAGAAGAAATTTGCCCGGAGGCAATTAAGCCGAACACAGCAAAAAGTATCACAACAAGAGCCAAACGGCTTACTCCAAAAATTATTCGAGACAACTCCACACGCCACATCGGTGAGCTTATCGCACAAAGACACCACCGACTTTTTGAAATCGAAGATGAGGCACTAATGACTTCTGCTGGATTTGATTACATGAGCAAAGACGTAAAAATCGCCATGGCTATTGGAGATCAAGAGCTGTTTACTATGCTTCGCTCAGAAGACCCTCGATTTCTAAATATACATGACACCAATCAAACTAATGGCCACTCGACCCCTAGGCAACGCACCGAGGTCGAAGATCGTCTTTTGCAACTCGAACTTGGTGACAACCCAGAAATTAGACCCAAGAGTGCCTATTTATTCTTAGGCGACAAGCTCGGTGATCTTGATCTTGGCCAAACTAATGTCAGAGCCGGCTATGGTGAGTATTTTGCTGTTGCAAAAAATCAGGTGAAAAGGCGGTCACTGTTCGCAAGACATGATTCGTTTGCCGCCAGCCGCCTCTATTCATTCAATATCAAACCCGAAACGCCACTGTCTGCGACACCTGATATGCACATGCAGTACTCTGCCTACTTTGAAGCCTTAGTTTTTGGCCGCTTCTCACAGCCTGACATCGACTACTGGATGGTTCTTATGGATAACGAAGAGATCAGAGAGGTGTTAGGCGAAAACCTAGACACCACGCTAATGAGGCTGTTAAAAACGGGCGCAAGAGTCTACCAAGGCAAAAGAATCAACTACAACGGCCGCACTGAGATCAAGCGTGGCCGAAAGTTAAAGCTGCCAGGCAACTAATCACCCGAAACCAAGAAAACCAATTGCTCGAGTAACTCCACTCTCTCTGGGGTCAATGCTGTGGCTTTGTTCTCTTGCTCCAGCCCATATGTATGAACCGCAACTATTTTGTTAGGCCCCACAGGATTGAAAGCGACCACTGCCGAGCCACTCATTCCACCGTAGGTATCGCACCTGTATACCAACTCGGCTTTGCCAGCTTGATTGGTCTGAAAAGTTGCATCACAAACCGTCGAGTACATGACCCCCAACAACTTATCACCAGGGTAGCCAGAAATGCTGACCCTAAGCTTTAAACCCAATTCATCTTCTGATGAAGCCCAGGGGGCTCCTGCAGTACCAAATTCAAAGTTTGGCACCAACTCAGGTGGCACCGGCTCTGTTAGCTTAAGCACTGCAAAGTCATAGTCGGCTCGAAGCACAGCATTGCTAACGTAGAGTTGCGGCACTCGGTACGCCTTGACTTGGTAGCGACCATAGGGAGCGAAGGCGATTCCGTTCTTGGCTGGCCAGAAGCCAAAGCTTTCTGGCGGCAAAAAACGCCCGTCTAGATCATGCAAGCAATGAGCAGCAGTCAGCACAAGCTGATCAGTGATCAGCGTGCCTGTGCAATCGCGATTGATCTGCCCGATATACCGAAAGGATTCCATTGTGGTATCTCGAACTGGAAACCTGCTGATCTCGCCAAAAACACCGGCAGCTGCAGGAAGTGAAATGAATAAAGCTATCAGCAAAGAAAATGAGATTCTGTTTTTCATGCCCAAGACTTACGATGCAGAGACCCCAACGTTGAGGCTCTTCTCGCTTTGATGAAAAGGTTTCTCGAATAAAGAGCATTTAGCCAACTCCTCGAACCTGGCAAATTAACCCCAGCTGCAATTCGTCACCTTGGTAACTCAACTGCGGCAAGGGCCTTTGAACCACCAAAGCCAACTGACATAAGTGCTTGATATCACTCACGACACTTCTACCAGTTGGCGGCACCTCTCTTGCTCTAGAACTGCTTTACAGGCAAGGGAAAAGGAAGAGGCATATGAGACTACAGGTTGGTATTAGCTGTTTATGTTTGGCATTGCTTTCTCTAATTGGCGGCCACCATAGCCTTGCTCAATCTCGCCTCTCAGAAGCCGAAATCACAGCACTTGAAGAGTATGGCAGTCAGTTTCAAGGGGGGATGGGGGTCGTGCTAACACCTCCCATAGGCAATACTGAGCCCGATGTTGAGGCCGCCGCAGCCTACCTCAAAGAATTAGTGGAGTTACTGGCAGGCGATAAACTGCGCGAAAAGAACGCCGAGGTGGTAGTTAATCTTTACTCTACCAATAACGTGAACGCCTTTGCCCATCAGATCGACACAGAACAAGGCATTGAACATGGCTGGGTTACACAAAGCAAAACGCCATGGCCCATTCGAACGATGTACAAAATCGAAGACGGAAAAACGATCATTGAGTTTGGTTTTACCGTAGGTCTTCTCGCAAAACTGAAAACACGCGCTCAGCTGGGCTTCATCGTGGGTCATGAAATCGCCCATTTTTTGGAAGGCCACACTCACCACCACAACGCCACACTAGAAACCAAGATACAAAAAATGTGGACTTCGCAGTCAGACGAAGGAGTGGCTGACAACCTTGCCATTAAGTACATGGTCGGCAAACTTGATCTTCAGGGGGCCATTTTTGCACTTTTATCTTTGGCTGCAGACAACACTGAGCTTAGCTATAAACTGACAAGCGTTGCCGATGCCGTAGAGGCCGGAGCGAGTACACACCATGACACAGGTGTGCGAATTAGCATGGCACAGGTCTATATCGAGGCCCTACTTCGCACCGACCCTTTGGCAAGAAACTCGACTGATGAGAGTCTGCCAAATTACTTTTCAAGACTAGCTCAACGAAACCCTCGAGACGGGGTGCCATTCGACAATGCGGCAGACGTCTGGCACAACTTTGAACGGGTCGTTCATCAGACTTGGATGCGCGACAAACGCTATTTACCTGTTACCAGACCCGACTGGCACCACCGACCCTCAGACATTTTAAGAGAAGTACTCGATCACCCAGCCGTGAAACTGAATCTCAATGAGTTCTTCAATGCGGCATTAGATGAAATTGAAAAAGCCGAGGGCAACGCCGAACGCTCAACGAAAGCCCTTCGTGTGAATGCGTTCTTACAACTTTTG
>JABSOQ010000049.1 GCA_013216195.1 Bdellovibrionales bacterium
CAAAAGAATGTAAGTGCTTATCGCCTGTGTACCAACTTACAGCTCCGTGGATGGTGTTTTCACTGATACCGTTTCTGCGGTAGTCGACCAGAGGCTCCCACTCGACATCACGCCCTGTCGGAATGCCTTTTTCACGCTCACCCAAAGGGTTCGAGGGGTAGACATCTTTCTCATCAAAACCAGGCTTCATATGTTGGCTCCTGAGAAAGGATTATCTGAGCCAGATGAGTCTGACATGTCTTCATTCGAGCCGAGCACTCCCCTCTCGCCTGCGAAAGCTTCAGGGTCGTCTTCATCGAACTCAAGATCTCTGGCCGCCTTATTGGCCGGTGTTAACCCAATCACAGCAGCCCCTGTACCCATTACCGGCTGGTACTCATAAACCTCGCCAGCGTAAAGATTGTTTTGCCCCATCACAGCGCTTAACCACCAAAAAGGTTTGAAGGCTGTCACTTTTGGCACTCTGGCCTCTCGGTGAAATTGTCGAGAGAGCTGAGATACATCTTCTAGCCGGCCCTCTTTTAAGAACTCAAGGTACTTTAGATTCCATTCGTGGTCTTTCTTTGATGAAAAGTGATCATCTTTCGGGTCGACATGAGTGGTGTGCATGCGGTTCGAAAGACTTGAAACTACGATAGCGGCGGCCTTCTTACCTTGTTTTTCGAGAGCATCACGCACGGCCTTACCATAGACCACGGTCTCAGCTCGGTCGGCATACACATTTGAAGACACAATAACCATCGGCCAGCGGTTGTCTTTGTTGATCAACTGCTGAACGACAACAGAGCCGGTATCAATAGGAAAGCCCTCATAATCGATCAAACGAGAATGCAGCTTTCTGTCTTTACAAGACCGATCGAGCTCCCGAGCAAACTCGCTATCGATCTCCATTTTGTAAGGTATCGAACCAAGAGCGTGAAACTGATCATCAACGTGCACCCACTCAGGCTCTTCTCTTGCTTGTATCTGATGGCCGATCACACTTGGCCAGAAGGTGCTGTAAACCACAATTACGTCGATATCAGAACTTTCAAGATCTTCGCGAACCTTTTGAAAGGCCTGCCTTACCTTTTGCCAGCCAGGGTTCTGGTCAGCAGCCAACAACAAATGCGGCAAACCTGGGAGCACATAACCTTTTCTTACAACATCTTCTCTTAATTGCTTGCTCATGCTCTCGCCTCCTGCCCAGGTCGCCACTCCATAACCGCATTGCCGGTGCCAATGACTGTGCCGTAGCCATGAAGAGTAGCCGGGTAATCTGGCACCCCTAGCGCCGACAATAGCCAAGTCAGTGAACCACCATCAGTCTCAGCTGTTGCTTGCTCAGTAAAGTCTGTCATCACATCGAGCACTTGCTGCCCTTTGCCTGACCTCATCATTTCGATCATACGCATATCCCAAAGGTACTGATTGTGGTTGTTGATATGCTCTTTCGACATGTCTTCAACAACCTCTGACTCAGTCGTGAAATGACGATGCGACAGTGAATTTGAAGCCAGCAAGACCGCTCTCTTACCACTCGCCTCAACCGCTTTGCGAGTTGCCTCACCGAGCTTAAGCATTGTGGCGCCAAGAACGTCCATATTGAAGTATCTAGCTCCACCGTTCGAGGAGATGCCAACTAAGGGTTTATCCCAATCTGGGTTTGTCATATGGCAAGAAACAATTGTGCCGTAGTCGACTCTGAAGTCAGGGTTGGTCATCATCTCTGTCACCAAGCCTGCACCTTTTGCTTCATCGTGAATACCTTGCGCCAAATTCACATCGACAGTGAGATCGTAATGAAAACGAAACAGATTCGGAAAGATCGGATCAACCGACAGGCTCTTGAACTTTTCAACACCGAGAAAGTGAGTGCCTACCTGAGTTCTCCAATGCGGAGAGTGCACAATCAGCACATCATAATCAATTTCGCTTAATGATTTTCGCAATCGTTCATAACCCCAACGCAAAGTCTCCCAACCGCACTCTGCCGTCGGCTCATTTTGGTCTGGGTTTTCTGCGTAAACCAGATGTGGTGGATGTGGAGCCAAAACCCCAGCAACGATCTCACCCTTTTTCGCCATGACTACTCCTCCATCACAATTGCAAACAAACTGTTTTTTGCTCAGTATAAAAATCAAATGAGTGCTCACCACCCTCGCGGCCAAGCCCTGAAGCTTTGGCGCCACCAAAGGGCATTCTCAAATCTCGGTTGAGCCAAGTGTTGATCCACACTGTTCCCACATCAAGGTTGGCTGCTAGCTTGTGCCCTTTGGCAATATCTTGAGTCCATACTGAAGCCGACAAACCGTAATCAGAGTTGTTGGCCCAACTCGCCGCCTCGTGAGCATACTTAAAAGGCTGAAGCGTCACTACGGGGCCAAAAATCTCTGTTTGGTGAAGCTCAGAGCAATTGCTCATGTCAGCAATCACTGTTGGCCGAACAAAATAGCCCCTTTTAAAGCCATCTGACAATTCGAGCTCTTCATCACCAGCCAGAACCTTACCCTGGTCACTTTTGGCCATCGCAATCAGACTGACGACTTTGTCGTAGTGCTGCTGGCTGACCAAAGGCCCCATGTCAGTCTTGCTGTCCATGGGATCACCTACGACTAAGTTCTTGGTCGCTTCAACAAACTTCTCAACAAATTCGTCGTAAATACCTTCTTGTACCAAGAGTTTCTCGCCACACAGACAGACTTCACCTTGGTTTGAGAAACTTGCAGAAATCACACCCGGTATGGTCTTTATTAAATCGGCATCATTCATCACGATAGTGGCATTCTTACCACCGAGCTCCAGCGAGACTTTCTTAAAGCGTGAACTCGTGGCGTTCAGAATCTTCTCGCCAGTTGCCGAGCTGCCAGTGAATGAAACCAAAGGTACTCCGGGGTGCGAAACCAAAGTCTCGCCTACGACGTCGCCGCGGCCATGAACAATATTGCACACGCCCTTCGGCAGCCCTGCTTCATTAAAAACCTCACCTAACAGAGTAGCGGTAGCAGGCGTAAACTCGGAGGGCTTACAAACAGCTGTGTTACCAGAAGCTAGAGCAGGTGCGATCTTCCAGGTTAGGAGATACAAGGGCAAGTTCCAAGGTGATATCAAGCCAGCGACACCGATGGGGTCTCTGCGAGTGTAATTCAATGCCCCTTTGTCTGTTACAGTCGAAATCTCTGTGTGATGCAGAATCTCTCCTGCAAAGAACCGAAAGTTCGCAACTGCCCTTGGTATGTCAACAGTGGTCGCCTGCTTGAGAGTCTTACCTTGGTCTATACTCTCAGCCTTGGCGAAGTCATCAAGGCGTTCTTCAATTAAATCTGCAATTTTATATAATACCTTAGAACGTTTTTGCGCTCCGGCCTTTTTCCACTTCTCAAACGCCTTGTTGGCTGCTTGAATCGCCATAACCACATCCATGGCGTCAGAGTCTGCGACCTGAGAGTAAACCTCGCCTGAAGCCGGATTGACATTATCAAGCCAACCCCCGCTCGAGGGGTCTACATATTCTCCGTTTATAAAATTTTGAAACTTCTGCATCAGAAACTCACTCCTGAACTCTTAACGATTGAGAATGTTCATCTCTTTATCATTTCGAAATACAAAAGGGTGGCTCACTTCATAAATGGCCTGCCCTCTTTTTCTAGGCAAATCAAAACGCATTTTGGTGATGGCGTCTTTCATGCAATTTACAAGAGCCTCACTACCAACTGTCGACTGATCAACTGAGACTTGGCTAACTCTTTCTTGCCCGAGTAAGTAGTCAACTCGCCAACTCATGCTGACTTCGCCCTCGATCTCTTCGGTCTTCTCTTTCCTTAGAGCGCTTTTGTAACAGTAGCTCCAGACTTCGTTCTTTTGCTGGATCTTTTTTACAACCAAATTTTGCTGCCTCTGCTGCTCCACCTGTGCACAGCCTGAACCAATCAAAATAAAAGCCAAAAACCCTGAGAGCCAAATCACGTTCCAGTTCATTACATCGACTCCAATTCAGGCTTTACCTGCTTCATGAACATCTCCATCGACTTCAAAATGGCATCGTTGTCATGATTGTTAAAATCGAACCAAAGCATCAGTCGGTCATCTGGGTGGTACTTTTCTTTGATCTGTGCCGTGATCTCTTCAGGAGTGCCTACGAGAGCGTTATGCACAGCCTGCTCAACCTTCTGATTGTCAATCGTGCCCTCCATCGCGTTCCAGTAGTTTTGCCAAGCGCCCTTGGCCTGCTCTTTTGCGAGATTCGAATCTTCATTTAGAAACACCATAGCGGTTCTAGGCATATGTGACCGTGTCCAGGGGCCACCATCTTTGTGAAATTGCTCAGCCATTCTCTGATGAGTCTTTTCAATAATTTCTGGCGGCGTAATCGACAGGTTGAACACCCCGACTGGCAAGATTTCGTTTGCCATTTTTTGAATACGCTCATCGTGAGTGCCGATTGTCAGATCGAGCAAATGCATTGGAGCTTCGAATGGTATCACCCCTATTTTTTCAAAATTGTAAAATGGCTCAAGAGGAATCTCATCAACATCTTTGCCGTAGGCCTCGACCGTTTTTTGCCACATATCTTCGCCGCGAAACTCTGACTTCAAAAGCACCTGAGGTCGCAAATCTTCGCTGCCGATCTGCTCGCCCTTTAAAAGCCTTAAAAAGATCTCAGTGGCTTGATTCAGCCACTTGCCTTTCATAACCGGCCAAGCTGCTTCTTCCCAAGCGTTTCGAGGCAACACTCCGTAAGGTCGGTTTGAAAACTCAAAACGACCTGAGGCAAAGCCTATGTTTAGACGGCGCTTTTCTTCTGGGTCCATGCCGTGCAAGGTTAAGAAAGTTCGTATAGCTTCAGCGTTCGCAATTGGCCCACCATTGCAAAGAATGTTCTTAATCGCTGAGCCCATATTCATGTTTTTGGTCTGCGAGAAAACTTTCTGAGAGAGTTGAAGAATATCGGTATTCAGGCCAATTTCGCCGTCCATGTGGGGCACAACGGGGCGCTTGTTTTGCTTTTGCACTTCGGTCGACAAGTGCGTCTCAGCAACCCAACACGTCTCAAAGCCCAACTCGTCGGCCAGCCTTGCCTGTTCGAAGAAGTTTTGAAACATGGTTTTTTCATCTGGCTTGTGATCATTGACTCGAACTTGAAATAGCGAGCAAAAAATATCGTACCTCATAAACTCCCCGTTCTTCCGCCATCGACAGGCAAATTCACACCATTTATATAACCAGCAAGTGGAGACGCCAAAAACGTAATCGCTGCCGCAGTTTCACTCGGGTCGGCGAATCTGCCAGCGGGAACTTTTGACTTCCAAAGTGCAACAATCTCTTCTTCTGTTTTGCCCATGCGCCCAGCTGCTGCTTCAACCAAAACGTCTAATCGCTCTGTCTCTGTGTAGCCAGGCAGAACGTTGTTTACGGTTATGCCTGAAGAGGCGAGCTCCATCGACAAGGTCTTCGCCCAGTTTGCAACTGCCCCACGAATCACGTTTGAGACACCCAGGTTCGGAATCGGAATTTTCACAGAGGTCGAAAGCACAGTGATGATTCTGCCGTACTCCAGACTCTTCATGCCAGGCAAAACGGCCTCAAGCAAAGCCTGGTTGGCCAATACATGTGCCTGAAAGCCGGTTGCGAGCTGATCAGTGTCGGCCTCAGAAAGGGGCCCTGCTTTTGGTCCGCCTGAGTTGCACAATAAGATGCTTACGGGAGCCTCACAGTTGGCGGCAGCAGACTTTACTGAGCCAGCAATCTCAGAGGTCTTTGTTATGTCTAGGCTCAAACACTGATGCTTTTCTGAGTTTGGCATTTTTTGCAATGTGCCCTTGAGCCCATCCTCTGAGCGAGCAACAAGAATGACTTGCGCTCCAGCCTCAGCCATAGCAATTGCTGTTTGAGCACCAATACCTCTTGATGCTCCGCATACTAATGCTGTTTTACCTGTCAAATCGATCTCAACGGCCACGACATGCCTCCCCTAAAATAGTGCCGAAAATCTATCACTAGCCCCCTGAAAGGGGCAAGAAATCACTGCAAATACCCTGTTTCAGAGAGCTTTTTCAAACCCACATGTATTCAGACAAGACCGTTACCATAGATCGAGCCAGGTGTTGAGACACTTAGAGTGAAGAGAAAGAGATTTAAAACCCTGGGGAGGGAAAAATGCGATTCAATTCAGTGTCGAGGAAGCTAAAATTCTTATTAGTTGCGGGTATCCCTGCAAATTTTCTGCTGCTGTAGCCGGCACCACTTTGCTAGACAATCCGATTGATCCAGAAGCGAGTGTTCTGATTACCAAAAGACAGATCGTGAATCGAATCAACCGCGAATACGGCAAACGCTTCACGATGGGCTACTTACTTGCCAGCGTGGGCAAGCGCTACATGGATGACCCTGACTTTGTCACCAATTACACGGTTATTGGTGACTATACAGATGATATTTTTTCTCGACCAGATGAGAGACAAGACGAATATGCCCGGTTTCTCAGAGACAACCCGCGGGCTCACTCAATGGGCGGGGCCGTCTACGAAAGCAGAAGGTTTCAGCGTGTTTTGAATCTCTGGCAATCCAAACTTGGCAAATCAGTCAGAAGCGTTAGAAACATCAATGAACTGAAACAGTCTCCCTTTCGATTGCTCGGCATTGCAAACCGCATGGATCTCGCTGGTGACCGAGACCCAAGAAACAATAACGAGATCACTTTTGAGCCGCGCTCTCTAGGAGAACTGCATTTGCTTTATGGGCTGGTCGACCCCGATTTCGAGTCATCAAACGGCAGGGCCTTCCCAATGGTGTTTGTCGTCTCTTACCGGATCCCGAGCCTTCGGTTTGAGGGCGGAGTCTACAGACCACTCCCCGAGACAACAGGGCACCCCGACTGCTGGATTGATGACCCCTCTACGAAAAGCAGTGCCTGGCGGTCTCAGTGCCAAGGTAAGCCGCGCTTCTTGAGAGCCCTCGACCAAGATGAAACACGTTGGAAGAATAAAATGCAACTGTGGGCTCAGCGCTTTGCCGCATTGTCAGACCTAAGAGACTCGCGAGGCCGTGTCATGTTCAACAACGATTTTTCAAATGCTGTTGTCAACATACTGGATGACATTGTGAAACCTGAAAACTTTTTGTCACTAAAATCAAACACCAAAATTCGCGACGACGAGTACGAACTTCGCGAGTGGTACACGCTTACAGGCAATAGACGCTACCGTTTGATACCAAGAAAACTTCGACGAGAGCCATTTCGCTGTATGCAAACTTCAACCGAACTGGCAGCTATCGTCGACAAATACTGGGTGAGAGGAGGCACGCCAGGTGTACCATCCTACTTAGAGCAAGACCTCGACATGAGCTCACGTGATTACTCATTGGGCAACAGCGTGGCGATTCAAGAAGACAAAGCTGGTTATGAGGTGCTTCGAGATGTCGAGAGAAATTTTCTCTCGACCAAATACCGCACAAAAAGCAATGGCGTACGCATCTGGGCTTCAAGAGCCTGCGGCGACACTGTCGGCAAAATGCCCTTTCGCATGAAGCAAGACAATCAGCTGAGAGACCTCATCACGCTTACAAATATCGGAAGAGTCAAAGGCGATGGAGCCATTTGGCAATTACCTAGAGTTAGCGGTTCTGCTGAGGTCAAAGAAAAGAGGCGGCATGCTTTTGCCATTCGCTCTTGCACCGGCTGCCACTCACAAGAGGGATCAACTACGGGCTTTCACATTTCAAACCGACTACAAAATGGCGAATCAAAACTCTCACCTTTCTTGATTGGCAATTCAACCTCACTAAGTGACCGCAGAATGGAGAGCCGCTTGGTGCCAAACCGAATTACCAACAGATTCACCTACGGGCGAGCCAATTACGAATACAATGTCCTCGCCAGGAGAGAAGAGTTCATGCACAAGGTCTTAAGGCAACAAGCAAGAATGTATGAAAACCTTATGCGACCTGAAATGAATCACTGAGCCAAATTGTAAGAGCAAAGAGTGGTTTTTAGGGTCGTATCTGGCGGGGCTGGTTGCTTTCAACCGGCCCATTCCATTATTCTAGAACTATGGAATGGGTATACAGATCTCTTTTTGTCGTTGGGCTAATCGTCGTTGTGGTCGATTTATCAAAAGTCTTCGTTCGAGTCATCAAATCGAAGACTTACAAAAAAAAGCGATCATGGTGGCGGAATCAGTGGCGTCTAGTTTGCCAATATGAGTTTCTAATCGAAATCTAGACCAATACAGGTTGAACACAGGCTACCTCATTTGCATTTGAGGATCGGCTCTGACTCACGTGATAGCGAGTCGAATGACTTCAATGCAAGAGCTCGTCAGCAATTAGCTTTCTGTCTGGTAGGTCGTTGAGTAGCCAAGGCTGGTCATGTAGATCAAGCCCGAGCCAGGCGCACCGATATCAGCTTGCTGATAGACAAAATCAAAAAGCTCCTCACCCTCCTCTGCAGTATCAGCAACTATGGTCACGATTTCTTTTTCATCTTCTTTAAGCTTTCCCGAGGCGGTTACCGGGTCATGAAGATCTGAGCCTCTGGCAAATGCAAAGTTGATCTTCTTCTCGCCACGCTCATTCAATGCTTCAAGAAGTGAGATCGCTTTACCTTTGCGCAAAATACAAGTGATGAGCTTTGCTTGATTGATTTTTTCCATCAGGCTTGTCCTTCAGACTGGGCAAGTTTTTCTACGACTTGAGGGGGTATATAAGTTGCAGCTTTATCGAGCTGAGTTGTGTAGATAAAGCCCTTACCAGGAGTGTCGAGCTGGCCCGCAAGATACATTCTCTCGACAACAAAATCAGCCTGATCTTTTGACACAACAATGTTGATGATCTCTTTTTCAACCTCAACGGCAACACCTAAAATACCAAGCCTCTCACGAATACCTGAACCTCTGGCATAAAAGACAGTAGCCCCTTGCGCACCGGCCTCTCTCGCCGCTTTCACGATAGCATCGGCCTTGCCCTTTTCGACAATGCAAGTGATGAGAGTTCCATCTGTAAGAACTGTAAAACTTCGGTTTGCCATGCTGTAAGCTCCTTGTTTTTTGTTAAGCTGCCGCTGCTTGCGTCTTTCTTTTGTCTTCTGCCTTATTAGCTCTGTACTGAACAAAAAGACCTGTGATCAAAACCGACATAATTGGACAGAGCGATGCCATCGACAGAATACCAAAGCCTTCTATAGCCCCTGTGGCGTTGGCAAAGCCCAAGCCCATTGCAAGAACCAGTGGTACCGTAACTGGCCCCGTCGTCACGCCAGCTGAATCCCAGGCTACGTTCACAAACTCTTCGGTAGAGAGGAAGGTGAGAATCAAGAGCAAAATGTAGCCGGGTATCAGCAACCAGGCCAGAGGCAGAGCGAAAATCAGCTTGGCTACCCCTAGAGCGATTCCAACAGCCACACCAAACGACACCGAGTACATTAGCAACGACTTCTTAAACGCCCCGTTTGTCAAATTCTGTACAGTCATTCCGAGTGCGTTCAAGGCTGGCTCTGCTAGTGTTGAGCCAAAACCAAGAAAGTAAGCAAAGCCTAAAGCGATCATCAAACCCAAACTGTACCAATAAAGCGGCGATCCCTCAACAGCATCAATTGTTGCAAAAGCAGCTGGCACAAGGCTACCAGACTGATTGCCCAGCATTCCCAGACCATAAGTTAGCCCAAAATTAAAAATACCCATTCCGATTACTGCTAGCGCAATGCCATAACCGATAATAAAAGCGTTTTTGACTCGCTCTCTCAACACAACCTTCATAACCAAAAATAAAAAGATCACCAAAGGCACAATAGCTCGAACAGCCAATATCACTTCAACCCATGGAGTCTGTCCTGACCAGTGCGTTGCACCTGCTGAGCCTGACATAGCCTGTGCGGTTGCCACAATCTCAGCTGGCATCACTTGAGAAGCTAACCAAAGCCCAAGGCTCATAACCCCAATGATCGGAAACAAAGAGGCCAAGGTCACAATACCGAAACCGCTTAAGGTTGAATCGCCTTTACCCACAGCAGAGGCAACCCCGATGCCAAGAGACAGCACTAGCGGCACGGTCACAGGGCCAGTCGTAACGGCACCGCAGTCCCAAGCCAAACCAATCATTTTCAGAAGTTCGACATCAGTCAATGCCACAAATGCTGTGATCAAAAGCAGCGGAACCAAACTTGCGTAGATCATCGGCTTCAAGCTCCAGTTGTACACGAACCTCAAAGTACCAAGTACCGAAGCGCAACCAACCCCTACACCAACTACGGCTATTAGCTTAGTCGTATGAACATTTAAAAGTGCCCACAGGTAAGGGGCCTTACTGGGGTCTACGATCTTGCCGGCCTCTTGAAGAGCACCAATAGCTGGCTCTGCTAACGTCACTCCGATGCCAAGCATAAAGGCAATTAGCAAAACTATCGGCAGTGGCGACTTCACCGGCAAAATATTGCCTATGGTCTCACCAAAGGGCATCAAGCCAAGTTTCAGCCCCTCCATGAAGAGCATCAAACCCACCATGACCGCGACCAAACCACCAGTGATGACAATGGCATCGGCAACCCCTTGCCTGAGAATAAAAATTTGAAACAGCATGAGGTACAGAGCCAGTGGCACTACAGCTTTAGCTTGGTCAACAAAACGCACAGTTGTGTAGGGAGCCAAGATTCGATAAACGTCTCTGCCTGAAACTTGCAGTTTTTGATCTTTGGGTGCCGATTTAAATGAATTGGCCAAATCAACAAAACTGATTTTATTCTGCGTTATGTTTAGCTCGCGAATAAAATCACCAAAACGTACCTGCTTAGGCATCTTGTCTTTACTCATAGCTGTCCTATACATCGAGGTTCACTGAAAAGACTGTAAGTCCTGAATTTATTTTGGAAAGTCTGTATCTTCAGGTCAACTGAACTGGTACGAACCTAGCCTGCATTTACAAACCATTAACTAGCCTTCGGCAGGTCCTTGGTCTTGCCCTAGATACCTTTTGATACCATACACACAAAGGTACAAAGGACCAGTATCTAAGGCTGCAGCTACGACCTTAAACAGATAGTTCGCACCTATCAAAGTCAGAGCTGTCTTCATTGGCATCTTACCGCTCAGTACTAAAGTCCCGAAGGTGACCCCTATCACAGCTACAGAATCGACCAACTGACTGATCATCGTTGAGAAGTTGTTTCTCACCCACAAATGCTTTCCCTTGGTGACCCTCTTCCAGAAGTGAAACAGCCAAACATCACAAAACTGTGCGGCAATGTAGGCCACCATCGAGGCAAATACTGCGCCGGCCGTGCAACTGTAAATGATCTGAAAAAGTTCAACTGCTCCCTCAAGTGTTTGCCCAGTTGCCAATACCACAGGCTCTTTCAAGACTAAAGCTTGCCAAGGAGGCTGAGTCTCGAGAGGTACGCTTGGGGCCAACTGGCCCAGATACATAATCGCGATCACCAAAGCATTGATGCCGAGCCCGACCCAAACCAAAAAATTGGCTCTCTGCTTTCCATACACTTCACTGATCAAATCTGTACACAGAAAGGTCAAAGGATAAGGTAAAACTCCCACCGCTAGCTGCAATGGGCCCAGCTCGATAAAGCGAGTGATACCAATTACGTTCAATAAGGTCATCGAAGACAAGAAGACGGCAGCCAGAATCAAAAAAACCCTCTCTTTTCTATCGAATGTTTCCATTGCGCTCTCCAACCTTTGCTTTTAACATATGGATATATCATCACTTTTTGGTGACTTTGTCGAATCCAACAAGGAGCACATCTATGATTCGCATACTAATCCTCTCTCTTGTTTGTCTGACCTTCGCTGCAGGATGTGGCTCTAAGAAAAAGGCAAAGAAAAAGGCACCCGCCAAAAAAGAGATGAAGGCCGAAATGCCAGCTGAAGAGCCTCGAGCTGAGAACCCTGAACACCCCTATCAACTCGTTTGGAGCTATGAGGGAAGCACTGGTCCAAAAATGTGGGGTGATCTGAAAGATGAATACAGTCTGTGCAAAAGTGGCAAGCTTCAATCACCAGTAAACTTAAAGTGGGCTCAGCCAATCTCGCCAAAGAGAACACTCGAATACGACTACAAAGACACGGAGCTTCGAGTTGCAGATGCTGGCTACACACTTCAAGTTAAGTTTCCTGCAGGCCAGAGAGCCTATTTCAATGGTAAGCAGTTTGAATTGAAGCACATTGAGTTTAAAACCTCTAGTGAACACCAGCTTTCAGGCAACCAATTGCCAATCGAGGCGCAGTTCGTTCACGAAAACGAACTCGGCCAAATTGCGATCTTGTCGGTATTTTTAATTGAAGGGCAATTCAATGCTTTTATTGAGAAAGTTTGGAGCCATGTGCCTGGCAAAAAACACACCGAAAGGCTCGTACCCGCTCTACTCGTCAACCCGAAAGATTTGTTGCCGAGCGTTCGAACTTTTTACTTTTATGTCGGGTCACTGACAACCCCTCCTTGCAGTGAGGGTGTGAGATGGTATGTGCTAAACACTCCTCTACAGATGTCGCGAGATCAGATCGTTTCATTCAGAAAGATGTTTCCAAACAACTCTCGACCTTTGCAGCCGCTTAACTCTCGAAACGTGATGAATTACTAGTGAGCTTTCGAGCTAAGAATAAGGGGGGCGGAAAATCTTCATCTCTGCCTACCCTCGATCTACATGGCTATAAGAAAGATAAGGTTTTTGATGCCATTGACTCTTTTTTGGTCAAAGCCACACGAAATGGCAAAGCAAGAGTTCGGATCATGACAGGCAAAGGCAAAGGCGTTGTGGCCGCTGAGGCGAAGCGTTATCTCAAGGCCGGCGGCTACCCTTTTCAAATTGAAAAGATGGAAAACGGAAAAAATAATGACGGAGTCCTAGTCATTATCTTAGACTAGTGAAACAAAATCTGAGTCGTGCACTCACACCAACCTCAAATTAAAAGTAGCTGGAGGAGCAATGGAGAAGATACTTTGGTTAGACATGGAGATGACTGGCTTAGATGTAGATCAAGAAGTCATAATCGAAGTTGCTGCCATTGTAACTGACCTCGAGCTGGTCGAGCTCGACACCTACCACACTGTTGTAAAACAACCTCAGCACTATATCGACAATATGGACGAGTGGAATCAAACCCACCATGAGGCTTCAGGTCTAATCGCCAAGATCCCTAGCGGAAAACATCCTGATGTGGTTGAGACAGAATTGATCGACTTTACAGAAAAGCACTTTCAAGAAGAAAAGGCGATTCTTGGGGGCAACACCATTGGCCAAGATCGAACCTTCATCAACCGTTACTTCAAAAAATTCTCAGAGCTACTGCACTATCGAAATCTGGATGTCACAAGTTGGAAGCTCATCTTTAACCACAAGTACAATAAGTCTTTCGAGAAAGAGACAAACCACAGAGCCCTCGACGATATTCGTGAGAGCATCAATGAGCTAAAGTACTACATGCAGTTCATCAAGCAATAGAGCAACTAAATTATTGGTCGAAGTTTACAGTTAGCCTAAGTGAATTGTTAAAATTGAAAAGCTCAATCGACAGGTTGAGATCTCATCTCGAGTCTGATTTCAAACGTTGAAGCGAATCTTCGATTAGGCCAGGAAAGGCCCAGGGCACAAAGTGTTTCATGCCTTTGATTACATGAAAGTTCGGCGAGTTCTCAGCGAGATGCCGTTTCATGTAGTCGACATTTTCAACCGGCACAAGCACATCTTCAGTGCCGTGTATCACCTCTACCCGAAGCCCCTCTAGAGGAGGGTAGTCTTTTTGCATTTTTTCAAGCTCTGCCTTGAGACCTAGAATTTCACGATTACACACATCAAGATCATCGGGAATCAAACTTCTTAGCCCCCACAACTTTGCGACGTGCTGATACCATTTCATGTCTTCAAGCTCAGGGTCCATAGCGGCGGCGACAAGAACTAGCCCATCAACTTGATCTTTAGCGACGATAGCCAACTTCATCGCAACTGGACCACCATAAGAATGACCCACAACAAAAACCTGCCTCTCTTTGACGTCAATCTCTTGCAAAATCGCAAGTGGAGCCACAATCTGCTCTTGAAGCTCAGCAAAGGGCTCTCCTTGACGATTAAGCCCATAACCAAACCGATCAAAGGCAACGAGATCAAAATCTTTTAAAAGCCTTTCATTCTTAAAAAAGTGAGCATTTGCAGCCCAGTCTCCGGGAGAGCCATGAACGAAAAGTACGACGGGCCCTTTTACGTTACCTCGCCTGAAATAGTGAATCTTTTCTTTTCCGCTGGTGACATGAAACGCCTCCGGATGCTCTTCAACCAGATATCTACGGCTCTCTTCGATAACACCTGAGTAAGGAAACCCAACGCAAGACACTTGACCCAATGCCAGAACCAAACTCAACAGTCTCAACCCTTGCTGCAATTTCATCTTGCTCTCCCCTACGCTGAAAACCAAAGTGCCTTAAAGAAGCTAATCAATGAAGCGTTAGCCTTGTGAAGCATTGTGCTCTTCTTGCCAATTTCAAAGATAGTTCGCCACTGCAATGCCACTATCTTATACCTTTGCCACAAACTGTATTTAGGGTCGTACAGATTGGTAGATTCAGCGCCTGCACCATTAATTTCAACGATTCGAAACTCACCGCGCGATAGCGCCTCAAGTGATTCAAACTTAATATCAGCCCGACCGACATTAAAGCCCGGGATACGATCAAAAACCCTAGCTATGTGAGTTTCGATTTCTTTACTCAGTAATTCTGCACCATCCAAAAACAGACAACCTTGAGAATGACTACCACGATAAGACAAATGCACTAGCTCTCCTGCTTCAGGAACATGATTCGGCTTCAAGCCTGACTCTTCGCCCAAAAGACTGTGCAGCCTTGGCCGCAAAACAGAGTCATTCAAAATGAGTTCAAACAAGGTCTGTTTTCCATCTCCGGTTACCTTCGGCAAAACCTTATTGGTCACCGAAAACACCCCTCCGGCAGATGAGTCTAAATCTCGAACATAAAACACACCCCATTCGTGTGGCCATTGACAGTACTGCTGGGCCACCCAATCGGTAGACCAATCAACTTGCTCGAGTTGCTCGGCTGTTTTGATCAGTCTGACTCCTGCCCCTTTAAGCCCACTGTTTGGTTTCAACACAAAGGGAAAAGTGAAGTTTTCAGACAAAGTTTTTTTAGCGAGCTCAGGCTCACTCGGCACTTCAATCAGCTTCAATTGATATTCGAGAACATGGGTTTCTATGAGCTTCTGTATATCTGATTTTCTCTCACCGAAGACCCCACTGTGAGCTATTGCGGGGTTACTTCGCAAAACTCTATGAAAACCTCTGTATCGAAACAACAAAAGCACAAAGTAAGGTACAAACGGCAGATAAAAAGAAAGGCTCGACCAAAACTCGCTATCAAACCGTCTCTCAAGATCGACTTTAAGAGGCAAAACAGCTCTGCCGTAATGTTTTTTGTAGCCATAAAGTTTCGACAAACCTTTTGTGAATTTAATCACCATCAGACTGATCACAACAGCCAATGCGACCTGGTGGTACCATTTGAAATGCGACATATCAAATTGACTAGCCGCCAGAGAGATCAGGAGAAGACCTAACGCCGAATACAAAGCGCCACTTGCACCAAGAATCACTACGAACCGCCAGAGAGGGTATCTACTAAAACCACAATACAGATAGGTTGGTATACGGGTCCCTGGTACAAACCTCGTTAGCACCAAATACTCATCAAGGCGGTGAGCAGCTGATACCTGACCCGACCTCGAGTTTGCCGAAGCGACTCTTTGTTGCAGCCAACTCCACCCACTCATCAAGCTAGACCGCCTGGCCAACAAACCAAAACTGTAAAGAGCAATATCACCAAGGAGTACGCCTGCAGTGTAGAAAACGACAAACTCCAAACCCGTAATTCGAGTCATTTGATAAGAAGCCAAACCGAGGGCATAAGCCCCCTCTTCGGTTAAAAGAGAAGTCAAAAGCACGCTTAGCGCTGGCAAATTGGCGAGTTCAAAGCTCAAAGATTAATCTCCTAACTGACTTCGGGACTATTCGAAGAGACGAACACTACACCCCTATTGCCCAAGTGTAGACACAAGCCCCAGGTTTTAGGCTCTAAAGCAGTCACACAATGGGGATGGCCTGTCGGATCGTAGCCAAAACGGGAACATGGTGAATTTCTAACCTCAGTGCTGACCGGCACGTACTCATGAGTCTCAGCACAGCGTTGGTAAATTTGCTCTTCTGTAGAGCCAGAGAACAGCTCTTCAAAAACAAAGTCAGAGTGCAGATGCAAACCCGTAGGCTGATGAAAACCAAACTGGATCCAATCAACGGCAAGTCTACCGAACTGAGTCTGATTCTCGAAAAGTATTAACTTCGAGTACTGCTCTCCAAGCATCGGACGAATGGTATCTAGGCAACTGGTCAGAAACTGTTCACGAATACCTTCGTAACCACTCACGAGTAATGGCAGAACAAGGTTTTTTTCAGCTATTGGTAGAGCATTCAACTGCTCAACCAAAGCTTGACCGATCGTAGATATCTCAGCGAAGCTGCGGTCGACTTCTAGAAGTTGATGCATATTCACCTCCAATGGTTGAAATCAGATCGAGCAAACCTCGTAGGTCGCTCGTCGTGAGATCTGGTCGGGTTATTGCCAAACGAAAAAACGGGCCCTGGCTGTCTTCTGAGTAATTCAAAATAGCCGACCCTTCCTCAAGCATTCGTGTACGAATCGACTTTTCGTGTCTGATCCCATCCGGGCTGTTGTACCTAAAACAGACGTTAATCGATTGAGGCTTCGCAACGAGTACGAAATTGTGATCTTTCTCAATCAGGTCTCGCATCACACTCGCTGCATTGAACAGGCCGTCAATGCGCTCTGAAAAACCCCGTTCACCTTGTGCCATCCAAGACAGCCATAATTTAACAACATCGGCTCGCCGACCACACTGCAAAGACTTGGGGCCTAGATCGAGATCATCTTCATCGTGAAACAAATAATCATCGTTACCAGATGCGAGTGACTTTTTCAGTAGGCCTTTTTTACGAACAAACACAAAAGCCGCTGGCAGATGAAGGCCAAGCATTTTATGAAAATCCCAAGACACAGAATCAGCTAGTGAACCCCCCTGCATCAAGTCTCGATGACTTTCGCTGAGCAACACACTAGCTCCGTAGGCACCATCGACATGGAACCAAACTTTTTGCCTTTTGCAGACCTCGCCAATACCTAAAATGTCATCAAAGGCACCCTTCACTGTCGTGCCGGCCGTCGCAACCACTGCCACGACATGCCCAGCCAACTTTTCTACCTCTGCAATGGCGCTCTCGACCGCAGAGCCCATCATACGCCCATCAGAATCTGCTTCGACTTCTATTAAGCCCGCATGCCCAAGGCCAAGAATGTTACAAGCTCTCTTGATTGAATAATGAGCCTCCTTTGAAGCAAGGATGTAAGGCTTTTTCACACCCCCTGAAAGGCCATGCTCTTTAGACTCTTGAAGCCTCTCGTTTCTGGCGATCATCAAGGCTTGAAGGTTAGAGGCGGTACCACCACTTGTCATAACCCCATCTCCAGCCTCTCCCCAAACCTTGGAAGAGAGGTGTTTGACCAAAGACTGCTCAAGCAAGGTTGCAAGAGGAGCCACTTCGTATGTGTACATGGAGGTATTCGTAACAGCAGCTAAAACCTCGCCAACAAGGCTCGATGGCTCAACCTGTGACCAAAGCTGATTCATAAAAGCCTTTGACTGGGTTGGGCTTGAGAACTTCATATAATCAGAAACAAACTGCTCAATCTCTACAAGCCTCTGACCATGCTTAGAGGGTGCCAAATCAAAAGCGCCCCCCAACTCTCTTGGTCCGTAAGACCGATGGGTTTTATCGCCGCTGTCTTCTGCTTGCTGCAGAATCTTGAGAATCACTTGAGTGGCATCTGACTTTTGCATTTGTCTCTCCCTGCTGTAAAATCGAGACTTCTACATTACTTACGACTGAAACATTAGGTTTGTTACATGGCAGTCAATTTAACTCTTAAACAATTTCATCCACAGCAGCCCCAATATTGCCGTCAACAGGGCAACCATTACCGCAGGACCAAAGTGAAATTTCAGAATATGAGAGGGTTCGTACATGCAGACCAGCTGCATCGTGGCCATTGGTACGCTCGATGCCGCTACCCCCATCAGCATGAATTGGGTTGGTGAATACAGAGAGTAACCCTTGCTCAGTTGCCAGATTAAAAAAACCAATGGGAGCAAACTGACATACAGCACTTCAAACACACAATGATGCCGCTTACCAAGCATTGAAGGCTCAAGCGCTGGAGCAACGTAAAGGCCATAGATCAAAAAGACCAAAAACATCAGCATCGGCGCAAAAGCCAAAATGACATCGCCTCTAGAAACCTCAATACCCGGAATATTCAGCCGGAATAAGACGTAGCTTGCAGTCCAGAGTGGCAGGAACCCAATAATTGTCTCGAGGGCAAATTGAACTCCAAGCATTTGCTGAAAGGCACCAGGGCGGATTGGCCCAGTAAGCAATAGAACTCCCACAGAGAACACCAAAGTCACCAGTGACCAGAGGGCTGCACGCACTCTAGGGCTTCTCAAAGGAGTCACTGGAGTTAACTCCTGTTGTAAGCTCTGAATGAAATGCTCTTTAGTAGGCACCTGACTTCTCCAATTGCTTGCGCATAATTTTATAGGCCCTGGACACTCTGGCCCTTAAAGCCTCTGCGCTCACATCCTCTTTCTTGGCCGCATCTTCAGTGCTCAGGCCTTCGATCTTTGTTAACTCAACAGCCCGCCTCATGTTTTCGGGCAATGACTGCAAAGCTTGTCTCACAAGCTCCTTATCTTCTTCTCCCTTAGTGTTCGAATCTTCTGCTGCGTTTGTGACAAGGTCCTCGTCAGCCACCTCGTTTTTCCAGACTCTTTGCTTTTTCCTTAGTAAATCTATAGACTTGTACTTCACCACTGTGAACATCCAGGGTGAAAAAGGGCGCTCAGAATCGTAGGTATGTCTGGCGTTGTGGATCGCCATGAGACACTCCTGGGCGAAATCCTCTTCGGCACCAAGGGCTCCTAGACGCTTCTTCAGGTAATTTGAAACTACGGGGTAGAGCTCTGTTAGCAGCTGGCCATAGGCTTGCTGGTCACCCGCCTGGGCCTTGACCATCAACTCTTTCCACCTTTGCTCGTCGCCCATAAAGCCCTTTTAATTCTCAATTTTTTTCAAATCTGAAAAAAGAGACCCTCTTTCGTCACAACTCGACCCGGCGTTGCGGAGAATAGAATGAGACCAATCAGCGGGAGCAACCCCTTACTGACCCCATTTTTTATCTCGCTGCCGGCCTGTTGATTGGTCTCAAGTTTCCTAATTTAACTGAATGAAAGCAATAGGATAAAGCTATGAACGATTCTCAATTTTCTAAGTCTTTATTAGCCAAAAACTATTGGGCAAACACTGCAGCGGGTGCTGTATTTTATGGCAGCTTGGTTGTGATGATCAGTATGATGGTTGCTGCGATTGCCAAAGCCGACACAGTTAAGCAAAAAGAGGCGGCCTCGCAATTGTTTGCTGAAAGCGGTAAACTGCAAGTCACTATGATTGAGCTCTTCAGCTCGGAGGGCTGCAGCAGTTGCCCTCCTGCAGATCGTCAACTAGCTAGACTGAAGGCAAACAAAGGGCTTTTCAAAAGCTTTGTGCCAATAGAGTTTCACGTCGACTACTGGAACTATTTGGGCTGGACTGACCCCTTCTCAAACCAACAATTCTCAAAGCGCCAGCGCCGTTACGCTAAAGAGTGGGGCAACGGCCGCGTCTACACACCAGGCTTTGTAATAGGCGGCCAGGAACACGCCCTGGGCACTGCTCTGGTCACTCGAAAGGGTGAGAGTATGCCAGGCAGTATTCGAGTCGTAAGAACAGGTTCAAATTTTGAAATTCAATTTGAACCGACTGCCAAATCGTCAACTCGGCAACTTTTTCTTAACGGAGCCATTTTGGGTAATGGACTCAAAACCAAGGTGCCAGCTGGCGAGAATGCCGGCTCGACTTTAAGACACGAGTTTGTGGTTTTGAAGCACAAAGCACTTGAAATGAAACGCACACCTTCAGGTCTCTACACTGCCAAACTTGCGCTCGACCCACCAAAAAATTCAAAAGCAGAATCATTTAGCGCAGCATTCTGGATCAATCAAGCTGGCTCACAAGCCCCTATTCAAGCTACCGCTGCCCCTCTATAAACCCCTTTGAATGGTACAGTTATTGCTCAATTTATCGGTCTTATGCACAGATCAATTGGGCTTAAACTGATAACACTGTCTCTGGCTATGGGGCTGCTGTCTCCCAGCAGCTCACTCGCTATGCCAAGGTGCAAGACTAGAATTAACAAGCCTGTTCGCCCCAAAGTGGTATCTGTAACCTTGCCTGACACATTCATCACTGTTGACTATCTCAAGTTTGCTGGCGCTCAAGTGACTGATCAACTCAGCATGCCCGTGTCACAGATCCTAGGTAACTTGGGCACCCATGAAGGTTTGCTATATGGCAAAACAGTGATCTCAGCAGGAGAGGGCATTGGTAACCTATTGCCTCACCTATTGGCCAGAGACATTTCTGCTCTCGGTGTCGATCTCTTCTATTTCTCTAATCTGCAATCGAACCACCCTATTGCAGATGCCGTAAGGGAGTACGAGAGCCTCTACGGACAGCACCTGAAAAGAGGCGATGCCACTAAGCTTCCCTTCCCAGACAACTCCACCGATGTCTATGTTAGCCATGCTCTTGTAAATAATTTGAAAATCAAAGATCGAAAAAAGGTCTTGAGAGAGGCGTTAAGGGTTACAGATGTTTACGGCGAAGTCTACATCTTTGGCTTTGATGCTAGCGACATTTCTTGGATCGCAAATGTCATGACGGACCACCAATATGCGTGGTACCGCTTTGAAAGAGTTGAAGGCGTTCAACAAATCGGCAGCCAAGAGTTTACCTACACAAAGTACCGTCTCAGAATCGAGCTTTGAGCCAAGTTACCCTCTATAGAAAACCAGGATATTTCGTATACATAACTCATTTTGAGCCATTTCATTGTCGATTTTTTTGCCGCCTCATCATGAAACAGGCTTTGATTTAACCTGTTTAATCAGGCCATTGGCGCAGATAATTTAAGGCATAGGGCTAGAGTAATAGGGGGAGTAGTGAGTAGACGTCTTGGGATGAGATTGCTCATCGTATTTACAGTAAGCTTTGTTCTTTTGGTGTTTCAGAACTTTTCGCATCCTGATTTTCCGACTCGAAACATCGACACAAGAACCATTCAAAAAATCAACGGTCAGTTTCAAGCAGCCTCTCAGCACATCACATTGGGCGATCTCTCAATGGACGGCAGGATTATGCTTTCGCGTGCTAGCGGCAACAAGAACCCAAATGGCCCGTCACTGTACCTGGTGCGCCCAGAACATGTGCAAGGTGGCCTTAAAGATCCTAGAAATGGTCCAATGGGAGAAGGGGTATTGCCTGCCCAAGTGTACTCGGGCATCGACTATAGGGACTATATCAATGAAGAAAACCTCGGCAGCGCCACAGACGGCTGGCAGCTCAGCAGCAACACAATAATGTGCGAACGAACTGAAGAAACTCAGTCACCTTTTTATGCCAGAATCAATCGAGAGACTGCTACAAGATGACTTTCATCACTCGCTTAGAGAAAACCAAAGTCATCAATGGCACGTCACAAAAGTTCTCAAAATTTGCATCTGTAACCGCTTACATTCGAGTGGCCAACTCGAAAACTGAGTCAGCCTACATCGCCAATCATTACATTCACCCCAATTCAGTGAAGATTGGGCCCGAGTTACCTTTTGGCTTTCTTGCTGAGACAAACATAACAGGCGACCAAAGACTGCTTACAGGCAGAATTGCCGGTAAGAAAATCAATTTTCAAGTGCGAAATGCCAAAGGCCAGCTTCGAAACAAATCAACTCGAACCAATATCTTCTATGCCACTTACCCAACATCTCACCGACAGTGCGACGTAACGAAGTGGACCTGGGATCGATTCTTCCCGATTTCACATGCTCACTATGAAGACGGTATCAAACAACGATACAAACTTGCTCGCTACCCACTACGTGACGGCATTGGGAACATTATCCCTGATGGCAATGAGCTTGGCGGTAGCTACCCATGGATGGATGAAGATGCAGCCAACTTGTTTTTCTTTGCGAACGGACGAGACAATTTTTATAACGACAACAATCCAACATACCCTGAGGCCGACGCCAGCTCTGATTATGACAAGCCAGGAGTTGATGGTGTCACAGCTAGACAAATTGAAGACACCGATGCCAGAACCGTTGGGCTATCAATTGCCGGGCTTTGAACCTACGGTAAGACCATTTCGTTTGACGGCTTACTTAACAATACCAACTACAACCTGAAAGTCTCAACACAGGGTCTCGGTGATGTTTCTAGACAGCTTCAGCTTTACCGAAATACCCCTGCGGATCAGTACTACGAGCCTACTGGTGGTACTCGTGACCGAGGAAACGATGTGGCACACGGTCACTACCACCCTGAAACGGCAAAGAATACGAGCTTCATTGCTTCACTGGAGAATAAGTTTTTCTATCTTGATCAAATGAAACCGAAACTTCCACGTGATGTGGTCTGGATTTTCGGTTCGACCCGGTACCTCGAAGACACAAACTTTGACGATTACAACAACCCGCACTTCATCATCAACTCTGATATGACCGCGGCCGTAGGCCGTGCTGACAACAATAAATTCGAACAGATGAAACTTTACGATGGCATCTTTGCTGGGCAACAAGATTTAACCGATATCAGCAGTTACCCGGGCTTTCCTTCAGGGGTGCCGAGGGCCCTGCAGAATGCATCAATCTCACTAGATGAGGTAAGACCTGTGCCACAATATGGCCGATTATGGTCCTACCCGTATTGAACCTATCGCGAAAGGTGGCATACACGGCAAAGGGCTTTGGATGACAAGACGATCAGGGGTTTCGTACGGTGGGCCAGTTCAGTATGGTGCACGCAAACCTGTTGAGAAAGAACGAAAGTTCTATGTCGGGCTTTTCATTGACCCACGATTTCACACTTCGAACAGCAGAACTTTCTCTAGCCAGCTTCTCACTTTTGGGGCGAGGAAGATCAATTTGACCAGAAGGTTTGCCGGTGAGTTCTCTTCTGACATCGTATATGACACTGTCGATTTCTATTACCAAGACGAGCATGTGGGCAGATACACACTACCTTACGGGCTGAGATTCTTTAAGAACCAATGGCGTCACTTAGGGATACAGTTTCGCAACGGTCAAGCTCCACTCATTTACATTGATGGCTTTGCGGTTGGCGCAGCAAGTAGTGTCGGTAACGCAGCCAAATGGAAAATGAACGCAATGAGAGTCTGGGGTGGCCAAATCATCAGACTTGGCTCTCGAGAAGACAACCGGGCAAAAGGCATTTATGGCTGGGTCGATGAATTCAAGGTCATTGCGAGAGACCCCACTGATGAAGAAACCTGCAACTATGCTCGCGGAACCCTTGCTAGAGTGACTAACAACAATTTTTGGGCACACAAAGCTGACAACCTCTATTCTGAGTACTGGCAAGGCAAGGTTGCCGACACTGTTGGTGAATCACGTAATAATTCTTATGTCTGCTACGTCAACTACGGTAACACCACTATGAGAGATCTCACGCCGAACGAAGTCTACGCTCAGCTTGATCGAATTCCAGCGGGCCTTGTATCTATCAGAGAGAAACACATCACCGAGAACAAAGCTCTGATCTACAACCAGCCCAGACCTGCGCAAGATACAAACCGTTTTTGTCTATCTTGTCATATCTCAGATAATGATGAGGTTCGTGATGGTGTTTCAAGCCGCGAGCTCGGAATCTCAGCTTTCAGGTTGGTTAACAACTTACCAACACAGCTCGACCCCAGAAGACAACCACTTCAGCCTCCTGGGCTAATGGGCGGTAACATACCGGCTAACTATTTTGGCCCCGGAAAACCGGCTCAGCGTATTCGTTCCACGACTCCAAGCCATGTGGATCAATGGTTGATGAATCACAATTAGTGTTTTACCTGAGGTATTCTCACTGCAAACCATGAAGCGAAAGCTCTCATGGTTTGCAGAATTAAATTTCGTTCATCACTAAAAATGTACTTGAAGCCCCCAACACCTCTTGTTTTCGGGCACTTACCTAATGAAACAAAATTAATTTGCTAACCTGAGCAATGCAAACCAAGCTTGAGTCATGAACACGACTGCACTGTTTTTAATTTTAGTTTCTTCAGCAAATGCTCTTCCTAAATCTTCAATGAGTGAGACTAAGTTCGTTATGAAGAGCCAGCTTGCGCCAGCGCTTGAGAAGTTTCACACAGACTGTCGGCGCTACCCCTCCACCGAGGAGGGGCTAAGAGCACTTATCAAGAAACCAAAAGAATGCCCTAACTGGGGACCCTCCCCCTATCTCAAGAATGAGAATCAAACCAAGGATGGTTGGGGCCATAGATTCAATTACTCAAGTCGGTCAAACTGCCGCTTAGCTTAGACAACAAAAAGCCCACCTAGCAGGCGGGCTTTTTGGATCACTCATTTGGGTGGATTAAAACCTAGTATCTGTAGTGCTCTGGCTGAAATGGGCCTTTTTTATCGAGGCTCAAGT
>JABSOQ010000005.1 GCA_013216195.1 Bdellovibrionales bacterium
CGCTCGAGGCACAAGAACATCCGCTCCTCGGCATTAAGAGCCTAGGGAAACCAGACCCGCAGATCTTAGCAATCACGGCTGTAGCGGCAATATAGGTGTTAGAGCACACCAGTTCGGCAAATCAGTGTCTCATCAAGAACAATGGGCGTCTCAAGCAACGCAACTAAACTGTAAACCAGTTCGACACTGAAACTGCTGTAATCATTAAACTTATTTATGCAGCAAATAAATCGACCGCTGAAATGTCTTATTATGAACCCTTAGGTCTTAAAAAATTGAGAAACTCAATTTGTTTCATTATGATTGAATGCAGAGTTGGAAGAGTGGAATTAGGGAGCCACTTTGTCTAATAATTAGTTCGTTGCAAACACGCGGTCCGTATCCTCAGCAGGCACAACTCGAATAGGGTGATGTAAATTGAGGAGCGTTGCAGTGTTAGAACGGCACTTTTTACGGTTTGTACCGTTAGCTTTGGTTGTATTTTCGCAAAATTCTCTTTCCCTCTTAGATCAAGATGGAAAGGGCTCTAAAGATGGCGTGGTTGCGCTTTATCTTTTCAATGAAAAGAGTGGCAAGACTGTTCGAGACCGCTCAGGCTTCGGCACCCCACTTAATCTCGAAATTTCAAACACCAGCAATATCGAATGGACGGGCAAATCACTTATAATAAATAAGAACACCAGCCCTAGAGGTTTTAACCGTATTCGCCCCAATAGCTGGAACAACTTTGACATCAAAAAAGACTCGGTATTCATCACTTCGACTCAGCCAGCTAACAAGATTCATGACCAATGCAACAAAAACAAACAGATCACGCTTCAGACCTACTTCAGATCAAGCAACAGAGTTCAACAAGCCAATATATTCTCACTTGAGTTCCCGGCTGGTTTTTATCAAAACTTTTCGAAACCACAAAACCAATATGGAAGGCTCGCAGGATCGATTCTAAGATGGAGCCCGAACTTCATTCCTTACCGGGTTGAGCAGCAGTACCCGGGTGGCATTCCCAAGATTCGATTTCGCTACCGAGGTGAAAAAGGTGCTCGCATTCGAGGGCTGGGCATAGACCTTGAGTCAGATCTGCTAAAAATCGACAGAGACTTGAGCGACAATAGTAAAATCCACGAGGTGATCTTTACACACAACTCGAATGGTCAAGTCGAAGTTTACCTCGATCGGTTTTTAGTTCATAGCTACTTGCCGACTCAGCAAGACACTTCTACCTACAACTTCAGCCCTGAATTCTTTCGCAAAAACTACAGCACTGCTTACATCGGCGGCAAAAACCGGCAGCTCCATGTGGCCATCGGCAACAAGGCCTTTCCGGGTGAAATCACAGATGCCGAAATCGACTATGTCATTAAGAAGTACAATGAGTTCTCAAAACTCTCTGTCGATCGAGACTCTGACGGCAAAAACGACAACGACTTTCCTAAGTACAAACTCGATACGAAAAACAGAGCCTCTGTTAAAAAGTACATTGAAAGGCAGCTCACTCACGGCTTTGAGGGCGAGATTTTCATGGCTGCGGCCTATTGCAAGTACTTCACTCCGGCACAAGTATTAGATGGAGCTGAGCCTTATCAAACTCAGGTGGCAAGCCAGCAGGTTACCACTGCTAACCCTAGCGACCCATTCTTGAAATCAGCCAAAGTGATGCTTGAAAGAATCACCGGCATCAAACATAGCCTGTTTTCAAAAGATGTGAACGACATTGCTGACCTTCTAGCCCAAGGCTCTCAAGAGCAAGCAGTTGAACTTGCCATTAATCATCGAGAGTTTTTGAATACGACAGTAAAAAACATGGCGCAGAGCATGTCGAACCGAAGCGAGACCATCGACGAGAGCTTAAATGATTTTGTGGCCTCATTCATCGGTGTTGTTAGAGATGACATCGATGCCAGAGAACTGCTCACTGGTGACTTCATGTACATTGCAGACCCTGAAAAGGTCTCGGTACCTAGCGATGCCGGCCGTGACATACTGACTTCGAACCGTCATTACGAAACACTAGAGAATCAAATGTATGATATCGGAGCTTCTCTTGTTCGAGTCGACAGCCGTAACCCAGTTGACGACCCCGTGGGAGAGACTCTTCTTGGCCAATCACTACTAACTGGTGAGAACAATAAAGTGGTACCTCTGAGGGACTCTGCAGGTGTTGTTACGAGTCGGGCTTTTATGGAAGAGCATGCTTCAGCTGGTACCAATAGAAGGCTTGTCGAATACACTTTTAGACAGTTTATGTGTGTGCCAATTGAGCAATGGGCAGATAGCTCAGCTTCAGATGCCCGTGTGGGTGGAGACATCACGCGATTTCCGAGTGGTGACCACAGAAAGTACCAAACCTCATGCAAAAGCTGTCACACCGTAATGGATGGCTTTAGAGGGGCATTCGCATACTATGACTTTTCAGATGGGCGAGTTAAAAACTCATCTGTAAACCCAATCGATGCTCTGGGTATCGATCCATGGACTATCAACGCTGACTCATCTGGTGTGGCTACCAAAATCAACTGGAACCAGAGCATCTACCCGACGGGCTTTGCTACAACCGATAATTCCTTTGTGAACCAAGCCAATCGTGGCTCAAATGAGCGACTTTTCGGCTGGGCCTCCGCTGGTGGCTCAAGAGGCCCTGCAAGTGTGTCTCAAAAGGCCTCTGAGGTCGGCTATGGAGCCAAAGGTTTGGGTCAACTTATTGCGAATTCTCAGCGGTTTCCTGAGTGTATGGCAACAAGAAGCTACGAAGCTCTTTGCCTGCACTCACCGTCGAGTGTTGCGAAGCATGCGAGCGTCTTTATGCAATCAAACTACAACTTTAAAGAGCTCTTTAAGAGCATCGCAATGGATCCAAATTGCTGGAAGGATCAATAATGACTTTTTCAAATAGAATTTTAAAAGCACTCATCGTGACACTAACTTTGCCTTTGCTGCTCTCTGGCTTCACCTCATGTGATGCCCCACTGATACCGGGCTCAATGCGGGCAGTGAACTCAGACCTCACTCCACAAGATGCTTTGAGCCCACTCTCCCCTTTGAACAAAGCCATCACAGAGACACCATCAAAACTCATGACATCGCGTCAGTATTTCATGTCATTCATGTCGATCACCTCGTTGCAAAGACCAAATACCCGCCTTCTCGAGCGCTATGGCCTGGTGAAGTCAGTGCTTCCGACTCAAACTGACCTAAGCCTGTTAAACGCGCCCATAGCCATGGGTTTGACTAACCTTGCAGGTGTGACGTGTGAGCAGATGTATGATGATGAACTCAAAAAAGAGCCAATCGATCGCTTCTTTTTACAGAACAATGATTCAGAAGACTTCTCTAGCCTCGATGTTGGAGCATTCTCAGAGAGAATGGCACTCGCAGCTTGGGGCGAACAGCCCTCTGCCCAAGAGAGCGCACTGTTTGAGGAGTTTTATTCTGATTTCGGCTCACAGGCTGCGAACAACGACAGTACGAAAAAGAAAGCCAAAGGCTTTTTAGTGAGTGTGTGCACTGCAATCATGACCGCTCCAAAAAGCATTGTATTTTAATTTGAGATTTCAAACTTAGGGTGACTGGACAATGAAAAAGAAAAGTAAGAAAAAAGACATTAAGAACATTCCTCTTTGGGCAAGAACCGGTCACAGAAAGCCCGTGACCCGCCGAGAGTTTTTGGCCTCAGGCATTATCCCGTTTGCAGCTCAACTGGCCTTGCCAGGTGTTGCAAGCTTGCTTACCTCAGAGGTCGCAAAGGCCTGCGTAGGCTCATCAAGTGCTGTCGACACATCAATGTGCCCATTTGTGCATATTCATCTTGCTGGTGGTGCAGGCCTTGGTTCGAACTATGTGCCGCTCGACAAGTCTGGCAACTTTTTGCCCTCATATAATAAGCTTGGGCTAGGCCGAGCACCAGACACGGCTACGCTTTTTCAAGGAGCACCATTTCACACAAAAAGTGAGCTCTACAAATCACTCAAAGATGAGGTCACCGGAAGCGTTGAAAGAGCCACGACCTTTTTGGCGATTCCTAATCAATCTCGTGATGACTTCTCTGAAAATGCTTTTGGCTTGGCTGGCCTAATCAACCGCTCTGGCATTGCAAAAGGTTCGCTGTTTGCCAACCTAGCCACGGTTAAATCACCCTCAGGCGGCTTTCACACTCCAGCTCTGTTTCCGCCACTTGCAGCTCCGTATGTGGTCTCAAAATTTGGAGATATCGTTGAGGCCATCTCCTACACAGACCACCTTAAAACCTTGTCTCAGGGGCAAAAACAAAAGCTATCAAAATTGATCTCAAACTTGTCATCAACCCAACAAGCCTCATTCAATAGGCTGCCTGCGTCTCTGCAAGCAAGTGAGCTTTTTGGCTGCGTTAGCAAAGAAAATGAAGCTCTTATCGCAAGCGGTGGTGGTGACATTGATCCTTTCAAACGAAAAGATATGAGAGAGCTATGGCCAAGCCCTTCGGCGCAAGACCATCTTATTGCTGGCATGGTTTACAATGCCCTTCAGTATCAGTCTGGCGTGGTTGACATTCATTTAGGTGGCTATGACTACCATGATGGCACACGCTACACTATGCAAGACAAAGACTCGGCAGTTGGTAAGATCCTAGGGCGAATTTTGAAAATGGCCGAGATGATGAACCAAGACCTGTTCATTTATGTCACCACTGATGGTGCTGTCGGCTCACCCATTTCAAACAGTGACGAGGTTGAATTCACTCTCGATCGAGGCATCAGCTCAGTAGCCTATGCTTTAGCCTATAGCAGCTCGGGCACTCGCCACCCAACGAAGAACAATGCCTTTCAGCTGGGGTCTTTCAACAACGAGCAAGCTGTCGACACCAGCTTTGTTGCAAGCGCAAACCCGGCACAGTGTTCGATCTCCGTTTTTGCCAACTACTTGCTGTTCAACAAACAGCCTCACCTATTCGAGAAAGTCGCACGAGGCTCAATTTCTGACGGCGACGTGAAGGTCGTCTCTGTGTTTGAGGAGAGCTAAGATCATGAATGCTGGGGGGCAGAGAAAAGTAGATCTTAAAAAAGTCATCTTAACTCAATTGTTTTGTGTCACGGTTTTGCTATTGACACAAAACTGCGGAATGAAAGCTGAACACAGTGCAAGCCTGTCTAGCAAAGCCTGTGGGTCTTCAGACTTGTTAAGTGAATGCGACCGCAAACAGCTCAAGGCTTTTGAGAAGAGCTTTTACCCCGTTCTTAAAAACAAATGTTCAACTTGTCATTCAAATGGCCCCGGCATCGGAAGGTTTGCAAATGACAACGCCATTATTGCCTGGAGCGACTTTTCATCTATCGGCAAATTCAAAATCATGGATCAAGCCCTAAACGAAAATCATCAGCCAGGTTACACTGGCCCCGCAAACGCTAGCGCCATTGCGAACGCAAATGAAAGCTATTCAGCTGAAGAGGCCAGCTTTGAGCTCTGCAAACAAAACAGTGCGCTGAGCTGTGAACCTGGAGCAGCAAGATATGGTCTTAAAACAAAGTCAAAGGCCATGCGCTACAGTGAATCCTGGAACACGGTGACTTTCGAATACCCTGCTGATTTTCAAAAAACAGTGCCAGAGCTTGAAGGCAAGATCACAACCTTCACTATGGAGTACCGGCTCTACCGATCTAACGACAACATTGTTGGCTATCAAATCAGAAAGCCAAACCTCACCAGTTCAGAAGATCTAAAAGTCGAAGGCTTAAGAATTGAATACAACTGGAACATTGACCCTTACTTGACCACCTACTTGAACATGAATGGTTATGTTTCAGAGGGTGAAAGCAACCTGATCGAAACCGACAGTGAGACCTATGGCATTTTGTTCGACTCAGAAATTGAAAACTTAGATCTCAACTACATGGCTGTAATCTTTGATGGTGTCGAATTCAAAACCAAGACTGACGTTAGACCAATCGACGATGACGATGATGGCATTCCACCTGATGAGGTACCAGTTACCAATTACCAAGAGCTCACCTCTACAGGAGGCATCTTCAGAGAAAACTGCCAAGGTTGCCACAGTCCACAAGGTGGAAGGTCGCCTTACATAACAAGCTCGACACTGTCGAATCTAAAATCAGGTGGTTACATCAGAGATGGCAATAGTTTGGGTAGTGTGATTTATCAACGCATGACTGACCCGGTCAGCCCAATGCCACCATCAGGGGTATTACCGTCACTTCAGCGCAGAACGATCAAAAAATGGATCGACGACGGAGCTGCTGCAAACTAGCAGCTAGCTTCAAATTCTGAAATTTTCTCGTTTGGCCACAAACCAAAGCCACAGCCACGAAGGTTTTGCGAAAGTGAACGAGTGGCTGATCAAACCATTCACCAGACAGACAGGTCTACAGTTTGCTGGTTTGCCTTCGCCATTTTGAGACAGAAAGCCGCTAGTAATGTGCCGCAAAAAGCTAGCTCTGCCAGCGTCTCTCTCATACTGAGCCGATATTTGCTGACGACCAGTTCAAATCTGAGACAACAATGTTAAATCATCTTAGCTTTGTGAAAAAGCCCCCATATCTCTAATTTACCAAACAAAATTAGTCGATAAACCTATGTAGTCAATGGGTTATTGCGAGCTCGAAAGTGGGCTCTTGGTACGAGGTGGTACGTATGGGTAAAAGGGCAATCGAAATTCTTTGCTTAGGGGTATTGACGGCTTTCATTGTTTGCTGTGATCGCGACCTCGGCAACCAGTCAAAGCTCAACTTCAACCTCTCTAGCCTCACTGGAGACAACAGCTCTTTGAACATCGAAAAAGAAATCAACTTTTTGGCGATCAATGTCACCGGCTCGGGAGGCAGAACGATTTGTAGTATTGATCCACCTAGAAATGGCAATAGCCAACCTCGCTGGAACGGCCCCTGTCGAGCCCTTAGCACTGAGCCTTTGATTGTTGAGGTTGAAAACTTAAGAACCGGCAGTGGTCAAAGAGTTCAAATACTCGCAATTGTCAGAGAGAAAGATACAGTTGCTGGCACTGAGCAAGAGTATTTCAATTACGGTGATGAAATTGCCAACATCGGCCCTGGTGATAATGTCGTAGACATTGTGATGTCACGGGCTCCGCAAGCGACCAACAAAGACTCAAATGCCGTTGGTCGCTACCAAGAGGCCAACGGGAGCTACTACACCGGCAAGGTGGCGCTTCAGTTCACTCCACCTGCAAATGCCAAAGTGAGAGAGCCCATGACCATCTTCAACCTCGAAATTTTTGACGGCTGGTTCAATGTTCCGCTTCTAGACAACGTCGACATTACCTACCTTAGAGAGCGCGATGGCAAGGTGCTCTTCAACCAGCCCGTGAACCTGGGCCTACCAGTGTTTCAGCCGAGCAACGGGAATGTTCTACGTCTCGACGCCCCCGAGACTTTCTACGATGACAACGGTGGTACTGAATCCGACGAGGCAAGATCTTACGTGATCGGCTTTTGGAACGACGGTCAAATCGACAACTCAAAAACCCTCTGCTACGACACTACAAGTTTCGACGGCACAGAGTACATCTCTGACGGTTTGTCGATTCCGGTCAACTGGCCGTCAAACTTTACCATTGATGGTGGAACAACCAGCTGCGGTAATTATTTTGATGTGGGCGAACAAACAATCGCAGTTAACGGTGAATCTATGATTGACCCAGATGGCGGTGGAGCCCTGTTTTACGGGCCATACAGCAAGTTCTATACAACATTTAACAGTGAATACTCGATTTTCGATCTCACCATTGTCGGCGGTGCAGGCGGCGAGCCAGAGATCAGCTGGAAATACCTGCCCGGCGTGGTGGGCGCTGGTAAAATCACTGGCACGACTGTGTTTTATGCAACCGCAGGTTATCCAAGTGAGTTTGAGGGTCGAATCAATGACGGTGGCCCGCAAGAGTTTGATTGCAACCGATTGGCTGCAGCTGGCTTTCAAAGAGCAGTTGCTAACGGCACAACTCAAAAGGCCAGACTTACCGGGGTGACGGCCGATGTCTTCAATACTGGTAAGGTGGTGATGTGCCCAAGAATTTCTAGCAATCAGTACTTCACGTCTGTTGTTGATCTGTCTAGTAACGGTGATATCAGCGGCTGCACCAGTAACTGCGGAAGCGGCAATAGCCCAGCCACAAAACTTGTACTCTTTGATTTGCCTGATGGATCAAACCACCCTTATTACAATGCAAACGCCTGTACTCCCGTTAACATCGTCGCTCTTAATGATAGCAACGAGGAAGGGTCTCTACCTTCGTATCCCTACGGAGTCACACTGACAGCCTCTTCAGGTACATTTTATACCAATCAGAACTGCTCGATCCCTGTAAGCGGAAGTATCTCAATCAGCAATTCACATGCGCTAGTTTTCTTCAACTACAGCACCACGGGCAGCGTTAATGTCGCTGTATCGACCGATGGCTTTGAAAGCGTAACACTTTCTGCCTCTACCAGAACAATCACTATGAATAACAATGCCGTCAGCTCGATAACTATTACCCCAGCCTTTCCCCGAATTTACGACACCGAGTGCTCTGGGCATTACATTTACGCGGCAGACACCAATGGTGTACCTGCTAACAACACTCTCTCCGGAAATATTACGTTAAGCGCCCAAGGCCCGAGTGGCTCAGCAGGCCAATTTCACCTGGCGGGCAACTGTGGCGGCGCTACTATCTCTAGTGTTTTCCTTCCTGCAGCAGTTGAAGTCGCAGACATTGTAGAGTTTCTGCCTAATCCTGTTTCTACAGACACAACCATCACTATCAGTGGCTCCGATTCAATGGGTTGGGGTGATCTCAACTATATTGATACAGTCGTAGATGCTCAGGATGCCGAGTACGCAGTCATCGAAGGTGGTAGCCCATCTCAGTTCGTATGCAGTCAGTTCCGAATTGCTTCGTACTGGAGTGACTCTAGTGTCGGAGGCTACCCTGTTCGCGCAACACCAGCTAGCAATATTACGTTTAGCCTGAGCACCACGGGGCTCGGCGACTCGAACTTCTTTAGTGATGGCTCATGCTCGGTCAGTGCCGGGTCTGTCACATTGCTAAATGGTAATACTGATACCTACTTCTGGTTCAGAACGAATGACAGCCCAAGCTCAAACTTCAACTTTGACTTCACAGCATCGCCAGATAGTAGCTTTGACATTGATGATGGCAGACAGGTTCAGTAACGAGCAAGCCCTGCTGCCGATGCTGGCGTACGGGCTATGGTATAAGCAACCTACCCTATAAGTGACAAAAGACGGGCTCTTGTAAGCAGCCCCTTTTATCAATGACGATAGGCCGGCTAACTCGCAAGCAAACCCTGTGATCGATCAATAAGGCGAGTTAAATACCAAGTAAACCCTCCTGTCGATGATGGAGGCGGGTTGGCAAACTAATAAACTATGCTATCGATGACGACCGGCAGATAGGTTTTTTGCGAACCCGATGGTTGAAGAAGGCATATTGATTCTATAGCTGGCAAATCCGAACACTGATGAATGCAGATCGGTTCAGCAGCAAAACCAATTTTCAAAGTCGGCATACAAGTTAAGTAGGCATTGAACTCGATTTTCGAAGTGAAAGTGGTTTAGTAAAACAGCTCTATTACGATGCTAAAAAACTAGTGCCCAAAAAGTAAAATGCCAGCTCATTTAGCTGGCATTTCTTATCGCTTTTCCACAGCAAAAGTGGATAACTGATTTTTTTACAATTAACGATTGATTCTTCTAGATTCGTTCGCCATCTTACGAACATTTTTCTTCTTAGCAGCTCTGCGCTTAGCAAGCATACGAGCTGTTGACTTGAAGTCCTCGTTACCTTCGACAGTAGTCTCTCCACTCTCTGGGTACTGGTAATCTACGAATTCGATAAAAGCCATTTCCGCAGCATCACCTGGTCGAGAACCCAACTTAATGATTCTAGTGTAACCACCCGGGCGGTCTTTGAAACGAACCGCTAGATCATCAACAAGAGTCTTAACCGTTGATTGGTTAGGATATTTCGACAAAAGAACTCGTCTAGTTGAAACATCACCTTTTTTACCAGCAGTGATCGCCTTCTCAACGTGACGTCTTAGCTCTTTAGCTTTGGTGACGGTAGTCTTGATTCGACCGCGCTCAACCAAAGAGTCTACAAGACCTCTGATCAGGGCTTTTCTCGGGCCAGATTTTCTACCAAATGAGTGTTTTCTAACTCTGTGTCTCATTACATAACTCCAATATTTACTGGCGAACTGTTCCTGCAGGATCTTCCGCTACAGCAGTCTGTGTTGTAGGTCTTTGCGGATTGTTTGGATCCCATCCCGGAGGTGGCCATCCCTCGATTTTCATTCCGAGTGAAAGACCCATGTTAACCAAGATCTCTTTAATTTCATTCAATGATTTTCTACCGAAGTTCTTCGTTTTTAGCATTTCGGCTTCAGAACGAGTCACCAACTCACCAATGTAGCGGATGTTAGCATTCTTCAAGCAGTTTGCTGAACGAACAGACAACTCAAGATCATCAACTGAACGGAACAAGTTCTCGTTCAACTGAGGAGTAGAGCGTTCTTCTTCAACCTCTTCAGGCTCGATTGTTTCGTCAAAAGTTAGGAAGATCTGCAACTGCTCTTTAATGATCTTAGAACCAAGAGCAACAGCCTCTTCAGGCTTCAATGAGCCGTCAGTCCAAACTTCAAAAGAAAGCGCATCGTAGTCAGTTCTTTGACCAACACGAGCGTTTGAAACGTTGTAGTTCACTCTGCGGATTGGTGAATGAAGAGCATCTACAGCAATGAAACCGACTGCCAAATCTTTAGACCGGCCTTCAGCCTCGATGTAGCCTCTGCCAAACTCGACAATGATTTCAGCGTCAAATTTAGCATCTTTACCCAATGTCGCGATGTGCGCGTCAGGATTCAAGACTTCAATGCCGTCGGTTAGCTGAATGTCAGCAGCAGTAACAGCACCAGGGCCTTGTTTTGAAACTCGAAGAGTCTTTGGCTCCGGATCGTACTGTTTAAAGCGAACCTCTTTAAGGTTCAAAATGATGTCAGTCACATCTTCAAGAATATCTGGAATCGTGCTGAACTCATGTAGCACGCCCTCAAGCTTTACCGCAGATACGGCAGAGCCCATCATTGAGCTAAGCAGAACTCTTCTCAATGAGTTACCCAAAGTCACGCCGTAGCCTCTCTCAAGAGGACGAATCGTGAATTTACCATATGTGTCAGTAAGTGAGTCTCTGTCTACTTCAAATCCGCGAGGCTTAATTAGGTCTCTCCAGAATTTGTAGTAGTGCGGCTGTAATTGCATGTCAGACATCTATGTCTCCTAATTCGATCTTTTTAAAGTCTTTAAAATCCAATGTAAAAGTCTCTGCTAAAGACTTCTGCCTGCCAACCCCAAAAATTAAATTCTACGTCTTTTTGGAGGACGGCAGCCATTGTGTGGGACAGGAGTCACATCTTTAAGCGAAGAAACTCTCAACCCAGCCGCTGCAAGTGCTCGAATAGCAGGCTCACGACCTGCACCAGGGCCCTTTAGAAACACATCAACTGATTTCATGCCTTGGTCCATAGCCTTCTTAGCAGCCTCTTCAGCAGCCATTTGAGCAGCGTAAGGTGTACCCTTTCTGCTGCCTTTAAAGCCCAGCTGACCAGCTGATGCCCAAGCCACTGCTCCACCCTGACCATCTGTCACAGTGATAATCGTGTTTCCAAAACCAGCAGAAACATAGCAGCGTCCTGAGGGGACATTCTTTTTGACTTTTTTCTTTGTAACCTTCTTTTTTCCAGCCATCGTCAATTACCCCTTAAACAGCTTTTTTCTTGTTCGCGACAGTTTTCTTCGGACCTTTACGAGTTCTTGCGTTCTGCCGAGTACTCTGTCCTCTTACGGGCAATCCAGATCTGTGTCTGAGGCCTCTGTAGCAACCCAAATCCATCAAACGCTTGATAGATAGGCCTACTTCTCTTCTCAAATCACCTTCAATTTTGAAGTTATCATCTAGAATAGATCTCAATTTTGCGATCTGCTCATCAGTTAGATCGTCAGTTCTAAGCTTTGTATCGAAAGAACCGAGCTCCATAACTCTTTTAGCGTTAGCTCTACCGATTCCGTAGATGTATGTCAGAGCTACTTCTAGTCTTTTGTTTCTTGGCAAATCAACGCCACCAACTCTGGCCATGGATTACCCCTGTCTCTGTTTGTGCTTAGGGTTGATACAAATCACGCGAATCACACCTTTGCGCTTGATGATTTTGCAGTCTTTGCAGATCTTTTTGATCGATGCTCTTACTTTCATTTTTCGCCTCTTTACGCATGCCTTTTATGGCAAAATTCTTAATAATATCAAACACATAAACGCCAAAACACTCTCTAATTGACTCTGCAAAAATGATTTTCCCAAGTATTTTCGGTGGCTTACGCCATCATTTTGCTACAAAGCACTTTTCGCGAAGGGAGACGCTAACACCCCTACTGCGCCAAGTAAAGCGTTTATCTATGTAATTCAAAACCAAAAATTACGAGCCTAAAATCGCTTCGATTCGACCGAAAACCTCTTCCGGCTCGCCTGTTCCATCAATGGATTTCAACACGCCTTTGCTCTCATAATAATCCTTGAGAGGCGCTGTACTTTTTTCATAAGCCTCGAGTCGATTCGAGATGACCTCTTCGCTGTCATCTTTTCTCTGGATCAACTCTTCTCCGGTTACATCACAAATGCCCTCTTGCTTAGGGGGATTAAATGTAACGTGGTAAACGTGCTTTCCGTCTGCCGTCATTCTTCGACCACTTAGTCTTTCAACCAACATCTCAGAAGGCACCTCAACGAAAATTGCATGATCAATTTTAAGGCTCATTTTAGTCAAAAGCTCATCAAAAGCCTCTGCCTGAGGAACTGTTCTCGGAAAGCCATCAAAAATAACCGAGGCTCCCTTTAGAGACTCTAGCTCAGACTCAACCATTCCGACGGTCACCGAATCTGGCACTAAATCGCCAGCATCCATGAAACTCTTGGCTTTAAGGCCAAGCTCAGTTTCATTCTTGATGTTCGCTCTAAAAAGGTTGCCGGTTGAGATATGGGCCATGCTGCGCTTTTCAATAAGAAAAGCTGATTGAGTGCCCTTACCTGCTCCGGGAGGTCCAAAAAGAAGTAAGATCAAAACTGCACCCTCGCTGCTCTCATCTTCTTACCACCTTTTTTGATCACACCTTCGTACTTGGCATTGATCATGTGAGACTGAATCTGTTGGCTCGTATCAAGAGCCACACCTACCAAGATCAGTAGGCTTGTTCCACCAAAGTAAAACGGCACTTTGGCGAAATCGATAAGCAGAGTCGGAAAGATACAAACTGCACTCAAATAAACAGAACCCGAAACCGTCAGACGATCTAAAACTCTCTTCAGATACTCAGCTGTGCTTCGACCGGCTCTAATCCCTGGCACAAAAGCTCCACCCTTTTTCAGGTTGTCAGCCACTTCGTTCGGGTTGAACACGATCTCTGTGTAGAAGAAACAAAAGAAAATGATCAAACCAACAAACAGCACATTGTAGATGGCACCAGCTGGAGTCAGAGACTGCTGAAGGTTCTGCATCCACGGCGTGTTAATAAACTGGGTCATAGTTGCAGGAAACATCAAAAGAGAAGATGCAAAAATCGGCGGAATCACACCAGAGAAGTTCACCTTGAGTGGCAAATGGCTCTGTGCTTTTTGAGCTTGCCCTTGCCCCTGAGCCTGCCTTTGAGCGTACTGAATGGTTATTCTTCTTTGCCCAACTTCAACAAAAATCACAGCGGCAACAACGGCCACCATTAGAAGAACCAGGCCCAAGGCAGCTACCATCGACATTTCGCCGTTTTCAATCATTGAGAACATTTGCATTGTACCGGTTGGAATACCAGCAGCAATACCAGCAAAGATGATCAAACTTGCACCGTTACCAACTCCACGCTCAGTGATTTGCTCGCCTAACCACATGATGAAGCAAGTACCGGCAGTAAGCGTAATGATTGTGAAAACTTCGAAAGGCATAAAACCGAAGTAAGGCGTGTTTACCAAGGGGGCGCCTTGAGGGCTTGTAGAACCAGCTAGCCAACTCGACATCGCGTAACCTTGAATCACTGCCAAAACCACAGTTGCATACCGAGTGTACTGGTTGATCTTCTTGCGGCCTTGCTCGCCTTCTTTTTTCAACTGTTCTAGATAAGGAACCCCAGCCTGCAACAGCTGGAAAATGATCGAAGCCGAAATGTAGGGCATGATGCCTAAGGCGAAAATAGAGAAGCGCTCAAGTGCTCCTCCAGTAAATGTATTGAATAGCCCAAAAATTCCACCACTTTGCGCTTCGAAGAATGAAAGCACCGCAGCGCCATCAACTCCAGGAGTTGGAACGTGCACCCCAATTCGGTACACAGCCAACATAGCCAATGTGAATAGAATACGACGTTTTAACTCAGCTGGAAGCGCTATCCCTGCCTGATTAGCTGCCACAAAGACCTACCTTAATTTTGTTTTTCTGTTGCTGCTTCTGTCTTCTTTTTCTTAGCTGAAACTAACTCTAAGCTGCCACCGGCTTTTTCAATCGCTGCTTTAGCCGACTCGCTTGCTTTATGAGCTTTGACAGTCAGAGACTTACTCAATTCGCCTCTTCCCAAAATCTTAACGAGATCGTTTTTACCAACTCGGCCAGCGCTCACAAGAGTCTCAGGAGTCACTTCTCCGTCGTACTTCTCAAGGTCAGACAAGTTGATAACTGCGTAACGAGTTCTGAACTTTGCGTTGGTGAAACCAAATTTCGGGTTTCTTCTAGCAAGTGGCATTTGACCACCCTCAAAACCCCAACGAATCGAACCACCAGAACGAGCCTTTTGACCTTTGTGACCTTTTCCCGATGTGCCACCCAGGCCAGAACCGTCACCGCGACCCAAAGTCTTTCTTTTTTGTCGCGAACCTTTTTTAGGTTTTAATGTTGCCATCTTGCTCATTTTACTTCTCCGGAGTCACTTCGAGTAGGTGTTGAACCTTCATGATTTGCCCACGCATTGCTGGGTTATCAGGAACAACATTCACTGAGTTTACTTTTCTTAGACCCAAACAACGAACAGTGTCCTTTTGCGTTTGAGTGCTACCAATCGTGCTTCTCTTTAATCTGACTTTGAAAGCTTTTGCCATCTTCTACCTCAATCCGTTGTTCTAATCTGAAGAGCCGGCTTTCTCAGGCATTTTGCTCATCAACTGCTCTAGGCCATCAAATGTGGCGCGAACAGCGTTGTGAGGGTTACGAGTTCCCACACACTTGGTCAAAATGTCTTTGATACCAACAGTTTCCAATACCGCTCGAACAGGGCCGCCGGCAATAACACCAGTACCTGCGGCAGCTGGAATCAAGATCACACGAGCAGCTCCAAAAGTACCAATCACTTCGTGAGGGATCGTGCGTCCTTCTTTAAGATTCATTTTCTTCAATGACTTCTTAGCAATGCGGCTTGCTTTCCCAATTGCCTCGGGAACTTCACCAGCTTTACCAGTACCAAAGCCAACATCACCATCGCCTGAACCCGCTACTACGAGTGCTGAAAAAGAGAATCTACGTCCACCCTTTACAACCTTCGCAACTCGGTTAATCGCGACAACTCTTTCCTGAAAATCGCCTTGTACTTCCACTCAATACACTCCCTTAGAAATCGAGTCCCGCTTCACGGGCTCCATCAGCTACAGCTTTAACTCGTCCGTGGTAAACATAACCACTTCTGTCAAAAACCACTTTCTTAATGTTTTTCTCTAATGCTTTCTTGGCCAAATCAGCACCCACGGCCTTTGAAGCATCGATGTTCTTCTTACCTTGAGCTGCTGACTTTGTTGAAGATGCGGCAAGAGTCTTACCAGTGACATCATCAATGATCTGAGCATAAGTGTGAGAAGTGCTTCTGAATACGCAAAGACGAGGACGTTCTGCAGAACCCTCTACAGATTTGCGAATGCGAGCTCTATTCTTGAGTCTCTTTGTCACTTTCGGCTTTGCTGATTTTTTAAACTTAACCTTAATCACGTCTCACCTCTTACTTACCAGCCGACTTACCAGCTTTTCTACGGATGTACTCATCAGAGTAGCGAATCCCTTTACCCAAGAAAGGCTCCGGCGGACGGAAACCACGAATTTTCGCAGCAACCTGACCAACTAACTCTTTATCTGCACCCGTAATATTAACAGTCGTTTGCTTCTCAACTTTCACTTCAAGACCATCTGGGATCGGAAACACAACTGGGTGAGAGTACCCAATATTGAGCTCCAAGTTTTTACCTGAAACAGCCGCTCTGTAACCAACACCGTTCAGGATCAATGACTTTGACCAACCCTTCGAAACGCCAGTTACAGCATTCTGAATCAATGATCTGTAAAGACCATGAAACGAACGGTTCTTAGGCTCATCGTTCTCACGCTTCAAATGAACCTGACCATCCTCGAGCTTCGCAGATATTGAAGGCTGCATAGGAATGACCATCTCTTTGTTGCCAGACTTTATAGATACAACATTGTCGGCGCCAATTTTAACTTCCACTTTATCGGGAACTACAATTGGTGCTCTACCGATCCTAGACATATCTTACTCCCTACCAAATCTTACAAAGGATCTCGCCGCCAACTTTCTGCTCTTTAGCAGCGTCACCGCTCATGATTCCTTTGTTCGTGCTCATGATTGAAATACCAAAACCGTTTCGGATCGAAGGAATGCTATCTGACTTCGTATAGATTCTTCGACTTGGACGGCTTACTCTTTGTACATTCGTGATAGCGGGAGTGCCCTTCTCGTTGTACTTCAAGTACACACGCATAACACCCTGTTTGCCATCTCTCGCAACCTTAAAACTACGAATATAGCCGTAATCCTGAAGGACTTGAGCAATACCTTTGCGAACATTAGAAGCTGGAATATCCACTTTCTCATGCTTCGCCATTCCTGCATTTCTTACTCTTGTGAGAAAATCTCCGATAGTATCCATTTTTAGCTCAACTCCCTATTTCTTCCTGAAAGGCATGCCCATTTGCTCTAGCAACGCCTTTCCTTCCGCATCCGTTTTTGCTGAAGTACAAATCGTAATGTTCATCCCTCTAATTGTGTCCACTTTATCGTAGTCAATCTCAGGGAAAATGATCTGCTCTTTGAGACCCATGTTGTAGTTACCACGGCCATCAAAACCCTTTGGAGATAGACCTCTAAAGTCACGAACCCGTGGCAATGAGATGTGGATCAATCTCTCGATAAACGCCCACATTTTGTCTCTTCTCAAAGTTACAGTTGCTCCCAAAGGCATGCCCTCTCTCAACTTAAAGTTTGAGATCGCTTTCTTAGCCTTTGTCTGAACTGCCTTTTGGCCAGTAATTGTCGTCAAATCTTCAACAACGTTGTTCAAAACCTTAGGGTTCTTAACAGCTTCGCTAACGGCGGTGTTCAAGACAATCTTTGTGATTGTCGGGACATCCATTACGTTCTTGATACCAAGCTCTTTTTGCAAAGCAGGCATCATCTCTTTTTTGTATTGTTCCTGTATCTGAATCACATCTATCTCCAGGTTCCTACAAAACTTCCGGAGCTAGAGAAACGATCTTTGTAAAAGACTTTCCTCGAAGCTCTCTGGCCACTGGTCCGAAAATACGGGTACCAACAGGCTCTTTGTTTTGGTTAATCAATACGGCCGAATTCTCATCAAATCGAATGTAACTGCCATCTGGTCGTCTAAGCTTGTGAACAGTTCTCACGATCACAGCTTTGGCTTTGTCGCCCTTCTTCACCTTTGACTTAGGCATGGCCTCTTTCACAGAAACCATGATGATGTCTCCAACTGAAGCAACACGACGTTTTGAACCACCCAAGACTTTGATACACTGAACTTCTTTGGCGCCTGAGTTATCAGCCACTTTCATTCTACTTTGCATCTGAATCATGACTTAGATACCTCCCTATCAACCAAGCCACCTTTTTCCATGACTTCGGCCAACTTCCAACGCTTCGTCTTACTCATTGGGCGAGTTTCGTGAATACGCACTTTATCGCCAATCTTGGCTTCATTCTTTTCATCATGAGCCTTAAACACTGACGTCTTACGAATGTATTTGTTGTAGCGTGCGTGCTTCACCAAACGGTAAATCTTCACTGAAATTGTTTTGTCCATTTTGTCGCTGATCACTGTGCCAACGGCATCGTTGATACGACCTCTGGAGTTTTGCTGTACTTGTTCTGTTGTCATTTTTGACCTCTTGAACTTTTCACTTTCGAACTTAAGGCTGTCTTCATTCTTGCAATCGACTTTCTCTTAAACGTAATTTCGCTAGGAGAAGCCAATTGACCCAAAGAGTGCTTCATCTGCATGTCGAAGAGCTCTTCTCTTGCGTTGAGAACTCTTTTTCTCAACTCTGCCACTGTTAAATCTCTGATTTCTTCAAACTTCATCTTAATCCCTCACAATGATCTTTGTTTTGAGGGGCAACTTGTGTGAAGCCAATCGAAATGCCTCTTTGGCCTGCTCCAGAGTCACACCATTCATTTCATAAATAATACGTCCCGGCTCGACTTTAGCTGCCCAGTACTCAGGACTTCCCTTACCTTTACCCATTCGAGTTTCAGCAGGCTTCTTTGTTACTGGAGTCTGAGGAAACACTCTGATCCAGAGCTTTCCGCCCCTTTTCACTGAACGAGAAATCGAAATACGACCAGCCTCTAATTGGCGAGCGGTCAATCGACCAGCTTCAGTAACCATCAAGGCATAATCACCAAAAGACAGTGAGTTTCCACGAGTAGCGAATCCCGCGTAGTGACCTCTATGCTGTCTTCTCCACTTGACTCTCTTAGGACTTAACACGACCTGCCTCCTCAACTTCTTTCGCAGTCATCACGTCGCCACGGTAAATCCATACCTTCAGGCCGATGATTCCGTATGTTGTCAATGCTTCTGCTGTTCCATAATCAATGTCAGCTCTCAAAGTGTGAAGAGGTACAGACTTCTCGTTGTACCACTCTTCTCTAGCGATCTCAGCACCATCAAGTCGACCTGCGACCTTGATTTTAATACCGCGAACACCACTTCTTACTGCCGCTGCCATCGCTTTCTTGAGTGCACGCCTCCAAGAGATACGCTTTTCAAGCTTGAGAGCGATGTCTTCAGCTACAAGCTGAGCATCCAAGTCAGGCTTTCTAACCTCTTGAATGTTCACATAGACTTCGTTCTTAGTCTGCGACTGGATGTCAGCCAAAAGCTGATCACGGCTTGAGCCTTTTTTACCAATCACAACACCAGGGCGAGAAGTGTGGATGATCACTTTGATTTTGTTCGCAGCTCGCTCCATCTCGATCTTAGAAACACCTGCGTGCTTCAATTTTTTCTTGATGTACTTGCGAAGGCGAAGGTCTTCATGAAGGTTCTCAATGTAGTTTTCACCACGAGCGTACCAACGCGAATCCCATGTTCTGATCACTCCGACTCTTAAACCAATTGGATTAACTTTTTGTCCCACTAAACTACCCTTTTCCTATTACTTTTCGTCCAAAATGAGGTTGATATGGCTCAGCTTCTTTCTCACAGGAAAGGCGCGACCTTGTGCTCTTGGTCTAAAACGCTTCATATCAGGCCCTTTATCTACAGAAATATGCTTCACATAAAGGTTATCGAGATCGATAACTTTTTTCTGCTCAGCATTTGCAACTGCAGACTCAACAAGTTTCTTAACCATTTCAGCACTCTTCTCTTTACGAAAAGTGAGTGTGCGGATGGCATCGTTCACATCCATTCCACGAACAAGATCGGCAACCAATCTTGCCTTCTGTGCTCCAACACGTGCGTATCTAAGCTTTGCTTTCACTTCCATGACTCAAACCACCTTACTTCTTCTTCTTATCGCCGTGACCGGAGTAAGCTCTAGTTGGAGCGAACTCACCCAGCTTGTGACCGATCATATTCTCAGAGACAAATACCGGCATAAATTTACGACCGTTATGAACAGCGAAAGTTAGCCCAACAGCATCTGGGCTAATCACAGAACGTCGCGACCACGTTTTAATCACTTTCTTATCACCAGTCTCTTTAGCCTTATCAATTTTGGCTAGAAGATGATGATCAATGAATGGACCTTTTTTAATAGACCTTGCCACAACTGCTCCTCTTACTTTCTACTCTTACGTTTAGGACGACGACGAACGATCATAGAATCTGTTCTTTTGCTATTTCTTGTTTTGTGCCCTTTGCACGGCTTACCCCAAGGAGTTGTCGGATGGTTACCCTTACCAACACCTTCACCACCACCCATTGGGTGATCGATTGGGTTCATAGCCATACCGCGAACTGTTGGACGTCGACCCTTCCAACGAGTTTTACCAGCTTTACCAATGCGAATGTTTTCGTGATCTGTGTTACCAACTTGGCCAATTGTGGCTCTGCAGTTAGCTAGGATCTTTCTGTTTTCACCTGAAGGAAGCTTTACCTGACAGTACTGACCAAGCTTCGCAACCAAAGTGGCTTCAGCACCAGCTCCGCGAGCAATCTGACCACCTTTGCCAGGGCGCATTTCAATATTGTGAATGCTAGTGCCCACCGGAATCTTGTTGAGAGGCAGACTGTTGCCCGGCTTGATATCTGCTGTGTCTGACGAGATGACCTGATCACCAACATTCAGCCCTACTGGGGCGATGATGTAAGCCTTCTCACCGTCTGTGTAATGCAAAAGCGCAATACGGCAAGATCTGTTTGGATCATATTCAATTGCCGCAACTTTAGCGGGCATATCAAACTTGAATCGCTTGAAGTCGATCACACGATACTTACGCTTGTGACCACCACCATGGTGACGAATTGTAATTCGACCGTGGTTACCGCGAGCCGCTTTCTTTTTAAGGGGCTCTACAAGAGATCTCTCTGGGGTTGTCTTGGTGATTTCCTTGAAATCAAAACCAGTCATTTTACGACGGCCAGGACTTCTCGGCTTGAATATCTTAATGCCCATGCTTACGCTCCCTCAAAAAGGCTGATCTTTTCGCCCTCTTTTAGTTTCACCATAGCTTTTTTCCAGTACTTAACTCGGCCAACTCCCAAGCGTGTACGCTTAGCTCGGCCCCTGCAAATGCTAGTGCGAACTGAATCAACTTTAACTCGAAAGTACTTTTCAACACTTGATTTGATCTCGGTCTTTGTAGCGGCTTTATCCACTTCAAAAACATAGACGCCGTCTTCGGCCATCATGCTATTTTTCTCAGTAATTAGAGGTTTCTTTAAAGTGTAGAACATCTTAGTTACCCTCTCCGCATCTCTTAACAATGCCTTCAATCGAATCTTTAGTGATCACGGCTTTGTCGTACTTCAAAAGATCAAACACGTTCAAACCATCAATTGAATAGTAGCGAACCTTGTTGATGTTTTGACTTGCTCTTTCAAATAGCTTGTCGCTTTGAGCGTCTATCAGAACAGCCTTTTCAGCACCTAAAGACTTCAAACGACCGGCAAGCTCTTTTGTTTTGCCGTCAGCTGATTTCATATCTTCAACAACTACTAGTTTTGATTCAGCAACCAAGTAAGAAAGAGCAGACCTTAGGCCCATCTTTTTCACTTTCTTCGGAATCTTAAATGAGTAGTCACGAGGAGTAGGACCAAAAATCACTGCACCTGACTCCATCAAAGGTGAACGAGATGAACCCTGACGAGCGTTACCAGTACCTTTTTGCTTAAATGGCTTCTTACCACCACCGCTCACTTCGCCGCGAGTCTTCACTTTATGAGTACCCGCACGAGCAGATGCTCTCTGCCAGCGAACCATCTGATGAAGAATATCATCACGAACTGGAGCTTCGAAAACAGCTGGATCTAGATCAACAGAACCAACTTTCTTATTTTTCCAATCTACTACATCTACAGTCGCCATAACTACGCCTTCATCAATCTAACGATAGAGTTTCGTGAACCAGGCACAGGACCCTTCACCAAAACCACGTTTTCTTCTGGAATCACATCAACGATTTTCACGTTTTTAACTGTGGTTGTTTCGTTACCAAACTGACCACCCATTTTTCGGCCCTTCATGACTCGACCAGGGAAAGTACAGTTACCAATAGAACCAGGAGCTCTGTGAGTCGCTTTACCACCATGAGAGGCTCGACCACCACCGAAGTTCCATCTTTTGATTACACTTGAGAAACCGCGACCTTTTGATTTCGCAGTCATTTTGACAGTGTCACCTTTCGCAAGGCTGTCGATCTCAACCTTTTGGCCAACAACGATACCCTCTGGAAGTGACTGACGAATTTCTCTAACAAACTTAGCCCCATGTTCGAAGCTAGTGTTTTTGAGGTGCCCTTTTTGGGCAGCAGAAGTTCTAGCTGGCTTTTTAGGATCACAAGCCACTTGAACCGCTTCATAGCCGTCTTTGTCTTTAGTCTTCAGCTGAGACACCACCCAGGGCTTATACTGAAGAACAGTTACAGGAACCGAAGCTCCTTTTTCATCGAATACTGAAGACATACCGACTTTGAACGCATACAGACCATCTAACTTTACAGAGTTTTGGTCTTTTGCAGGTGCTTCAGCTTGTTGCTGATCTTCTGCAGTCTCTGCGCTTTCGGCACCTTCGCCTTGTGCTTGAACTTCTTCTTCGCTCATTACTTAAAACCTCTCTTATTCAGCAGAAAGCTTAATTTCAACATCAACGCCCGCAGAAAGGTCCAACTTCATAAGTTGGTCGATTGTCTGCTGAGTGGGCTCTAAAATATCTAGTAGTCTTTTGTGAGTTCGAACTTCGAACTGCTCTCTAGACTTTTTATCAACGTGAGGAGAACGCAAAATCGTGTACTTGTTGATTCTAGTTGGCAAAGGAATCGGACCCGCAATGTTTGCGCCTGTACGTCTTGCCGTTTCGACGATTTCTTTGGTCGATTGATCAAGAAGTTTATGATCAAACGCTCGCAATCGAATTCTAATTTTTTGGCTTTGCATGCTCTTCTCGCTTATCTGTCTTCATTCGTTTTTTACTTTGCTGCTTTGATTTTCTCTTGTCTTTTCAGCACCTTACAGCCCCTCGAGAAGACAATAGACCACCGTTCTTAAAAGTCATTACCAGCTAGTTTCACCTGTCATTTCAATACTTTAGGCGACTTTTCTGCTTAAGACTTAAGATCACACAGCGTTACAAGGCGCTGAGTATGCACAAACGTGATCTGCTTTGTCAAACCGGAAAGAAAAGAATATCCGAATTGGCCGAACTTCGTCTGAATCTATAGTTCGCCAACCCCATTGGGTTTTAGAGAAGCCTCATCGACCCGCAAACTCGAAGTGCATCTTATATATAGATGCAGCAAAGGTCATGTTTTGTCCCTTAGCTGTAATCTCTTCAGAGCTTCAAGAGGTCCGGGTCCGTTGATTTTTGTCTCGCAGATCTCTAAGCTGATTGAGAGGGCTTGTGGAGAAAATTGTGAGAGATTCTGAACACATAAAGACTGTCGCCGATACCTGGCAAGAGCACTGGAAGAATTCAGACATGGCACCAGACTCCAGCCGGCAGGGCAGGTTTCTTCGCTGGTATATCTCGAAATTTGGGGGCTTTGCCATAAACCGACTGGTTTTGACTGTGCTCGAGAAGCAACTCGGCTCACCTAAAGGCAAATCGATCTTAGATGCTGGCTGTGGCACTGGGCTCAACTCACTCCCCTTAGCAGCCCGAGGCGCTGAGGTCACTCTACTCGATATTGCTCCTGAGGCTCTGAACATTGCCGAGACCTACTACCAAGAGCTCGAGTTAAAGGCCAACTATGTCTCTGGCTCAATCTTTGAGATGCCCTTTGAAGATGGCGAGTTCGACCTCGTCTGGAACACTGGGGTCATCGAACATTTTGAGCCTCGAGAAAGAAAGCAAGCGGTCAGTGAGATGCTTCGGGTGATGAAGCCAGGTGGCTTTATGATCACATTCAATCCGAACGCCTCTGCCCCAGTTTACCAAAGAGCCAAGGCCAAAGCTGAAGCCAGAGGCACCTGGGATGTTGGCTTTGAACTCCCCATTGAGACCTTGAGCGCAGATGTGAGCCCCGATGAGTACGAAGTCACAGAGTGGTCTCTTGGTTGGTTCTTTCAGTATCAGTTTTATAAGTATTTGATTCCATCAGCACTTAAAATACCTTTCGTGGCGACCCATGAAGTGACCCAAAGCCTACTGCCTTTTCTGAATCGGCCAGAAGGCTACTTTTTGGTCTCTCTGATTCGCAAAAAGCAGAAATAAAGGGCTTATGGAAGAAAAGTATCTCATAGGGCCAAATGGCTCGTTTTGGTTATTCGATAAGTGTTTCAGGGAGTGAGACCAAGAACTGATGGCAAATGACATCACAATGCAGATTCCAATCTACCATTCACCTCAGTCTGTGGCGCCGCTGCTAGATTCGCTGAAGAGCTCAGGCCTAGCCGATCACTTGAGCAAGATACTATTTGTTAACGATGCCTCTACCGACAACACACTTGAAGTGTTGCAAGATCAGAAATCAACTCATGCACTCGCTGAAAAGATCGAGATTATCAATTTGCCCAACAATATGGGCCGCTACTACGTTAACGTTGAGGGTGTAAAGGCTTTTGATACTCAACACTTGATCCTGACAAACTGCCGCGCGCAGTTTCAACCCGGGTTTGAAAAAGTCATTGCAGAGATCACTCTGCGGCCAGGACTATACAGCGGAAGCTTATTCATAGACACCAACCAAAGCATCTACAATCTGCATTGGGAAAGGCTTCACCGGCTGATTTACAAGCACATTTTTGAGGCCTATGAAAATGGCCCGTTTCAAATCACCGAAAACAACATGGCAAGCTACTTAATCGGGGCAACCGTTTACCTCTGCCCCACTGAGGCGTACCGAAAGACAACCAAGCTGATGCCACCAGGCGATGTCAAAGGCGACGACACAACCTTCTTGAAAAATATGATGCAAGTTTGCCCAGTCTTTCTAGATGGCCGCTTGGCCATCAAATGGGAGCCGAGACAATCGCTTTGGTCTTACGTTTATCATTTCTATGAGCGCAGCCCCAACTTCGTCGAGTATCATGTGCTCACCAAGAGAACATTTCTTTTTGGGCCCTTCTTGCTCGGACTAATTGTTAGCCTCACCACTCTAGCAGCATTAGCTCTTTCACCGAAGCTTGGGGCACTCATTATAGCAACTGAGGTCGTAGCCATTGCAGCCTCAACTCTACTTATCGCAAAATCTCCAATTGAATTTGTGAAAATGGTTTGGCTACACACAGCCTGCATTCTGTTTTTTGGGTTCGGAGTTTTGATCGCCTTCACCACCCAGTCGGCAACTCGGCTGTTCACAACCGCCCCCTCTCACACAAAAGAGGAGCCCCATGAGTAAATTGAACAACCTCGGTGAAAACCTAATCTTTATTTTCGGCATACCTAGGTCAGGCACCACGCTGTTGCAGCTGATGCTTTCGGCACACAGCCGAGTCTCGACGCTACCAGAGCACTCGCTCACTCTACCGATTAAATATCTCGGGTACTACGCGACACCCGTTCAGGCCCATTACCCTATCTCAATTACCTCACTTGGCATTCAAGAACTAGTTAAACAGTTACCTCAGGGCGAGGAGGATTACCTTGAAGCTCTTAGAGCTTACTGCAACACGCTTTACGAAAAAAGCCTGTCTCGTGACGAGAAAGCCGACCTCTTGCTTGATAAGACTTTTTACTTTCACTGGAGGTTTCTAACGAAACTCTACCCGAAAGCAAAGTATATCGTTTTGTCTCGAAACCCACTTGCCATACTCGACTCTATCTCCAGCTCGTTTTTTGCCGGCAGCTACAAAGAGACCGTTCGTACCGGTAAAGACATTCAAAATGACTTGCCTATTCTAGCCGACTTTTTGAATCAAAACGATGTGGCCTCTCTTCACGTGAGATACGAAGACCTTGTCACAAGCCCTGAGGCCGAGGCCTCTCGCATATTGAAGTTTGCGGGAATCGATTTCGAGAATGGCGTTGTGAATTACGGAGACAGCGTAGAGAAAGAGTTTCGCCTAGGTGACCCCATTCAAGCCTTTAAGGCTAAGGCTCCAAATACCGAGTCTTTAGATCGCTGGAAAAATGAACTGACAGCGAACCCACAAAAGGTCATTTACGCAAACGAGCTCTTAAGCGAGCTCTCAAAAGAAGACGTGAAAACCTTTGGGTACGACCTCTCTGAGCTAAAACAAGAGCTCTCGGCAATCAAAGGTGCTCGCAGTTGGTTTCGCTTCGAAAGCCGACTTCTTCGTGTTCGGCCCTGGGTGTGGATAGTTCTTTTGAAACTCATGAAACTCTCGAGCTTTAAGTCACTCATTAAAGCCATGCGCTACTACTCGACACTGTTGCTCGAGAAAGACATTTAACAACCCGAATTAAAAATGAAAACTGTCAGATCTTGCAGGTCGCGTAGAGCTCAGCACAGTTTTCGCCAAACTGATCTGACAACTTGAAATACCCCTCGAGAACCTCTTCATCAAACTCGAGCATTTGCGAGTTAGATAAAGGCTTAACGAATGAGCCCGAGAGGTGGTTCAACTTCAACCCAGAGTCTTGAATGTGATCTTTGAGCATGTCCTGGTCGTAGACTCTTAGGTGGCCAACATTTTGATCCCGTTCGGTCAATTCATCAGCCACAGCAATCATCCCCATAGCCACTCCGAGCAATCGATGCAAAGACTTGGCATTGGGAACAACAATATGCACCACTCCATCTGGCTTTAACCAATTCACACACGATTTCAGTAATGCCACTGGCTCTTGCATGTGCTCAAGGACCCTAGCCAAAATGATGTTGTCAAACTTAGTCTCAGTTTCGAAGTTCTCAAAAAGACAGCCGTGACAGGTCACGTTTGAGAATTTACCTTCAATGAGGTCGAGATTTTTTTGATTGCCTTCAACAACTGTAACCGAATCAAAAAAACTGGCCAGTTGTTCGGTCATCAAACCCTCTGAACTACCAAGCTCTAGACAAGTGCCTTTATTCGACTTTTCTTGAATTCGGCGCCAGCTGTATTCAATTAGGTAGCGATCGAAGTCTTGTCTACTGTCATAAAACTCAGCAGCTTTATCGACTCTGCCTTGTATATCTGTTGAATCTCCCACCCCAACTACCTCTCTGGTGCTACCTGTATCATAGTACAGGTAGCCAAAACTCACATGCAAAACCTCAAACAATGACTCGCCTTTGGTCAACTTTTCGGCAGATAGATAACAGGTCCAGCAAGCTGTTTGTCGAAAACTCCTTAACACTAGCCCTGGGTAAGCAGCATTTCTCGTCTTAGACTGATAAACTAAAAAGGTGAGCTCGAGCTTAATTCGGGGCTTTTCAGGGAGTGAACAGATGGTAAAGATGGGTTTGATTGGCTACGGTTATTGGGGCAAAAACTTGCTACGTAACATGATGTCGAGTCAAAAGATTGAGGTCGTAGGAGTTATCGATAACGACCCCAACCATCGAAGCCTAGCTCAGCACACTTACCCTGGCTTGAAAACTTACAACTCTGTCGAAGAATTAACACAGGCAGAGGAGCTAGAAGCCATGGTAATCGCCACCCCTCCCGCCTCACATAAACACGTCGCTGTAGAATGCTTAGAGAAGGGCTTGCATGTTCTCGTCGAAAAACCCCTAGCACTGTCTACTGAGGAGTGTGTCGAGATTTTGCAAACAGCTGAAAAGGTCGGCAAAAACGTAATGGTCGACCACACTTTTGTTTACAACTCCCCGGTGATTCACTTGCAAGAGCAGATCAACAAAGGGGAACTTGGCGATTTGTTGTATTACGATTCTGTACGAGTCAATTTAGGTGGCTTTCAACCTCAAGTGAATGTGCTCTGGGATCTTGCACCTCACGATCTCAGTATTGTGCATTTTTGGTCTGGTGGCAAAATGCCAGAAATGGTTCAAGCAACGGGCATAAAACACTTCGGCTCGTCGACAGAAAACATGTGCTACGTGAATATGAAGTACAATGACAGCTTCAACGCTCACCTGCACCTCAATTGGGCAGCGCCATTCAAGAGCCGTCAAGTTATCATAGCTGGCGACAAAAAGATGGCTGTCTATGATGACACCCAACCCATGGAAAAAATCAAAATCTACGACAAAACCGTGCAACTGGATCAAGCAGACGACACTGACTTTCGCGTCAACTACCGAGTCGGCTCAATGTTTGCGCCTGCAATAAAAAACAAAGAGGCCCTACTCGCAATGGTCGAGGAGTTCGCAGCTAGTATAACTGAGAAAAGACAACCACTCACCGACGGCATAGCTGGTGCTCAGGTGGTGCAGATACTAGAGGCGCTGTCAAAGAGCTTGGCAAATGATGGTAGACCTGTCGACATTCAAAACCGCTTTGACACCCAAAATTGGGTCGCAAAAACAGCCTAGCACCAGGGTTACAAACAATAGCTAGAAGAACTTCTTGATTGAATCAGCTACGTGCTGTTGCTGCTCTTCTGTGATTTCTGGAAACATTGGCAAAGAGAGAATTTGATGACTCAATTTCTCGGTCAGAGGGTAGGCTCCCTCTGAATAGCCTAGATTATTGTAGGCACCCTGAAGATGCCATGGCGTCGGATAGTGAATACCTGCCCCGACCCCGCACTCCTGCAAGTGTTTCTGAAGCTCATCTCGCTTCTCTGTTCGAATCACATAGAGATGAAACACATGCTGATTATCACCTGGAATATTCGGCAGTTGAATGCCCTCAATCCCCTCTAACAATTTGTGATATCTCTCAGCGGCTGCCTGCCGCCCCTCACTGAAAGCTTTGAGATTGCGCAACTTAATACGCAAGATCGCCGCTTGCATTGAATCCATACGAGAGTTGAAGCCTAAAATAGGATGGTGATACTTTTTTGGAGACCCATAGTTTCTGATCGACATAATTTTGTCTTTAAGCTCTTCATTATCAGTAACCATCACACCAGCGTCTCCGAACGCCCCCAAGTTCTTACCTGGAAACAAACTGTAGCAGCCAATATCTCCAAAAGTACCGGTGCATTTACCGTTCCAGTGAGAGCCATGGCTCTGTGATGCATCTTCAATCACGATCAAGTTGTGCTTTTTCGCTAGTGACATCACCTCTTCCATGTTTTCGCTTCGGCCGTAGAGGTGAACTGGGCAGATTGCACGTGTCTTTGATGTGATGGCACTCTCGACTTTGTTGAGGTCCATCAAAAACGTGCTCTCATCAACTTCAACTGGCACAGGCACTCCACCAGCCATGGTCACACCAATCGGAGTCGCCACAAAAGTATGAGCTGGCACGATCACCTCTTCACCGGGCTTCAGATCAATAGCCCTGTAAGCGATATGCAAAGCATCTGTACCGCTGCCTACTCCAACGCCATATTTGGCACCGACAAACTCTGCAAATTCTGACTCAAAAGCGCTAACAGCGGGGCCCAGCACAAACTGGCAACTGTCTACGATAGACTCTACGGCTTGCATGATCTCAGTCTTCATTTTTTGCGTCTGATTAGGAAGATCTACGAATGGCACTTTCATGGGCAACCTCCGGCTTATTTAGTTTAGGAAGCCCCCTACTACTCGTCTATGATTATTGGGGTACCACCCTAAACCCCGACAATTGTCTGATAGATTCCTGCAACAGCCTGATATAACATAGAATTTATCGAGAGGATCTGGATGAGTCGACCCTTCCATGTGCTGATCACTGGCTCTGGCACCGTAACTTGTCAAAGCGTGATTAAGGCACTGAAAAATCAAAATCAAATCGATGTGCAAATCACAACTGTAGATATGAATGAGGATGCTGCTGGCAAGTTCTTAAGCGACTCTTTTCATATCGTGCCTGCTGCCAAAGACCCTAATTTTATTGTGAGAATGCTTGAGATTTGCTCTGCAGAAAAAGTTGATCTCGTTATACCTATAGTGGACTACGAGTTTACAGCCTTTGCTAAGCATCGTGAAGAGTTTGAAGAACAAGGCACCAAAGTGGCTATTTCGAGCCTAGAGACCATTGAGAACTGTAACGACAAATGGAAAACCAACCAGTTCTTCAAAAGAATCGGAGTCGAGACTCCACAAAGCTATTTGCCAGAGTCATTACCATCGCAGCCTAGCTTTCCATTGTTTATCAAGCCGCAAGTTATGGGCCGCTCCTCCATCGACTCTTTTAGGGTTAATAACGAAAACGAACTCTCGTTCTACCTTGAAAAGGTCGACAGACCCATCATTCAAGAGTGCTTTGAGGCTGAAGAGTTCACCGTGGATGTGCTCTGTGATTTCGACAGCAAAGCAGTAAATGCTGTACCAAGGCTTCGCATTGAAACCAAATCTGGAGTCTCTTACAAAGGCAAAACGGTTCGAGATCAGTTACTCATTGAGCAGGCAGCTCAGATCGCAGAAGAGTTAAAGATCGTAGGCCCCTGCAACATTCAGTGCTTTCGCCTTAAAGACAAAGCGGTATTTTTTGAGGTGAATCCTAGATACTCGGGCACTCTTGCTCTCACTGTGGCCGCTGGCTTTAATAGCCCGGTTAAACTTTGCCAACTCGCGCGCGGCGATAAAGTTGACATTAGCCTCGGCGACTTTCAGGACGGCGTCTTAATGCTCCGGTACTGGCAAGAGGTGTTCTCAAGCTCGACTCATAATGAAGGCTACACAATGCTGTCAGGAATCGAACAAAGGCCACGACCAGAGGCTTTGAACTCAAAACCCAAATAAGGGGCATCATCAGGAGAAGGTCATGTCATTTGCTGGAAAAAAAATATTTGTTACTGGTGGTGCTGGGTTTATCGGCAGCCACATTGTCGAATCGCTAGTGAAAGCCGGGGCGACTGTGAAGGTCTACGACAATTTCTCAAGCGGAAAGCGTGAGAACCTAGCCCCGTTCAAAGATGACATCGAGATTGTTGAGGGTGACATTCTAAACAAAGACCAACTCTCGGCCGCTATGAAAGGCTGCGACTGGGTTTCTCATCAGGCGGCACAGCTCGAGATCACGACTTGTGTCGAAGACCCTCTTTTTGATCTCAGGGTAAACACTGAAGGAACCTTGAATGTGTTCGACTCTGCACTAGAAAACAACGTGTCTCGAGTTGTGAGTGCTTCTTCAGCATGCGTATACGGCCAAGCTCGGTACGTACCTGAAGACGAAGACCACCCTCAGGTACCTAACTGGGCTTATGGCGTCAGCAAGCTTGCCGCAGAGAGATACGGTCTTGTTTACTCGAACACACACGATCTCCCTATATATAGCCTTCGCTACGCTATCGTGTACGGAGAAAGAGAATGGTACGGCAGAGTTCTCACCATCTTTTTGAAAAGGCTCCTCAAAGGTGAGCCTCCCGTTGTGTTTGGCGAAGGTGCTCAAGAGCGTGACTTCACCTATGTTGGAGACGCAGTCTCTTTGCACAATTCGTGCTTCGAAACAGAAGCTGCACCCACCTCCTTCAATGTTTCAACTGGCATTGGCACTTCGATCAAACAGCTCGCCCAGGAAATCATGCAAGTGCAAGATCTCGGAAAAGACATTCTGTTTGAAGATGTCAAGGTTGGTGAACACTCTCAACTGGTAGAGCAAAATAGGCAGCGACTACCTGAAGAGCTCGAGAAAATGATACTCTCAAACGAGAAAGCCCAGAAGCTTCTCAACTGGTCTCCAAAAATGAACCTCGCTGATGGGCTCAAGAGAGAGTTTGCTTGGCTGCAGCAAAACCCTAACTTTTGGGATAAAATGAGCTACTAATGCAAGTGTTCTTCGACTTCGACGGCCCCATTCTTGATTGCTCTGTGAAGTATCACAACCTCTATTCAGAACTTATGAAAGATGAAGGACTCGATGTCTTATCTTTGGAAGAGTACTGGGAGAAAAAGCGTGATCGCTGGAGTGAGCAATCAATCGTTGAACTTACTGCCCCTCACGGTTTTTTCGAAAGCTATCAGAAGAAACGCATTTCACTAATAGAGGACGTTTCACGAGTCGGAGATGACATCATGTGGCCACATGTCCCGACTATGCTCAAGCAAATCAGTCAGAATCACCAGCTTTTTCTTGTCACACTAAGGAACCGGCGCGAGACCTTGATGAAGCAGCTTGAGTCGCTTGGTATAAAAGAGCACTTTCTGCAAGTTCTAAACAAAGATAACAACGAAGGCACATACAGAACAAAGGTTGAGCTTATCAAGCCTCATCTCTCTCAGCCTAGCTTAATTATTGGCGACACCGAAGTCGACGTTAAGGCAGGCCAGCAACTCGGTATGAAAACACTCGCGGTCAGCTGCGGAATTCGTAACGAAAAACATCTTTCAGAACTACAACCTGACGCCATTCTTTCATCTTCTTCTCAGATCTTTGACCACATCGACTAGGAGCCTTTTAGCTAAAACGCGCTCACTAATGGAAGGCGAGCAGCTACCCTCCCTGTAAGCAGAGCATAGGGTCTTTATAGCTTTTAGGCGCTCCAAGCTTTCCTTTACAGAAGTTCTGAGACTCCATCTCCCAACCCAACTGAGAGCACAGTTTGTTTTGCCATTGCACAGGTACCTGCGGGTCAAAGTAGACCCAGTTGGCCTGTGCACACTTTAAAAAGTTCACCGTAAAGGCACGATAAGCTTCATTATCAGTTTGTATGCGTTTGACTACCTCTGGATGAAAGGCGAATGCCCTCATGAGGTTTTGAGTCAAAGGCTGCATACGAGACCCCACCATTATTTGACAGTCTGTCCGCCTCAGCTTTTGTGCGAGCTGATAATAACGCAGCAACTGTGAAAAACCCGTAGCTAGCGGTATGGGCAAACCTTGACCGCAATTGTCAATGCGGCTCGGTGGCGCACCGGCAACAGCTGGTTGAATTGCAGCGATCGGCATTTGGTTCATGAAAGGAGGGAAGTCTGCAATCATCACCAACGGAAAGGCAATGGGCACTGCCTTCAGCCACTTGGGAGCCTTCCCTAGCTTTGCTTTCTGTTTGCCCTTTTTACCTTTTCTCGGCTGCAGCTTGTACTGTTGAAGCCAAAAGTTGAGAAACATACAAGCCACAATGATTGTAGCGAAATGCACCCCCACCCCAGCACGGCTCGAAACCCTAAACTGAGAGAGAACCGAATAGATCAATGTGGCGAGTCCATAATCAGAGCCCAGTGAGACCCAAAAACAAAAAACTGCAAACACCACAAAAAATATCATGGTCGGAGCCAAGCCTTCGTCGATCAAGTCTCTCCGCTTTATTGCATCTATCAACCACCAAACAGCCGCAAAGAACAAAAACAGAATGACCCAACGTATACTGTTGGCCCGCTCATGAGGGTTGCTGTTTTTCATATTTTTAAACAGAGAACTCGTTATAGCCCCTCGGATAGGGTTCCAGTCGCCCTCTCCTAAGCCCGTGTCACCGGCAATGTAGTCGATGGGGTGAGCTGCGAATTGTGACAGAAAAGGATGAATCTCTCCCTTCTTAGTTTCACCAGTGACCGGCATAACGTTGGCGCCGCCTTTAACGAAATCAGAAGGTGCCGGTCTTGCAAAGCTCCAGCCCAGAAGCATGACGGCCGGCAAGACAGCAACAAGCAGGCGAAGCGTTGCGGGCTTCCAGTTCTGTCTTACGCTTTCGGGAAGATAATAAAAGCCAATAAAAAAAGGACTCAAAAACACAGCCAACACAACATGGTAGTGAGCGGTCATTGAAGCTATCAAAAACAGCACAGCTGCTAGTGCTACACTTTTTTTCTTGTCTGATCGCTGCAATATGACGAGGCCTAGAAAGATTAGCGGCAAGTGGTACAAACCAGCTAGACCCATATGAACCTTGGCTCGGGCTCGAGTGAAAGCATTAAATGCCCAGGCTATGCCCGCTGCTGCCGCCAACCAGCGCGGCCACTTCATGGCACGGCCTAAAAAGAACATCCCCATGGCATTCAACACCAACAAAGTCCAACCTATGGCGACCGATCGCTGCTCAGCTATAACAAAAGGAGAGTAGACTACAGACAAGATCTTTCTCATCCAACCAATCCAAAGAGCGTTACCGTAGGGAGCATTGTACTGCCTGTTAGGTACGGCTCCATACATCAAATGCCCAGGGTGTTCTGAGGCCACATTGTCAATAATTGAAAAATGAAAAGGCAGCGAGGTCGGATCAGTGCCATCACTCAAAACCTTCGTGTGATCTGAGTTCATGAGATACTGTGCCCCTGGCGAGAGGTACATATAGCCCAGAACTACGATACAAACCAAATAGAGAAGAGAATAGGTCAGCTCATTCTTGTTTTCTTTTGTCATGAATCTCCTACGACAGATTCTGGCACTTGTGGCCGTCTGCCCTCTAGATGAGGAAGCAAGTAAAACAGGCCAATATTGATCACAGACATAATCGCCAAGTAAGTTGTCACTTCAATACGAACAAGTGAAAAGATCACTAGCTCTGCCAGTAACACCAGGCTAGCTATTGCTACAGGCCGAATGTGAACGCCGGCACAGTATTGCTGAACCAAAACAAACATTCCTAAGCGTCCCATAATTGTTACGCAAGATAAGAATATCCAAACGCGGTACTGAGTGAGATCAAACCCAAGCATCCACTCCAATACCGGAGGAGCCGTAACACTTGCAACACCGGCTAAAGCAAAGCCACTTAACAAAAAGAGAGAGCGAAACCGAAGACCAGTGAAGAAGCTAAAAGTCCCCTGCCCTTCGCGAGCTGCGCGAATCTGAAAAGGTAGCAGCCAAGAAGCACCAATACTAAGGCCGAAGAAAAGAGCTTTAAAAATTAAACTCACTCTTGAAAATTGGCCTAGAGTCTCTGGATCTTGAGTCCAGTTCACTACAAGAATATCAAGCTGCGGTGTGATCACTGAGCAAAACGACAGCAGCATCGCCGCAACTGCTAGTCTCCACAGGGGCTCACTTGATTTTTTATCTGTGACTTTAGTTTCGTCCGATTTCTTGAACTGAAATATCACAACTAAAATTGAGAAAAAAGCTGCTGGGAGGAGGCAAACTGTAAAGGCCCACGCGTAGAGATCTAAAGAAGATGAGAACAAAGAATCAAATCTCGGAATCACAAGTTTACTAGAGGCTTTGAGCACCAAGCTAGTACCCAATGCATAAAACAGCAATCGCCTCTGGATTTGACCATCAACCCATGAGAACACAAGCCGCAACATGATGGCAACAAAACCAGCAAATAGGAGTGGCATCGAGAGCTCTGACAGCACCGCTACTGAAAAGCTAAGCCCCCCGAGCCCAAGAGCAATCAAACACAAGCCAATGACTTTCTTGCTGCCGAGATCTATAAAGTTTGAAAAGTAATTAAAAAACATCGCCAAAGACATCAGAGTCGAGACCTTCGCCAGCCACGAGGTGAAGTCACCGAACTCTATGAGAGTCAAACCGCGACTCGCATCAAGCTGAAACAGATAATTACCCACACCTGCCAAAACGTTGCAGGCAGCAAAATAGAGCCCCTGCTTCTTTGACATCGTTGTGGGTTTCATCAGCTGATCCTAGCAGAGTGAAGCAACAGAATTGCGTTAAAGTACTAAAACCACATTATATTTTTCAAAAACAGTGATGAAAATGCCTATCCCGACATCTTGACCTTTGACTAGAGCTTCAGTAGCTTGCGAGAAGTAAATCAATGATCTAGCTGAGTTGGTTGCTGGGTCTCTGGCACAATCTGACTAGGCATAGAGTTAACAATTTGTCTTGACCAATCTGAAGGCTGAAGTGAGTTCACATAAGAGATGAACCGCGCAACTGGGCGATCCATAGGCTGCAGAGCTGCCGAGTTAAATCTGATATTTTCATACACTTTGCCGTCTTCACCTTGCAAAAAATGAAAGCCCCATTTTGCACTGTTAAGAAGAAGCCAACTCAATGCTTTGCCCAAAAAACCTTTTCTTCTTTTAGTCACAAAAATTGGAGTCACCTTAGATTTACCGAGTTCGACTTGGGAGTAAGCAAAAATAGTATGCACTGCAGGCAAGCGGTACTTACCGAAAGCCTTCACATCTTTCAAAGTTGTAAGCAAACCGACTGTGGCATCAACATATTTCATACCATAACTGTAGCTATCTCCTATGCACCTCGCCATCAGCCGACCCACAAAGCTATCTTGAGGTATCTTACCCGTTAAAACGATATGCAAAGAGGTAGGCTCAGTTTGGTCCATATTCACATTCATATCCATATGAATGTTATGAACTGTCGAGAGATGCTGCGGATCGATGCCGTTGATCATCGTCACGTGATAGTGACAACTTCTCTGGTAAGAAAGGCCAGCCTTTGAATCAACCTCAGAGCCTTCAAGCTCAGGTAGTTCAGGCACCGGATATGGAGCTTTAGACTCAGGCCAAACCCAAATGAAGCCGTACCTCTCTTCAACGGCATAGCCTCTTAGGTAGAGCTGCCTGGGCTCTGGCTGACCACTTGGTATATGTTGGCACTTCCCCTTGCCGTCGAATTGCCAATGATGAAAAAAACATCGTATGTTCTCACCGCAAACCTTGCCCAACCCCAAATCAACACCCATGTGTGGGCAGAAACCATCGGTGCAATAAACTTCTCCAGACTGGCCCCTAAAAAGCACAACCCTTTGGCCGCAAAGGTCCATCGAATGCGGAGCCTTTTTTAAAGCGGCACTTGGCATTGCGAGATACCAGCCCTTTGTTACGACCTCCCAATTATTAAAGACTGGGTGAGAACGAAATGGCTGTGTCTTTTGGTTTTTCTCTCTGTTCAAGCTGATCCTCTTCTTCACCTTTGCAAAGCTCTTCAAACAATTCTTTATCTTTTCCGGTCAATATCGCCTCTAAACTCGAGATGGCCTTAACACAATCAATCGCGAGAAACGCGGTGTGGTTGTAGCCAACTCCGAGTCGCAACACTTTTGCTCCGTTTGCTTTTTCAGACAAGCTGATGGCTCCGATAGATATCGCCGTCGGCCCCATAGGAGCTACCAACATCCCCTTGTCGATCCACTCTTGCCCAAACAAACAACTAACAGAGATTCCGCCAGCCTTTTTAGCAAACAAGTGAGGCATTCGGTAAGCTGCAAAACAAACAACCTTTAGCAACATTCTGTTCAGAAAGTGGTTTGAATGATCGGCACAGAACTTCGCAATGGGATACCTCTCGGCTTCGCCCTTAGCTGCAAGACCCATCTCACGACTTAAGCCTTCAACTGTTTTGTTCTGGGCTTGCTCGATCACGGTCGCTGTCAGGTGAGTTTCACCATTTCTCTTCATCAACAAAGGCAGGTTGACTCTAGGCTCAGAGAACTCAATGAGCCGAGGACCCAATAGAGTAGACAGAACGACCCTGTGAGACTGTGGCTGACGCCTATGCAAAAGTGCAGCGGCCTTAACTAAAATGGCCGTTAAGGGTATCTTGTCCCACCCACCAAAACGTCTTGAAAGGGCTGAAATGTCTACGTCAATTTGCCCGGGGTTGAAAAACTGAGTTTTCCCAATCTTGAGAAGTTGATACCTAAGAAACCACTCTGACAGAGTTAGCTTGCGAACTACCACGTCCCCTCCTCGAGCCCTTCAATTTGCTTTATGAATTCAACACTGGCGCGGTCTTTGTCTACAAAAACCTGGGGATTAAACTTCATGTGAGGATAAGCCTTCACATCATCATCTTTTAAAGCCAATAGCACAGCATAAGAGAAAACCTTGTAAAGCAGTCTCTTCAATGGTGCAAAGAAGCCGCGAAGATTCGGGTACAACACAAAAAAGTCGGTATCGCTAACGCCTTTCTCATTTGCAAATGACGACCATGCAATTTGAACACTTGGAATCTTCCAAGCATTGCTTTTGCCAAACAGTCTTGCCCCAACTCCGTATTCAATTTTTACCAAATTGCCACCAAAGAACTCGACTTCGTATTGAAACTTTCCGCCAAGTAGCCAATGAGCCATCTTGGTCAAAACGTTTTCCTTAGGTATCTCACCAGAAATCTGCCAAAGGTAATGCGACTCAGATAACTCGCGGGTTTCGAATTTAAAATCAATATCGAGATTGTGAACCGAAAAGAAGTGATGAAGATCAACAGCACTCATCATCAAAGCATGGTGATGTACAAACAACTTTGTTCGACCAAGCCGCTGCCCAGCCAAGCCCACAAAGGGAAAAGGCAACACCTTTTTAGAGTCTGAGTGCACCCATATCATTCCCCACTTTTCGACTACTGAGTAGGTACTCAACTTAGCACAATTCGGCAGACGATCAGTTGAGGGCACATGCTCTAGGTTGCCCTGATCACCAGAAAACTCCCACTGGTGGAAGTAGCACTGTATGTTCTCGCCTTTAACTTTTCCGTTGCCCAGATCAGCACCAAAATGAGGGCAAAAAGCATCGATCGCATAAACGCGGCCAGACTCACCACGAAAAAGTGTAACCCTCTGCTTACCCAATGTGACAGATCTCGCTTGTAGACCTGCAAGCGCAGCCGAAGGTAAAACCGAATACCATGACCTGGTCAAAAATCCTGGCTGGTTGAGCACACGAAAATGTCTAGCTGGTTGAGTTTGCTCATTCAACCATCGAGAGGCTCCATCTTTAGGCTGGTTTCTCCAGTGCTGGGTGTCCTGCATGCTCCACATCAGAGCAAATCTTCAGGAGTTGGTCGAGCCAAAAAATAGTCATTGCGGCTCGCAATACGTGCGTTTAGCCTAATTGGGTCTCAATTTACTTCTCTAGAAAGGATTCTTATGAGGTCATTACTTATTATTCTTCTATCATGCGTTGTTTGCATGCCCGCCTTGGCAAAAAAAGTAAATAAAAGAACACAAATCAAAGTCCCAAAGATTCGTAAAAGAACCTTTAACGACAACTACTTCAAAACTATCGACAAAAAGCTCGAGGCGCAGAGAAAGAAGCTACAAAAAGACGGTAAAAAGAGAAAGATCGCGCAAGAGAGAGAGTACAGCCAAAACGATGTGGCTCAAGATGTTCAAGAACTTGGCCGTCAGTGGCAAAACCAGCTAACTCCTGAGGGCCTACACAGAGTCATGACTGCTGCTATAGCAAGAGCCAACAGCCCTTCTAACGAAGTCAGCAATGCCTACAAATTGCTAGCTGGTACTTTTGAAGTCTCTATCCGAATGAGAGGTATGATCTGGAAGCTTCGCCCAATGGTTGAAGACAACGGCAACAAGATGACTCATATTGCTGCTATTCAAATCATTCGAGGTATTTCAAACAGCATTGCAGATTTACTGCCAAACCAGCAGTTCACCACTTACAAGCAATACATTCACAAACCAGCTCCTGAATTTACTGAAGCTGACAGATTCAGATCAGTCTCTGAACTTCAAGCCTACCTTGTAAGCGGCTTGAACGGACAACCAGGATTAATTGAGACCTTGAAAGTCGTAACCACCAAACTTGAGGCTCTAACACAGGCTCGGCCCAATGAAATCTATGTCTACGACAACAAGTGGGCTTGGGGTAAGAACGAGTTCCCTCGTGGCCGAGATGTGGTTGAATTTTCACCTATTGGCTACGGTGAGAAAAACCTTATCATCAGCTCTTTGTACGAGGCACAAAGAGACATTCTTGTGTTTGCTGCCTACAACCATGACCGCATGATCAATCTAGCCGGTGAACTCAGTACAGGCGTGGGCATCGATGCTTTCGGTCTTGATCGTGTTCTTACAAGTGACGAATGGGGTATGTCTGATCGCGAGAAGTTTGGCATCATCCGTGATGAAGTTCGAAAAGATCGCAATAGAAGCTACATGTCACTCAAAGGCGGCAAAGACGGTCTTGGTCAAGATTTGATGGTTCAGGCACACAACGCTATGGTCACCTCTATCTCTCACTTTGTTACTGCCTACAATCACTTCAACGACCCATCTACTGGTGGCGCAGACAACAGACCAGAAGAAGTTCGTAAATACTCAGATAAGGGTATCGAAAACCTTTTGGAAATCGCTAACTCAACTGGCTCAATGACTGTCCGAGAGCCTCTTACTGGGAAGACGGCTTCAATAAACGCTTATGCCTTCTATCACGACTCTCCCCTACATCTCGATGATCTCTTCGCCACTACTTTTTATGGTGACCCAGGCTCAAGAGCAGAAGAGAGAGTCAGAGAGTACACAGTAAAAGGAGCTGAGGGCGATCTTAAGTGGAGAAACTATGACCTCGGTAGATCGAAAGGCTGGAGCAAATCGGCCTGGATCAAATACGTGCCTTCGTTTGCTGGTCAAGACGCTGGTTATATGATGGAAGCAAAAAGAATCATCTCTTCAAGCCAAGGTACAGCTTTTGCCTTCGGTCTAACTAACGTTTTCGTACACTAAAAAAGATTTTGGTACCAACCCACCTCGGGTTGGTACCCTTCATCTCTTAGCATCACCGCTTACTCCAGCTTTCAAGACCAGATAATCTCCGAAAAAGTTCACTGCAAAACCAATTACAAACAGCAGACCCAAGAGCTTCAGCGGAACCAATGAGTAAAAAAGAAATACACAACTGATCAGCACCAAGCAGATCGCTGTAAGAGCGCTGGCTTCTGCTTTACTTTCGATACCTTGTGCTAGTTCTAGGTAGGGTGTAACGAAATACTGAATGAAGTTGTCGCCGGTGATTCCTACAAGTGCTGCAAAAAACAGACATGTGACAATGTTTACGGGCACAGAGAACAAGGCCAGAACAAGAACCATCACAAGTGGTCCAAAGAAAATCGAGTAGAGTATCAAAGCTATCTGACGAATTGGTCTCTTTCGACAGAGCCACAAAATCACAAGGCCCACTAGACTCAAACTCAGCCAAAAAGTTGAAATTAATGACTTGGCAACGAACTGGCTTGACTCAGCATACACGGCTGCCGGCCCTGACAAAAGACATGAGCTGCATACTCTTTCAACCAGGTTGCGCAGATTCAAGATAACATCGGTCGAGTACTCTTTTAAGAACAGCACCCACTGCTCGTTACCTTTCAGAGTTTTGAGATGCTTGAGAGCTCCAGTCATTCTGAATTCTCGTTCAACAAAGGCTCTATCAGCAGCTGACAGTGAGTGAAAGTCTTGGCTCCAAACTCGGTCGTAATTCAAGATATCTGAGACCTCGGCTCGACTATTAAGTTGATTGAACAAATCTACACGTTCAGGCTCTTCTGCTGTTGCAGGAACAAACATTCGCACTGTTGTTTTGGCCCTGGTTTTATTTAGCTGGCTGTTAATGCCCCGACTCAGCTCATGCTCCGCAGGAAAGTTCTGCAAGGGCTCATCCATATAGGTCAAAAACGGAAAGGCAAGGATTCCAAGAACACAAGGTGCAATCAATACCCTTCCAAATACTGGCGGCAATGAGACTCTCAAAATGAACCCAGTTATCCATTTCATAAATCTGGGCGGCTGCCGAACTGACAACAGGCCAGGTGCCAACACCAAAAGGTTGGGAAGCACCAAGAAGCACAGGCACCATTGAACGATGGCACCAATGGCTGCTTGGGTACCAAAATCGCGAATCAAAGAAAAATCTGACACATTCAATGACAAAAAGCCAATGACCGTAGTCATGCTAGTAAGCCCTGATGGCCTGCTCAAAGACTCAAAGACTTGTATTGCGTGCGAGTTCTCTCTCAACCCCATACAGATAAATACAAAATCACTCAGTGACGAAATAATGAGAATCAAGAACATACCGTTTACCAGAAAGCTCATAGGCAAACCTAGTGCTGCCGAAGCACCTAAAACCCAAACAAAAGATAAACCCAATAAGGAGGCAAAAACCAAGGAGGCCGACAAGCTTCCAAAATAAAGGCCTAGTAGAGTCAATAGCAGCAGCCCACCAACAATTGATGCCCAAGAGTCTTCTAGCACAGACAAAAAAAGGTGATACCGATAAGAGCTTGGCCCCAAAACCATGAACTCCAAGTCGGGCAGCTTTGACCTCAATTCAAGTTCAAGAGGTTTTAGGTGGGCTGACATGAGCAGAGCAGGGTTTGTGTTCTCAGGTACTGAGAAGTGAACAGTAGACTTGATGGCATTATCAGACTTCCAATCATCTAGCTCAGCTAACAGTGGTCGCACCTTGAGCCCATGAGGGGTTTTGTCACAAGGGTCTGGGTAAAGACTCAAGAATATCAACCTCTCCTGTTCAAAGAAAAAACCAGGGACCTTCCATGGGTGCATAATGTACCTGACATAAGACGAAGAGTTTTGCATCTCCTGCAATGTCTTAGAGATCTCGCATTGCTGCTCGACAGATAGAGCAGATTCAGTTTGCACAATTAAGCTCACCGTTTCAGCACGACCAAACTGCATTTTGATTTCATCGAGGTCCTTAGCCGACTGAATACCAAGATCTCTATGGCTTGAAATGTCCATGTGAAGTTCGAGTGCCGGCAAAAAGCTAGATACCACCACCGTAAGTATCAAAAATGACGTGAGGGCGATCCATGGTTGGCTGAGCAGATTCTTGTACATGCTTTAAAGGCTAACCACTTTCGATGGGTTAAGGAAGCTCATATTGAATGTAAGAGCTTAGGGACAACCCCGATCACAAAGACGTTCCACTGACCCAAAATACCATTGCGACGCAAGAGGTTATCACGAGACAAGCCCCCTCTCTCAAAGGATAATTTTTTAACGAAATCGCCCATGGTGGCAGGCTTCAAGGTAGAAGCCCCAAAAAAGCAAATTGAGGTTCAAGGATGAATTTTCACGACACTCTCGCAAATTTTGGTAATTCGGAGTTTGTACCAGACGGATGGTACTGGCTTGCCGATAGCCGTGAACTCAAAAAGAAAACTGCAAAAGCTGCAGAGATCGCCGGTAAAAAACTTGTTATCTACCGGAGCGAAAGTGGTGCCGTATACGGTCTAGATGCTCACTGCCCACACATGGGTGCCCATTTGTGCGATGGCAAGGTCGAGGGAGAGGCCATTCGTTGCCCTTTTCATTTTTGGAAGTTCGACAACAACGGAGCTTGCACTGACATCCCTGTAGGAGCTGACCACACTGCTATTGAGCGATTGAATTCTTATAAAATTCGAGAACACCTCGGACTCATTTGGGTGTGGACAGGTGACCCAACTGAAGAGGTCCCCCTACCGCTTCCTGAAGAGCTCGAAGATGGTTTGGTCAGCACTCGCCTCGGCACTCCGTTCGAGAAGGCCTGTCATCCTAACGTAGTCATGGTCAACGCCATCGATGCGCATCACTTCACTTCAGTTCATCAATTGGTCGTTGAGCTCAACATGAAACCCGAGGAGCGAGATGCTTACTCTATAACCTTTGACAACACCACTCCTTGCCCTCCGGATCATTGGCTTTTTAGCCCACTTCGCAGGTTCTACAAAAAAGCACTGACCTACAACCTCAAATACTGGTGGGGGCACACTGGTGCTGTGACTTTGGGCCCTGACTTTCTACACTTTCATATCATCTTCGCCCTCAGACCTGGGATGAATGGCTCAACTCAAGGTCAAACTATCTTGTTAACCAAAAACAGAAAAGGCATGCTTGGCAAAGCCATCAATGCTTGTCTCCTTGAAATCACTCGCTGGGTAGGTAACTACTTTGCAAAGGGTGATACGGTCATCTTTCAGAATATCGACTTCGCTTTTAAAAACCCAATCAAGGCAGACAAACCCATTGTGCACTTTGTCCGTCACTATGAAAAAATGCGATCAAGTTTTTTCAAACAGAAATCTATGCCCAGCGAGGAGATCAAATGGAGTCGACAGCCCGAAATTCAGGCCTAGATGACTGGAGCATTTTTGTTCTGAGACATACAAATTTGTGGAACGTCAGAATTCATTTGTTTTCGGCACTTTGCTTTTGGCTCAGCCCTGTGCTGGCCTATTTTGTGAGCCCCTGGTTTCTGCTTGGTTTTTTCGCCTCTGGGCTTATCGGTGCCTTTGGCCATTACGTCACTAAAGACAGTGGAGTCAACTTTGTAGAAACGACGCACGATCCTCAGGTCGTTCGATTTTCAACAAAGATGGCATGGATGTTTCTTAAAGGGCAATACAACGACGAAATCGAAAGGGTGAAAGAGCTGTGGAGACAACAGTCGAGAGAAAAAGTCAGTTCAAACTAGATAGACCTGCTCAAAAAGCTCCGTCTTGGAAACGACGGGTCGAATTTGCGCTTAAAAAAAGCAAAGAGCTCGACCAAACCGCGAATATCGATTTAGCCAGTGAGCAGTTTCGGTATGAAGACTGTGCCAATCAGTACTGGAACCCCGAACAGTACTCATTTATGTGGGGCACTCAACTCTGGCAAGAGGCAACAGCTTCAGAAAAAAGAATTCTCAACCAAATCTATTGGGTTGCATACTACTCACAGATCATATCGGCTGAGATCGCTACGATTTATTTTAATCAAGCTAGCGCAGCTTCACTTTTCTCAGTGCCCGACTTTCGAAGCGTTTGTGACACACTTGACCTCGAAAGCAGTCAAGAACGAGCTCACATCTCAGCATTTACCAAAGTTGGTCGCCAGACAGAAAAAGTCTTGTTTGGTGGTCCAATCTTTTGCTACCCACTTCGAACTCCTTTTGAAAAGACAATGGTCCACTCAGATCTTGGCTCAATTCGGCAATGGATTCGAAAGTGGCAACTGAAGGTCTACCCCGTATTGTCGTCGGACTCACCTTACATCGGAGCTCAGTACTTTACGATCAGAGCACTAAGAACTCTCAACGGTAAAATCGTACAAGACCGGTTGTCTCGTATGTCTCGAGAGACTGAAACCTCGGCAGCTCCCTCTAAGATTTCAGAGTACCACTTCCTCGATGAGAGCTTTCATTTCAATACCTCGATGCTTTTGTCAAAAGACATAATGCAAAGCATTCCTAAACCGACTCGATTCGAAAAGTTGATCAGCAATATTGCGATAAGTGGTTGCCAAAAAGACCACTACCACTATTCGACTGCACTTAATGGAATTTTTTGGTACGACCCAGCCTTATTTAACAAGGTTTACCAGGTTCTGACTTCAAGAGTCTTAAACCTTTCAAGGGCTGATGCTCTACAAATGATGGAAAAGTGCTTTTGTGAAGATTCAGAAGGCATGCAAAAAGCTAGAGAGACACACACAATCGCAATCGAAAGCTACCAGAATTACCTAAGCGACGTCGAACACTTGTGGGCCTCAAACTATAATTTACAGCTCATGAAGAAAAACTCGATCGAAAAAACTCTGAAGAGAAACAAGCTTCAATTCAAAAAATTCAAGCAAAGGGTGATACATGCCTGATTCTATAGCGATTAAGTTCGTTAACCAGTCCTCATCAGGGTTTGACTCGCTAGATATTGAAAAGGGATCAGCATTGGTCGATAAACTCGATGCCACCAACTCGCCTATATTATTTGGTTGCCGTACTGGCATATGTGGCACTTGTGCCATTCGAGTGCACAATCCTGAAAACTGTCGTCCGCAAACTCAAGTAGAGAGAGACTTTTTTGAATCCGTTGGTCTCGAGCAAGAAACCGACCTGAGGCTAAGTTGTCAGCTTTCCGCTGAACACGACTTAAGCGTAGAGAAAGTGAGAGTTTGATGAGCCTCGACAAAAACCTCGATCTATTTTGGTGGGTGGCCGCTGAAAGTCATGAGCTCCAAAATAAACCTTTAGCAAGAAAAATCTTAGACAAAGACATTGTCTTGTTTCGAGGTGAGGACGGTCACCCGGTAGCCCTCAAAGATCAATGCATTCATCGGGGGGCGGCACTATCCTCCGGCACTATCCAAAAAGGTCAACTCACCTGCCCTTACCATGGCTGGAGATACAATCAGTCAGGAGATGTGACCTGGATCCCTTCTGAAGGACGGGCACCAAAAGGCCGACGATGCCAACGGGAGTATCAAGCTATAGAGCAAGATGGATTTGTCTACGTTCGGTTTTCACAGAAAAAGACAAACGCTCAACCCTTTCCAATGCCCCACTACAAAGACAAAGGTTACAGCTCCATTCGGCTACAAAACTTGTTCGAAGCCGAATTGTTGAATTGCGTAGAAAACTTTATCGACATACCCCACACGACATTTGTGCATCCCAATATCTTTCGAAACGAGTCTGGCTGTGAGACTAAAACAAAAATAACAAAGAGAACAGGCCATGTTCACATTGAATACTTCAATGAGAATTCTGATTTCGGATGGTTCTCCTGGTTTCTAAACCCTAAGAAAATTCCAGTGGTGCACACTGACGAGTACTTTGGCCCAAATATCACAACTGTTAACTACTACGTCGAAAAAGGCCACTTCATAATCACTTCACAAAGTGTACCTATCGACGAGGACCATACACTCGTTTACACCGACCTTACCTACAACTACGGTATTTGGAATTACTTTTGTCGTCCAATTGTTAGATCTCAAAGCCAAAAGGTGATTGACCAAGATGTTATCATTCTAAAAAACCAACATCAGACTCTCAAAAGAAACCCTATGCGCTTTCAGAACTCAGATTGTGATCTGATACACCTCGCTGTTGATCAAACCTACCACGAGCTTGTTGACCCAAAAAATGCACCAACAAATGAAGAGAAAGTGACGGAATGCAGTTTTTGGATCTAGCAAGCGCTCCAGATGTCGCCATCACCTTTTTAGGGTTCTGGTCTCTGATGATTCTGAGCGCGTCTAAGATCAAGATGGCCTCGAGCCTTCGAAATCGATGGGATTGGATCATCGACAGCTTTGGCCTTCTGGCTCAAGGCCTGCTCGTGCCACTGTTTGCCTCTATGGCGCTACAACCTGTTATCAAAATGCTAGCACCCAACACGATTGGTGCCCTGAATTGGGGTTCTTGGGCTTGTTTTTTTCTACCCCTAACCCTAGTTGATTACCTCTACTACTGGAACCATCGCATTCTTCACAGGCCAAAGCTTTGGCCAATTCACAGGCTGCACCACTCAGCAAGAAGTATGGACATTCTGATCACTTCGCGCAACTCACTCTTCACACCCTTGTTCATTGTGTACATTTGGGTACACCCTGTTTTCTTGGTTGCCCTCGAAAACTGGCATGCCTATCTACTGGGAGTAGCTGCCTCATCTGTTCTTGATCTTTGGCGCCACTCAGCTCTTTCAACACCTGATTTTCTTAAAAATCTCAATTGGCTGATTGTATTACCTGAAGACCACAGCTTTCATCACAGTAGTGAAAGCGAGGGCTTCAACTATGGTGCAAATCTGAGCCTATGGGACCGCATCCACAGCACCTACAAGCCTCGGCAATTTCATCCAAAAGAAATCGGAGAACAGTTGCAAAGCGAAGAGCTAAAACACCTGTTCTTCTCTCCTTGGAAACCACGACCACCTATGCCTTCAACACCTAGAGCTACGGAGCCATCATGACATTAGCTGGTAGGCTTATCTCTTTGTTTCCAGCGTTGTACCTTGTAATTGAGTTAGCTCTTTTAGCCTTTGGAATTCACTATGAAAGGCCCGTACTACTTGTAGCAGGGCTCTTACACCTTTACCTCACTCCCCTAGCCCTATTTAAGATCCATGAGATTTTGTTTCCACTAAGTGATGGAGACTATGATCTCTCAGCCAAAAGCTACAACCCTTGGTGGACCTCCTACATGTTGCAATATCCCTTTATTGCCCTACCAGGGCTCGAGGCCTTACTAAGATTTGTGCCTGGCCTTTTCACTCTTTGGATTCGAGCCTGGGGTGGGAAGATCGGCAAAAATGTACTGTGGACGCCTCGGGTAGAGATTGTTGACCGTTCGATGATCGAAATAGGAGATCATGTGGTGATCGGTCATATGTCTATATTTTGTAGCCACGCGATCACTTCAATCAACGGCAAGCCCATCCTTAGACTAAAAACAATTCGAGTGGGAGAGAGAAGCCTGATCGGGGGAGACAGCCAACTGGGGCCAGGGTCATTAGTAGAGGCCGGAACAATGTTGCCCGCTAAGACTCGATTGTACTGGAACGGAGTGCTGCCGACATGAGCTTGCTGTTTCAAGCTGCAAAGTGGTCTATGCGAGCCGCCTCTAGAAGCCGATACAACAGGTTTTTAGAAAGCCTGAACGAGCCCAAGCAAGCCCAACAAGAAACTCTTAAAAGTATTCTAGCTCTCACGAAACAGCAAAAACTACCTAGCTCTCTGACCGTTTATTCAGACTACCCTTCGGGCACCTCATGGAACCTTGAAACAGTTCAACACTTCGAGCCAACATCTGGCTCAAGTGGCAAGGGTAAAAAGTGGATCCCCTACACTCAGTCTTTGCTGAATTCGTTTCAGTCGATGTTCAAAATTTGGAGCTACGATGTCTTAAGTTCTGGCATAGAGCTAAAATCAGGCAAGACCTTTATTTCGATCTCACCTCCTCAAAAGAATCAATCGAATGACGACACTGAGTATCTGGGCTCTACACTCCGCTACATCACGGGTAGGTTCTTAGTTGCACAAGACTTAGTAGGTACGGACTCACACGACTTCTTCAACCAAGTTGCAAGACAGCTCGCCCAAGCTGAAGACCTTGAGATCATTTCAGTCTGGAGCCCATCTTACCTGAGCTCTCTCATGAAAACTATCGCATCTGAATGCGATGCCTACTCAATGACAAGAGTTCGAAGACAACTTGCTCGGTCTCGGAACTGGTCAGCACTCTGGCCATCTCTGAAGTTCGTCTCAGCTTGGGGGTCAGCAAATTCAAAAACACCATTTGAACAAATAGCAGCTCTATTCCCACAAGTTCATTTTCAAAAAAAAGGGCTGTTAAGCACAGAAGCACCCGTTACGGTTCCTCTCTTTCAATCAGACACTGGAGCTCTCCCTCTCTGGTTAGATGTCTACCTAGAAGTTCTAGATCAACACGGAGACATCAGGCCCCTATACAGCATAAAGGAAGGCGAAAAGGCTGAGGTCCTTATCACGAGCTTTGGTGGACTCAAAAGATACCAACTGGGTGATCAGGTCGTTTGCACAACAAGACTTGGCAATTCGCCAGTGGTTGAGTTTATTGGGAGAAAAGCTGAAATCTCCGACCTGGTTGGAGAAAAGATTGAAAGCACTTGGCTCACCGAAGAACTCTCACATCTTCATGGAGACTGGCTGGTGCTGCCAATTCAAAGCCGTAACCAGAACCCCTCTTACTATCAGCTACTTCACTCTGAAAAATCGGGCACAGACTTTGAGTCTGCATTGAAAGGTAGCTATCACTATCAACTTGCTAGGGATCAAAATCAACTCTCATCTGCAAAGCAGTTGAGAGTTCCTAATCTGATAGAACTTAAGCAAAGCTTTTTTGAAAGACATGGAATCAGCAGGGGTGATATCAAAGACTCGCGTCTGCTGACGGACCCTGTTTTGGCAAATGAATTTGTTCAGTACCTAGACTTACCAAATTTGCCATTTCAGACTCAGCTAAAACCTTAAACATACCTTCTCGCTGCCAAGCCTCAACAACACTAGGTTGAACCACTTTAGACACCAATCTCTTGAACACATTCATTTTGAATTCGGCTCTTTCCACGGCTTCAACCTCTCTTAAAAACTTTTGAAGCTCAGCACGCCCCAACTGAGAGTCTGCCGAAAATACGGTTTGGGCCAACTGCAGCGGGCCAATCGCTATAGACTGAGCCATTGTCGTCAGTGTTTGGTACACGAAGCTCGATTCAAAGAGATCGCGATCAGTTAGCTTGTCTTTTTCAATCATGGCCAAGCCACCAGAATGGTGCTTGGCCTCGTCTTTAAGAATCTCAACAAATACTTTCTTGAGTGCTTCGTGATTGCAGTTTTTTTGAAGCTCCTGATAGTAATGAAGGCCCCAACCCTCAAGTGTGGTCTGCACAAGAATTAAACCTTCAAAGAAGTTTGCCTTCTTTACGATCCCTGAGACGAACTGAGAGAACTCAGACTCAAGCTGTCCGTCAATTTCAGATACAAATGGGCAGATCATCTCAAAGTGCCTAGATTCTTGAGAGGCGAACTCGCAAAACACCTGGCGCTGATCAATGTTTTGACTCAGCAACCCCATCTTATTGGCGTAGGCCATTCCGGCCATTTCGATATGCAAGGTCTCTTTTAGCAAGCCCTCTGACAACTCTGCATGAATGCGGCCTCTGACATCTTGAGAAAGTCCGTTCCACACTTCAGAGTTTGCGATACCAAAAAACTCCTCAGAAAACAGAGTTTCACCATCGGGCGATTTCCTTTCCGGGTAGCCCTTAAGCTTTTGTAGTGTCTCGTGAGATAGGCTATCTTTTTCTGGCAATACCACATTGTATTTCATACTGACGAGCCCTCAACTGCAGACATCATATTACTTGCAGTTTTCTGCATGAGAGAGTCGTAAACTGCTTCTGGCAAAAAGCGCTTTAAAAACCAACCCAAACGAGCATCTTTACCTACAGTAACTGACTTTCTCCTATTGCCCTCGATGAGCTGAACAATCTTGTGCACGACCTCCATCTTGTCTGGTGGGTTCGGCCTGCTACTGAGCTTCTTTTGAAACTGCTTTAGGCCGCGTACTTGCTGGAGATATACGTCTTCTTTCAACCCCTCTTCAAAAATCGCATTTTCCAAAAAATTAGTACGGTAGCCTCCCGGTCGCACCGAAAAAACATCGACACCATGAGGCTTTAACTCAAGAGCAAGCGATTGAGTGAAGCCTTCAACAGCAAACTTCGAAGCGCAATAAACTGATGTCAATGGAAAGCCCATAAAACCAAATGCACTCGACACATTCACGATCTTGCCTTTCGATGTTCTCAAGGCTGGCAACAGCTCCCTTGTCAGCTTCATCAAACCCACTAGATTGGTGTTGATAAGTCTCTCCATCGCCTCATCTGTCACTTCTTCTAAAGGGCCAAAGTGCCCAAGCCCAGCATTGTTAACTAAGCAATCGAGTGTCTTGTGTTCGAAGAATTCTTTAACTTGGGCGATTTGAGAGGGCTCATTCACATCGAGATCTATTAACTGGAGCCGCGCCCTCAGATCTTCAGAGATCGAAGCAAAGATCTTGCTTCGAGAACAAATACTCCTGCCTGTTGCTACCACCTCGTAGTCTTTTTGCAAAAGCTCCTCAACTAAAGAGAGGCCAAACCCAGAGGTCGCACCAGTAATTAAAACTGTCTTCATTTTTCTACTTTCTTTTTCAGCAGACTTTTCAAAAGCTTTTTCATTGAATATTTCAGAGGCATAAACAGAGTCATTTTCGCGATACAACAGAGCTCCTGCCCGTCTTGCCAGTTCGGGTTGCTCTGTTGAAAGAAGGCGATACGAGGGTTCTTTAAAAACTTCTCTTTTACGCAGGCGACGTCCGGCTTCAGTTGGCAGCTCAGACCCTTGGGCACAATTCTCATCGACTCATGATCAAAAGTCTCTTTGAACCTTTGGCTGTAAAACTCATGCATCAACTGCTGATGAAAAAGGTCTGTAGGCTTCTCATAACGAGGAAAATGAGTATCGAAATTATTTGCCATCAAAAGGTAGGTTTTGTAGCCCTTTGAAATCAAAAACCAGTAAAGTGGCTGAAATGGCCTCTTGATCTTGAGCTTCCAGAGGTGCTGCAGAAAGGCGATACCCAGCTGCGGTGAGCCCCAATATTGCTCACTCAGAACAGTGTCACCACTGTAAACCCCGGTGTAACTCACGCCATCGTTTTCACTCTCAATCTCGAGAATAGTTGAAAAGCCCTGAAGAGTTTTGTGCTTTTTCTCCATCAAGAGAATCACTTTGGTCTTTTCAAATAGATCTTTTATAAATTGATCTCGCGGATGATTGTCGTAGTATTCAGCAAACAGCTGAAACATTCTCTCAACCTGTAGAGATGTTAAGTCTTCCACATCAACGACTTGCGAGAACAAACTTTCACGTCTGAGCTTTTTTCGAGGCTTTGATTGTACCCGAGGCTCTGCTCGAACATCCCTTGCTGCTTTTTGGTTTGGGACCACTTCCATGTCACCCCCTCTTCAGTTACTCAGTTTCCGAGTTCACCCAAAGAGAGGCAAGTCTGATTTTCATTAACAAAGCAGTGCATTCCAGACCTTGGTCTAATGCTACCTGCCTAAGTGGTGAAGGATCTCGCTCTCAACCTTTGAAGGCACGAGCTGATAGTCTTTAAACTCCATTGAGAAGCTTGCACGGCCCTGAGAAACCGAACGCAGATCTGTGGCATAACCAAACATAGTCATCAATGGCACCTCAGCATCAACGATCTGCTGGTCGCCTTTAGGGTTCATCGAGTGAACTTTACCTCTTCGGCCATTCAAATCACCAATCACATTGCCCATAAACTCTTCAGGCACCACAACTTCAACCTTGAACACAGGCTCAAGCAACTGAACGTTTGCTGATTTTAGAGCCTCTCTGACGGCATTTCCTGCTGCCACTCGGCTTGCCATTGGGGTTGCCTGATCAGGCCTAAGATCGACAGACTCAAGAGTGATTTTCATGTCGATAAGCGAATAACCACCTTTCGGCCCAACTTCCGCAGCCTCTCTAGCACCAGCCTCGAATGCCCGCTTAAGCTCATCGTTAAGTAGGTCATGCGAAGATTTATTATCGACCAGAATACCTTCACCTCTTTCGAGAGGCTCAATTTTCACTGAACACTTTGCATAGTGCTCCTGGCCACCTAACTCTTTTTCGAACACTGAAGAACCTGAAGCCGACGATTCAATGCTTTCTCGGTAAGAAACCTGAGGCTTACCCACATTCGCTTGAACCTTATGCTCACGAAACAGGCGGTCAACAAGAATCTCGAGATGCAATTCACCCATCCCGCTCAGTAGCATCTGACCCGTTTCAGGATCTTGCCTAATCGCACAGCTTGGGTCTTCAACAAGCAAACGATCTAAGGCTTTCTCCATTTTACTCTGATCAGAAGAAGATTTGGCTTCAATAGCAACCGAGATAACCGGGTCAGGAAAAGTGATCGATTCTAAAACCACTAATCTTTTTGAATCACAAAGAGTGTCGCCAGTGGCCGTCAACTTAAGGCCAACTACAGCTCCGATGTCACCAGCCTTTAACTCTTGAATTTCTTCTCTTGAGTTAGCGTGCATTCGAACAATTTTCTGCAACCTCTCACGTTTGGCCAATCGTGGGTTCATTAAAGTCTCGCCCGACTTCACCACACCTGAATAGACTCTGATGTAGGTCAATGAACCTGCAAATGGGTCAGAAGCAATTTTAAATGCAAGAGCCACCGCTGGTGAGTCAAATTCGGTTGGACATTCAATTTTTTTAGACTCATCGTTAACATTGCTACCAACAATTGCCTCTACATCTAGTGGGCTCGGCAAAAAATCGACCACGGCATCAAGCAGGGGCTGCACCCCTTTGTTTTTAAAAGAGGCTCCGCAAAGAACTGGCATCAACTGCAAACTCAATGTGCCAGCGCGAATTGCAGACTTCACTTCTTCTTCAGTTAAATCTCCCTCTTCGAGATACTTCTCCATGATCGCATCATCAAACTCAGCCACGGCTTCGAGCATTTGCTCTCGGTAGGTATTAGCATCTTCTTGCAAGCTTGTGGGGATCTCGACCTCATTGAAGTCGGCACCGATATCATCGCTCTCCCAGATCAACGCTTTCATCTTAACCAAATCGATCACGCCTTCGAATTTGTCTTCAGCACCAATAGGCAATTGAATAGGTACCGCATTCGCCTTCAAACGTTCTCTGATGGTGCCAACTGACATGTGAAAGTCAGCACCAATACGGTCCATTTTGTTAACGAAGCACATTCTAGGCACATTGTACTTGTTGGCTTGGCGCCATACCGTTTCACTTTGTGGCTCGACACCATTCACACCATCAAACACAGCAATAGCACCATCGAGAACCCTTAGAGCCCGCTCAACCTCGATGGTGAAGTCAACGTGGCCAGGAGTATCGATGATATTGATTCGGTGATCACTCCAAGAGGTGGTAGTGGCAGCAGAGGTAATTGTAATTCCTCGTTCTTGCTCTTGCTCCATCCAGTCCATGGTGGCATCGCCCTCATGCACCTCGCCGATTTTATGACTCTTACCTGAGTAATAGAGAATTCTCTCGGTAGTGGTGGTTTTACCAGCATCGATATGAGCCATGATCCCGATGTTTCGGGTCCACTTGAGATCTTCGATTTTCTTGGGGTTCATGGCTTTTGACACGTTGGGGCCTCTTTCAATTGTGACTGCAAAACACGCCGACAATATACAAAAAAAGCACTCTCAAGTGGAGTGCTTTCTTTGATTCTAGATTGTCTAGTCTGACTACCAGTTGTAGTGCGAGAAAGCCTTGTTGGCTTCTGCCATGCGGTGGACGTCTTCCTTCTTTTTGATTGCGTTACCACGGTTGTTGTAAGCATCGGCAAGCTCTGAAGCGAGACGAGTCGCAAACGACTTCTCGCCTCGCGAACGAGCGTAGCTCACCAACCAACGCATAGAAAGTGTCAGTCTTCTTGATGGTCTTACATCAACAGGTACCTGATAAGTTGCACCACCAACTCGGCGTGAGCGAACTTCTAGGTTTGGCTTGCAGTTTTCGATAGCTTTCTTAAAAGTCGTCAATGGCTCTTCACCAGGAACTTTCTCTCGCAATTGATCAAGAGCTGAATAAACAGACTGTTGAGCAACTGTCTTTTTGCCATCGAGCATGACCTTGTTCACGAACTTCGCGAGGGTCACATCGTTATATACAGGATCTGGTAGGATCTCTCTTTTATAATTCGTTCTTCTACGTGACATGACTTAATACCTCTTATGATTTTGGTCGCTTAGTACCGTACTTCGAGCGACCATGTTTTCGATCGTTCACACCTTGAGTGTCGAGAACACCTCGGACGATGTGATAACGAACACCTGGAAGATCCTTCACCCTTCCACCACGAATCACAACCACACTGTGCTCTTGCAAGTTGTGCCCGATTCCAGGGATGTATGAGTTCACTTCAAATCCATTACTAAGTCTTACACGAGCCACTTTTCTAAGGGCTGAATTCGGCTTTTTCGGAGTCGTAGTAAAGACTCGCGTACATACTCCTCGGCGCTGTGGGCACGAGGTCAAAGCCGGTGATTTAGACTTTTCCTTCTGTAGCTTCCGCTGTCTGCGGATTAATTGATTAATAGTCGGCATGTAATTCCTCTTCTTCTCGAAAAAACCGATTAAATTGAAAGGAGGAAACTACGGAATTTGACCAGATTCGTCAACTGCAAAAGGGCCTATTTCACAGGCTTTTCTACTACTTAAAGCTGTGGCTTCAAGCCGGCCTTACAGCTTCAGCCAGCCAATAACGGCACCCAAAACCGAACCTCAGACGCAAAGTATTGAATAAATTACAACTAATCTGATTGATTTTAGCCTCAGGCCATTGAAGCAGCTCGTCAATATCCTCTAGAATTCAACCCTTTGCACCTTGTAGCCCAGGTCCTGTAGCAGACGATTAAGGCCTTGTTCTCCGTAGATGTGCAAGGCCCCAACGATAACCAGTGAGTATCCCTCAGGCTCGCTTATCAGTTGCTCAAGCTTTACAAGCCAGTTCTGATTTCGGTCGTACAGCATGGCATCTCGATATCGTTCATTCATTTGCAATATCATTCGCTCAAAAGCTTCATCATGGCCTTGATGATAATTTCTGGCCATTTGCTGGTGGTTTTGTAACATCCATTCAAACACATTGTCTGACTCTGCTAAAAATTCAGTAATGGCCTCAGCAGTATGGCTTTCGTAATAGTCTTGAAAATAACGACCATGCGGGGGCTCGAGATAACCCTTAAAAGCGCCAGCGGCCTCCGCGACTCTTGCGATCTGATCGTCGATTTGAATCGGTTGGGCGCGAAGCTCACTTGTTACGATCTCCGAGATTTTAGAGACTTCCATAAAGAAACCGTAAGGGGTCAGGTACTCAAATAACGCCTGCCACTTTGGCGTGTACAACTCAGGCACCTTCTCAAAAAGGCTTTGTTTAAAATTCGTGAACGAATCTAGGTCAGACTGAATTCTTTCGAGTTCATTAGGCTTAAGCAATTGAGCCAAACTGTTCGGATGATGAGGCTCAGCTCTCTGAGCTCTGCGATCATCATCACCACCCACTCGGCTAGAATGTTCGGTGTAGACCCGCCTCGCACCCTCAAAAACAGGTATCACTTTCTCTGGAAAATGCCTGAGACTCATGTACCTATGCATGGTACCGACCAAGACAACTTTGATTTGACCAGACCGATCAGAGACTGCCCACAAAGGGGGGCGCTCCATAATCAATGGTTCTCCTGCAGGAGTGTAAAGCTGGCTGTCAATGGTATAGCTTTGCAACAACTCTGGAAGCGAGAGCTCATCACTGCAGCTCAGGGTGGCGTAAGCATCACAATGAGCCCACAAAACCAACAGAGATAGAAAAAATCTTATTGCGTAATCCAATTTCTAATCCTCTGCTTGTCTTCGTGCCCTAGCTGATCAATGACTTGCTGACTATCAGAGCTGTAGACTCCAGCTAGCACGTCTAAAAACTCATTCATTAATCTTGCTTTGTCATTCTCCGACCAGCCTTCAGATATAGAACTCATGGCAAATCGATAAAACAATTTCATCGGGTTCTCAAGGCTACTTCCTGAATCTTTGTACTTTTCTTGCTTCAATGACTTAATTAGAGCCCTTGTAACCGTGGCACCTGATTGCCCAGTTTTTTCGGCTTCAATCTTAATTCGAGTTAGCGCGTCTTTGAAGTTGATAAAAGCTTTGTTCGGCAAGTCTGCCTCTGAAGCTGCATCATAGTTTACAGCCTCGGCCTCCAACAAGGTCAGGTAGCTTTGTACATCCATCAGTCGGTTGAGATCTTCGTAGGGAATGTGCTGATGAGAGACTTTCCCGATGTCGCCCTCAGAGTCGATGGCGTACTTTTCTATCATCTTACTGACATCCTCGTTCCAATCACCGATCGTCACCGCATTCAGCGCAAGATCAACACTGGGGTCTACTTTCGACCTGGCCTGCTCGACCTTTGCAAACTGAATGTTGGCAATCGCATCAGTTAGCAGCAAAATATTGGCTCGCTCAAGCTCACCACCATTTTCTTGATGTTCTGCGATCAATTCAAAAGCCTTAATCATCCCTTCGCTAATACTATCGTCTCCACCCGCCCCTAGTGGGTTCGCTCTCATGTTGTCAAAAAAGCCCTGGGCCATTTTCATGTCAGCCAACCGCTCAGGCTCGTGTGGTCTAGCATCGAAAGGAATCATATAGAGCACATGAGTGCCTTCTTCTCTAGCGACCTCGAGCTGGCTTTTGTCTACAAAACTGTTGATGATCGCGTTTCTAGCTACAAATTTGTTGTTACTGCTCATCGAACCACTAATGTCGTACAAGACGATTGTGACTTTGTTCGACAGTGGCTTCTTCGGGTTAGTGACATCTTCAGGAGCTCGGTAAGCTTGCTTAAGAGAATCGCCAGACAGAATTCTCATAATCTCAACAGGGATCGGGTATCCATCTTTAATCATATCTTGAACCTCTTCAAAATCTGTCACCGATTCGACATTGAAATCAAATTCGTTAATTGGCTCAAAATCGCCAATGGGCTTTGCCACATTATGCGGCTTAAAAACCTCATTGACCAGAATGTCAACGAAGGGCGCCATTCTGCTAAACAAGAGGAGGTCATTGAGCTTACCGCCACGAATGTCGCGAGCGAGGTTCTCCCAGTCCATGGTATCTTTTGGGCTTCTACTCGGGTAATCGCGAGACAAGGCTGAGCGTGACAAAGGCCCTTGCATGAGGTTGTAGAAAGCCTCGCCGATATCTTTTTCACTCACAACACTATCTCTCTCGAACAACGAAAGGGCTTTGTCTACGAAAGTCTTAAGTCTGCTCTCGGCTGGTGTAAAACTTCGGTGCTCGTCGATTTCTTTCAGGACTCGTGCAACATATTTGAGTTTTCGGTACATGCCTACGCTCTGTGCTTTCGAAGTCTTGATTACCGATAGCCCTAAGTCTTCATAGTCTTTATGTTCGATCTCGTAGATCTGTAGCTCTTCAAGATAGCTCGCCGCCCTTTGAGCGTATTGCTGAAGAAAGTTTAAACCCTGCATTCTCTGATGAAGCTCATTGGCGATAGACATGTACTCAGTAATGGCTTTTCTATACTGGTTCGAATTTTGATAATTCGAAATTGTTTTCTCCCAAGCCATATCCATAAACTTTTTGACCAGATCGTTCAGCTGCTCTTGGCTAAGATCAGTAAACTCATCACGCCGTGACTCATCTTCGAACGCCGGTTGATTGGGTGTTGGTGATTCTTCATTCAAGGAGTCGTTGAAAGACTCATCTTGTCTGGCCACTGCCTCATCGTGTTCTTGTTTAACTTTGTCTAGGTCGAGCTTAGAGAAATCTTTATCTGCTGCCACATCTTTTGCTGGGTCAAACAAATCGCTAGATTCGCTCGAGCTCTGCTCGGATTGCTTGCCCTCAAGTAAGTCTTTTAAAGCATCACGGATCATTTGTCCCAGATGCCCGCCACCTTCTTGCAAGCCATCTTGGCCATCTTGCTGATCGCTACCTTCTTTCGTTTCTTGAACGCCTCCCGTTGGCTGACCGCTATTCTCACCTAAGACGTCACCATCACCGCCGCCGCCTTCAGCTTCGCCGGCCTGACTCTCGCCACCTGACTCGCTTCCCGATTCACTGCCTGACTCGCTTCCAGATTCACTTCCAGATTCACTTCCAGATTCACTTCCAGATTCGCTTCCTGATTCACTTCCAGATTCGCTTCCAGATTCACTACCAGATTCACTAC